>JANMLD010000263.1:0-31756 GCA_031372345.1 Pirellula sp.
GCCTTTCGCTCCGCGAAAGTGCGCCTCGTTAACGCACTTTTGCGGAGCAAAAGGCGACAATGCTTTAAGCAATTTTCTTTCTTGCGATCCAGACGGAACACGCGGTATGCCTTAAAACGTATTTGGAGACACTCCCAAGCAGAAACGTGCTTACCATTCCACCCCCCGTGTTGCCCATAACGATGATGTCGCTCCCTTTCTTCTTAGCAAACTGCACAAGTCCATCTCCGACATGGTTGGACTCGATGACATGCGTTTCTACCCAAGTCGAGAGTTCACGCAACTGATTCGCAGCGGCGTCAACAGCTTCTCTCCGAATTGCCTTGATCTCGTCCAGATCAAACTCGTACGCGATCTCGGAGTACACAAAAGGAATGGTGACAACACTTACCACCTCCATCTTGGTATTCACTCCCCAACCGAACTGCGCGAGTTGCTGAAAAACCACCGACGAAGCATCGGATTCGTCGTACGCAATGCAGACATCAATCGGCCGCTTTGCCGTTTTCAAACCGGTTGGTCGAACCACCAAAACCGAACACCTAGCGTGCGTCGCGACGAAGTCGCTGGTGCTCCCGAACATGCGTTCGAACAACGAATGGCCAACGGCACCTAACACGATCAAGTCGCTCTTGCGGACTTCTGCCTCGTGTACAATCCGCGTACCAACGTGTCCTTCTCCAACCACCAACTCGAGCGAAGCATTTGCGCCCTCAAAAATGCTCCTGAGATGGGCAAACACAGACGCCGCCTTTTCCCTGTCGGAAATCTCAAGTCGCATCATTAATTCCGCAATGTTCTTGGCCCCATGCAAATTGGGGACGTTGCTGATGAATAAGACTGTTAGCTCAAGTTTTTCCGAGTGTGGCAAGTGGGCTAAGAGCCAAGCTGCCTCCTCGGCATATTGAGAACCATCCGTCGCGAGTATGATCTTCATCGAAGTGCTCCTATCCATCCATTCCAACGAGACGTCGTACAAAAACTAAAACGATAACGATCGCAAGCAAACCAACACCGAGCCAGCCCAACACATGTGAAGTTGGCAAGCGTTTCATCCAATCTAGCATACGGTTCTCCCAAGCTGCGGAACGAGCATTTTTAGCCAAATACTACGAGAACGGCTTCCTCGCTATATCTGCCTCCAAACGTCCAGAGCAAAACAAGTACCAATTCTCAGGCTCGACTCCGAACGACAACCACAGCGCATTTCGATTTGCGCGTAACTTGCTCCGCAACGCTCCCAACCAAAATGTGAGACAAACCCGTTCGCCCGTGGGTACCAAGAATAATCAAATCGATCGCGTGCTCCTTTGCGTAACGCAAGATTTGATCCCCAGGATCCCCCTCGGCGGTTGCGGCAATGAGTTGCTTTCCCAGGAGCCAAGCGGGCTCGAATTGGGAATGAATCTTTCCTTCCACGACAGACTTCGATTCGTGGACATACGAATTCAACGCCAGCCCGCCACCAAAACTCGGCGTGTTGACCAACACATCCTCCAACACGTGCAGTATATGCAGTTCCGCTCCGAATTGACTCGTAAACATGCGAGCATGTTCTGTCGCTCTTTCGCTGTTCGCACCTAAATCGGAGGCCAATAGAATTTTTTTAATACTAAGCACGATTTGCTCCACTTTCATGTGAACAAGTTGTGAGTCTGTTCCCCAACGGCCATCGCATAGAACTGGCTACTTTCAACGAATGCATAGTCTTCTTGAGAATCGCGTTGAGGCCGAAAAAAATGTGTAGCGTTTCGTCACAGTAGAAGTGCAAATGTGTGCGAACAGGTGCGCTTATTGTGCCCTGTTTTGGATTGCTTTACTTCCGAAACCGTAAAAGCAACTGAATCGCATTCCCAAACTGGAAATTCGAACTACCGAACCGTGCGATTGGCATGGTTCGGTTCGGGAACCAACCGACCTTCGAAAATCCAATTTTCTTATCCGTGTACTTTGGCGAGTACTTTGTCCATATCTGCTGCGGTAAACGCCCGTACCGTCGTTGTATGAACATTTCCCATCGCCCCAATGTGCAGCAGAAAGGCTGTTGCGGTTTCGTCGTCGGGGGCTTGAAAGATGAGAACTCCATCATGATCACCGAGAGTCCAATAAACGTCGGTGACTTTGACCCCTATTTTCTTGGCTGAGACCTTCAATGCCGCTGCGCGTTTGGTCGTTTCGTCAATCCCCTTGATGCCTTGCTGCGTGAACTTGATGTTCGTGATAAACGTTGCCATACACATACCTTTCAAAAGTGCAGAAAACCGCGGTATTCGCGGCGATCTAGGATGTCGCCGTGAGGAAAAAGCTCTACCGTGCAAAAAGCGAACCATTAGCGTGTGGACGAGCGAGGCCCTTCGCTCGTTTTGTTTCCACCCAAACTGAGCGAGGGCCTCGCTCTGCCACAAAAACACCTCAACGCACAACGGCAGCGCAGACGGTATACTCTTAGCCGGTCTCTGGGGTGCGTCGTAAGCTGCTTTTTCACAACAACTTCCACGTGCTAGAGGCCCTTTTCGTTGACCGATCGCGGCTCATTTCGTTGAAATCATCCCGTCCCAGAAAGTCTAAGCTTGTTCACTCCAACCCAAATTCAATCGGCCACTCAGCGGATCCAAAAAGCGCAATCAGAAGGTCTGATCAGCCAAGGAGCTTTGGAAAACATGACCTGTTGGCTGACTCAAGACCGTTACAGTTCGTACTTGCCCAAGCTCGTAGAGCATATTGAATCGGAAAAGTGGCAAGCCCTCGACGATGCGTTCTGGACCGTTATCCCCTTTGGCACCGGTGGTCGACGTGGTCGAATGTATGATATCGGCTCCAACGCCATCAACGATCGAACCATCGGCGAAAGCGCACAAGGATTAGCCGACTACATTTTGCAAATGCCCGCCTCGAATACGCTTCTGTCATGCGCGATCGCTTACGACACTCGGCACAAATCGCGGCACTTTGCAGAACTATGCGCATCGATCATGGTGGCCAACGGATTCCAAGTCTATTTCCTGGATGACTACCGGGCCACACCGCAACTTTCCTTTGCAGTTCGTGCAAAAAACTGCTCATGCGGAATCATGGTTACCGCTTCTCACAACCCCCCAAGCGACAACGCGGTGAAGGTCTATTGGTCGACCGGTGGCCAAATCCTGCCGCCTCACGACTCCGCTATCATCGATCGCGTCATGAACGTCCAACAGATCAAGACAGTTCCTTTTGCGGACGCACTCCAAGCCGGAAAAGTTTCCATTGTCACGCAGGAAATCGATCGCGATTACCTTGCCGCTGCCGTGAAATACGCCTGGCCAGGATCTCGCGACGTTCGTGTCATGTACTCGCCGTTGCATGGGGTCGGTAGCTTCGCCGTGCTTCCACTATTGAAGGCCGCGGGTTTCAACGATGTGATCGTCTATGGTCCTCATGCCAAACCCGACGGTGATTTTCCGAACGTGCCGGGCCATGTGAGCAATCCCGAAAACACCGTTGTCTTCACCGCTATCATCGAGGACGCGAAAGCCAAGAAGGCGGATTTGATCTTGGCCACCGACCCCGACTGCGACCGCATGGGATGCGCTTGCCCACTAACCACACAAGCCGATAGCTCATGGGCAACCATCAACGGCAACCAGTTAGGAGCCCTCCTGACCGATTTTGTGCTCGGCAAACTCAAGACGTTGGGTCAGTTGACCAAAAAAACGTACGTCATCAAGACCTTGGTAACCACCGATCTCATTCGTCGTATTACCGAAAGCTACGGGGCGCGATGTGAAGGGAACATCCACGTCGGTTTCAAATGGATCGCCGGCTTGATGGACGAGTGCGGACCAGACGATTTCGCTTTTGGTACGGAAGAATCCCACGGCTACCTCATTGGCCAATACTGTCGTGACAAGGACGGCGCTGTCGCATGCTTGCTGATGTGCCAGCTCGCCGCGGACCTCAAGGCCCAGGGGCTGACGATGCACCAGCGACTAGACCAATTGCAAGTTCTGCACGGTTGCCATCTCGAGGACTTGATCAACGTGCAAATGGAGGGGAGCGAGGGGATGGCCAACATGAAAAAGCTCATGCAATCCCTTCGAGACAACCCGCCAGCCGAAATGGGTGGCCTTAAGGTGGTGGCTGTTCGCGACTATGGGAATGTGACTCGCCGCAACGCCGCCGGCATCTTGGAGCCAATGGATGCACCAAAAAGCAACATGCTTATCCTGGATTTGGCGCTGCCTGGCCAATCGACTCCGTCCGGCAATGCGATTGCAGTCCGACCGTCGGGTACCGAGCCCAAGGTCAAATTCTATTTGTTCGGCCTAGAGCCGGTCGCGGGCTCAACCGAGCTAGCCACCGCCAAACAGGCAGTTTCCGACCGCATCGCGAAGTTGAAAATCGACGCCAAGCGGTTGGCGTAGGGGGGAGGAGGAGTGGAGTAGGGGAGTAGTGGAGAATTGGAGTAGGGGACGAGGTGAGACGATGAGTGAGTACCAGTACATTGCGTTTCGAGCTGTTGATCGGCCCCTTACGGAAAAGGAAATGAAGTTTGCACGAACTCAGTCGAGCCGCGCGGACATAACGCGTTGGTGCTTCGAAAATGAATATCACTACGGAGATTTTCGAGGTGATGCGAACGCCTTGCTGCGTCAAGGTTACGATGTTTATCTTCACTATGCAAATTATGGCGTTCGCAATGCCTCATTTCGAGTGCCGCACGGATTGCCCCTTCCCAAAAAACTTTGGGCTGCCTACATAGGGTTAAATGGATTGACATGGAAGAAAGATGCTCGAGGCGATGGTGGGATCTTGTCCATATCACCCTATAATGATGGAGGCGAGCTTGATGAAATTTATGAGCCATCTTTGTACATGGATGATTTAGTTCAACTGCGACAGCATTTGATTCAAGGCGATGTAGGAGCCCTGTACTTGCTTTGGCTGTGCGCCGCTGGAGGGGATGATCCTGATGAAGTCGAACCACCAGTCCCAATTGGCCTAGATCTGCTCTACGAATCGTGTGGAGACGTGTTAGGTTTTTTCGGCCTGGATCCACTCATGCTTGTCGCTGCGTCCGAGGCAAATCCAAGCAAGCCCGATTCGATGAAACTCGATACAACAAAAGTTGTCGTCGAATGGCTGGAAAAACTGAGCGAAGCCGATGCTCGCGAATCGCTCCGTAGGCTGATGACAGAAGATGCGGTTGGTGTGAAAGCCGAGTTGATGGCCGCATGCCGAAACCAGACGCCTGTCGAGGCATCTTCGACGGTCCTTGGAACGCGATCCATAAGCTCGCTGGGTGAACGGACCGAGCAACTTCGAGAAAATGAAGCCAGGAAAGCGGAGAAATTAATGGCTGCAAAGGCTAAGCGGGCTGCCATGAGTAAGGAGCAACAGCGACAAAAGCGAATGCAGGAAATGATCCGAGAACCAAATAAGTGGTTGCTTGAATCGGAAAGACTCGCGGATGCAAGGGGAACAGGCAATTACAAAGCAGCAGCAGAACTGCTTTCGGACTTGCGGGAAGCTGTTGGAGGCGAAAAGGGGGAGAAGATTGCGAAAACCCATGCAGCTCACTTGGCGAAAAAACACCCCACCTTGACTCAACTGAAGTCTTCGCTTCGAAAACGTGGCCTACTCGACTAAATTTCGTCCAAAATCTTGTCGTTTGACCAAAGGTGTCCAACCAATGTCGAAAATTAGGGTGTGGGCCTGGAGGCTTGTTGTGAACTCGGCAGGAATGCGTTAGCATCCTTAGCAGCAATTGGAATGCAACGGTTCAAAACGAGATTGATCTCTAGGTGATGGGCGACGGGTACGATTGAGAGATACTTGTCCGCATGCGATTGCACACCAATTCTTTGTCTCTCATCATTAGGTTTCACTCAGAAAAAGGGAATTTCAGGTATGGCCGCTTCAACCAGCAAAAACAAGAAAAAATCCGACAAGGGCCCACCAGCCGAGCCAATCACCGGTCTTGAAAACATCTACAAACGAGAGCCTAGCCTACGGACGACGCTCCAACAAATCGAAAAGCAGTTCGGCGAAGGCTCCATCATGCCGCTGGGCGGAGAGGCCCAGCTCAAGATAGAAGGCATTCCGACCGGCTCGCTTTCGCTCGATATGGCTTTGGGCGGCGTGGGGGTTCCTCGCGGCCGAATCATCGAAATTTTTGGCCCAGAATCCAGCGGCAAGACGACCATCGCCTTGCATATTTGCGCCCAAGCTCAAAAAGCCGGCGGCATCGCGGCCATCATCGATGCGGAACACGCATTTGATCCTAGCTGGGGCAAGAAACTCGGCGTTGAATTGGACACGTTGCTGGTGAGCCAACCAAGCAGCGGCGAAGAAGCCATGCAAATCACCGAAATGCTGATCAAAAGCAACGCCGTCGACGTCATTGTCATCGACTCGGTGGCCGCTTTGGTGCCAAGACAAGAACTGGAGGGAGAGATCGGTGATTCGCACATCGGACTGCAAGCACGTTTAATGAGCCAGTCCATGCGTAAACTGACTGGGGTTATTGCCAAGAGCAAGACGTGCGTGATCTTTATCAATCAGATCCGTGAAAAAATTGGCGGGATGTCGTACGGTTCACCGGAAACCACGCCTGGTGGTCGCGCCTTGAAATTCTATTCGTCGTGCCGAATCGACGTTCGCCGAATTGGACAACTCAAGGATGGCGAAATGGTAGTGGGTCAGCGAGTTAAAACCAAGATCGTCAAGAACAAAGTCGCACCTCCATTCCGCGTGGCTGAGTTCGACATGATGCACACTTGCGGGATTAGTTTCGAAGGGGACCTCCTGGATCTTGGAACGGCACACAAGATCGTGAACCGCAGCGGTGCTTGGTTCAAGTACGGCGACACCTATATTGGTCAAGGAAAAGAAAAAGCACGAAACTACCTTATGGAGAATAAGGATGTGGCGAATGCCATCCGCGACGCGATTATCGCCTGTGGCGGCTATGCAGGTCCAGAAGGCAAACCGGAAGTCGCCGACGAAGTCGAACAAGAAGTCGCGGCGGATTCCTAACGCGAGCGGCAGATTGGAGTAATACACGGAGCCATTTTTCTGTCCGTAATTTTCCTGTCAAACGAACTCAATGGCTCGCAACGGAATTCTCCAAAAAAGTTATTTTGGGGCGGCGATCAAACAGTAACTCTCCCCAGCTGGCCCGCTGGGGAGGGTCGAGCTAGGCAGGAGCCTCGCCCGTAGATCACTAATAGGCTACTTCTAAAGCCATCGAATTGAGTTGGCTTCGTCAAAACTTGTGATTCCGTCCTGTACTTTTTTCAAAGCCTCTACCGTCAAGCTCGCCACGCCTTGCGATCGAATTAGGCTGCGAAGGTCCGCTTCGGTGGCGTTAACTGAAATCGCTTGCGTTAAATCCGTGTTGATGGATACGCATTCAAAGACACCGCACCTTCCCTTAAAGCCCGTGCCTCTGCAACAGTCGCAGCCAACGGGCTCGTAGATTTCATTTGGCGGGACTAGACCGTTCTCAGCGAATGCTTCCTTCTGTTTTTCATTCAGCTCACCTGCCTTTCGGCATTCAACGCACAATCTTCGTACCAATCGTTGGTTAATGACACCAATCAAATTGCCAGCAAGGGAATGATTCGTAACGCCCAAATCGCGAAGCGCCGTCAATGTGGAAGCCACGTCGCGCGTATGCAACGAACTGAACACAAATCTTCCGGAGCTAGCAGCACGCAGTGCGATTCCCGCATTTTCGGGATCTCGGATCTCACCTACAAAAATGATATCGGGATCCATGCGAAGAAGCGTTCTCAGTCCGCTCGTCATGGTAACTCCGTGCCGCTCATCGACGTTCAACTGTCGTACAAATGGGACGTCGAATTCCACCGGATCTTCAATCGATACAATATTGCGGTCCTTGCTCCCGTAGAATTGGAGCATCGTGTAGACCGTCGTGGTTTTGCCTGAACCAGTCGGTCCCGTGACCAATACCAACCCTTCACTTCCTCGAAGAATCTTTTGGATGGTGTTTAGTCCGGCTTCGCTGAATCCAAGTTCCTCAAGCGGCAGGAAAACGTTGTCTTTCGCAAACAATCTCAATGACATCGCTTCTCCGCCAGCCACGTGCGTGGCCGTCAGTCGAGATTCGATGTCCCGCATTGCGGGTGGAAGCTGCAACCGACCTTCTCGGGGACGAAACGGCTCTGCATGATCGATTCTAGCCAGCGTCAGATATTGGTGTATCAAATGCTCGGCAACACTTCGGTCCAAAGTGCAATACGGAATGACACGTCCATCGATGCGAAATCGCACTTGATATTGCACCTCGTCCATTGGGTCAAGATGAACATCGGTGGCACGAAGACTGACAGCCCTTGCGATCAAGTCCAGCGCGGGGGAATCCAACGATTTGAGGCTTTGATACTTCCCATCGGCTTCATCATGAGCGGCGACACTCTGGCCCATGTCGACTTTGACCAACACAACCGGGCATTGGGCTGTTTTCAATACGCGTTGCGCGACGCTTCCCATCGCTAGCCGAAGAACCCCAGATCGCCCCCGCGATCCCATAACAATCAAATCGGCCTGACACTTTTTGGCATATTGCAACAACTCAGTGTGGACGACGCCACTAAGCACTTCGCGATGGACTTTGTTTTGCAACTCAAAGGCCGGCGGAACTGCCGCTAGCAATCGATCCAAAGCGTGACGCTGAAAATCCACATCCGGCGATCCTTCCCTGACGTGAACCAGATGCAGCTGAGCCTTCAACTGTTGCCCAAGCAGACAGGCTTTTTCAATTGCCAGAGTGCTGCTCGGGCTAAAATCAAAAGGGACAAGAATTGTGTTGATGGTCATCCAGGAGTTTCCTTGATGTAGGTTCGTTTGGCTCGTTTGACGCCTCTAGACTCGCACATTCAAAATCACGGATGGGAGTCAATGTCCAGGAGTCTAGAGAATCGAAACCTACTGCAAGTTGTGTTCCAAGAAGCCACAACCGTGTCAGACCTCTTGGCTATCTTCGATATATCGGCATCGCGGAGCGTTCCAACTCCTCTTCCGCAACCGGGATCGGGATGACGCGGTTGGGTACTGCTGCGATGCGAAGGACATCGCGACAATGGGTGTGACAGCTAACGCAGGTGGAGATCGTTTGAATGTAGTTGAACGCCGCCCCGTCTAGGTTTTGCTGATCGGCCAACCCGAATGCAACATCGATTGATTACTTCTCTTTCTCTTGAATGCCCATTTTATCTAGCTATGGATGCACACCGCAACTGACTACTTTCGCTCATCACCCTGTGTCAAATTGGCGCATGTTTACAAACGTGGGCTTCCGTCTTTTGCATAGGCTTCGGCGAATAAAACCAAACGCGACCCCTTTGGTACTTGTTTTGCTTCATGCAGTGTTAACCAGGGCAAGCAAACCAGCCGCACGGTGCGGTGAACGGATTTTAGCCTGTCGGACGTTTAGATTTTGGAGATACGTTATGGCTACAACACTTACTCCGACGCGTTCTACATCCGCTGCGAGTTGTGGCAAGTGGCGAGTTGCTCATAGATCACGTCAGGACTCGTACGCCTGACGTGATTGTCGTCAGGGAATCGATCATTACCGACTGTTCTGAACATCTGAAAAGCCATTCGAAGGCATTAACATGAACAGTGCTATCGAGAACAATGTTCTGACACACGATGCCCTAATTGAATCGCTACTAGATCCATCGGCTTATGTTCACTCCGTGAGTGGACCCGTCGTTTTGCATGAGACGCATATTTCCTGGGTGTTGCTTGCAGGCAACTTTGCTTACAAGATAAAGAAGCCGATCGTCACGGACTTTCTCGATTACGGAACCCTTTCGAAACGGCATCACGCATGTTGTGAAGAACTGAGGCTAGGAAACCGGTATGCAACGGGTCTGTATCTCGACGTTGTTCCGATCACGTTCGAGGATGGTCAAATCCGTATGGATGGCGATGCGCAACCCATCGAATTCGCAGTCCGGATGCGGCGATTCCCTGAAGACGCGTTGCTTAGCAGGCAACTAAGTAAAAATCTCGTCGCGAGAGAACATATGATCCAACTGGCAACGAGCATTGCGAGTTTCCACGCTATCGCACGGAGGCTTGAGCGGCCAAGCGGAGAAATAGTCTCAAGGATATTTGATCAAGCCAAAGAGAATTTTAATTTTCTACTAAATGAACCGTTGCTCCGCTTGGATCCGATGCTCCTCCGTCTAGAAAATTGGACCACCACATTCTTTACAAGCCATCAGTCGCAATTTCGCACCCGGATGTTCGACGGGTTTATTCGGGAATGCCATGGGGATCTACACTGCGACAACATCGTTTTTTGGGCTGGACATTGGGTACCATTCGACGGCATCGAATTCAATTCTGAATACTCATGGATTGACGTTGCTAGTGATGTCAGCTTTCTGGTCATGGATCTTGACGAGCGAGGACATGCAGATTTGTCAGCGGTTTTTCTGAATGCCTATTTGGAACAAACAGGTGACTATGGATCGTTGTTGGTGTTGCGATGGTACCTCGTGTACCGAGCCATGGTGCGAGCCAAGATTGCGGTGATGCGCGCTCGACAATTGAACCAGGTGCAGCGACTGGACTCAGAACAAATGACTCCAGCCAGGGAGTACATCCAACTTGCCAATCGAATGATTCAGCCGGTAAAGCCACATCTGTGGATCACGCGTGGTGTGAGTGGAAGCGGTAAAACGACGGGAAGTCAAAGGATCATTGAAAAGGAAAGTGCTGTTCGAATTCGCTCGGATATCGAACGCAAGAGGCTCTTCAAGACATCGGGCACAATGCAATCGGGCAACGGGCCAGGCGAGGGCATGTATTCTCCAACCGCTTCCGAGGCGACGTATCGCTGGCTATTTGAAGTCGCAAAGGACATTCTGCAAGCCGACTTCCCTGTGGTGGTCGATGCAACCTTTTTAAAACAATCCGATCGGCAGCGTTTTCAAATGTTGGCGAACTCGGAGGGAGCCGATTTTCGCATCGTCGACTTTCGAGTGGATGAGGAGACGCTGAAGCAGCGCATCACGCATCGAAGGTTGACGCAAAACGATGCGTCGGACGCGACCTTGGCTATTTTGGCCAATCAACTGTTGGCCCAAGAACCACTGACCGCCGATGAGTTAGCGGTAACCATCGATGGAAGCATGTATTGAGACGAGCTTCCCGCTCAACCCTAAATTAGAACGACCGTAAACTGAATTCTTACCCTTCGCAGAAACGAGTTTGAAAATGAAAGTGCTTCTCACCACGGACGGATCCGAATCCGCAGAACAAGCCCTCCATTGGTTCTCCCGCTTGCCGATCGCACACAGTCGATCCTACGAGATCATCACCGTTGGAAGCTATCAAGTCTACGGCATGGTGCCACTCGACGTCCACGATGAGTTCGTCCGACTGGAGTCTGCTCGCGCCCTCGACGCGTTTCAGCGTGCAGCGGCCATCCTGCAGGAGGTCGGGCTGGAGGCTGTCCAAGTGCCCTGCTTAGGGCAGCCCGCAGACGAGATCACCAAGTTTGCGAAAGAAGCCAAAGCGGATATCATCGTGGTCGGTGCACATGGTAAAAGTCAACTGACTCGCATGCTTCTTGGAAGCACGAGCGAAACCGTTGCTCGCCATGCTCCCTGCTCTGTACTCGTCGTACGCGGCAAACATGTGTCGCATTCCCAAAAGGGCCAACCGCCGCATCTTACCATCGCGTCGGACTGCTCCGACGTGGACGCCCAAATTGCAGCTCAAGTCATCGGGCTTGGCCTACCGAAAGAAACACAGCTTGAGCTGGTCTCGGTGATCGAACATCCCTACCTGCTGGAACCTGCCTTTGAGTACGATGCCCAAATCACTCAGGAGACGAAACTATCGATGGATCGATTGGCAAAACAACTGGAATCAACTTCTGTCAACATTGAAAAACATGTGTTTGAAAAAGTGCATGTAGGGAGTTGCATTCTTGATTTCGTCGAGAAACACCCAACGGATATCGTCGTCCTAGGGGATAAAGGGCGATCCGCTATCGGTCGCTTTTTTTTGGGGAGTGTTTCACGTTTTATCCTGCATCATGCTCCGTGTTCCGTTTTGTTAATACGAAAAAGGATAGAATAAGGGATCGGCAATCGAATCTCACGGCAGTTGAATTCGTGGGCATTCAGAAACCGCTGGAGTCTCTCGAGCTCAGTCACCGCATTGAAGTGTATAGCCAGTCATGTACGATCAACCCTTGGCCTCCCTCGTCGCTTCGCTCGGTAGCGATACCCGCAATGGATTGTCTCAACAGGCTGCAGCAGAGCGACTCGCGAGGGATGGAAGAAACGTCTTGCAGTTGGCCAAGACGATCCCTTGGTGGAAGCGATTGGCTGCCCAGTTTTATAATCTGATGATCGCATTGTTGATTGCCGCTGCGATCATTGCTGGATTTCTTGGGGATTGGATCGATACCGCTGCGATCCTGACCATTGTTGTGCTGAACGCCCTGCTCGGTTTTGTCCAAGAGCAGCGGGCGGAAAAGGCCATGGGAGCTTTAAATCGATTGTCCGCGCCTCTGGCCAAAACGAAACGAGACGGAATCACCACCTTGATCCCGGCAGAACAACTCGTCGTGGGAGACATTATCTTATTAGATGCAGGAGATCGAATGCCTGCAGACGCTAGATTGGTCGACGAATTCGGATTGCAGACTCTGGAGTCCTCGCTCACCGGTGAATCAACCCCAGTCTTCAAGCGAGCCAATACCGAACTCCCGCCAGGAACGCCGCTGGCAGATCGGGTCAACAGCTTGTTCGCCGGGACATCAGTCACGGCCGGAAAAGCCACTGCGATTGTAACTTCGACGGGAATGAACACCGAAATCGGTGGTATTGCTCGGCTGCTACAGCAAACCGAGGTAGAGCAGACTCCGCTTCAGCGGAGGCTTGCCGAGCTTGGACAAGTTCTCGTCAAGGTGTGTTTGTCGCTGGTGGCCGTGATCTTTGTACTGCAATGGTTGCGAGGAGGCAGCCTCGTTGACGTCTTATTAACCAGTGTTAGTTTGGCCGTAGCAGCCATACCGGAAGGCTTGCCAGCCGTGGTCACCGTCACGCTCGCAATTGGTATGCAACGGATGGCCAAACGCAACGCCTTGATTCGAAAGCTGCCCAGCGTTGAAACACTCGGATGTGTTACGGTTATCTGTACGGACAAAACAGGAACCCTGACACAAAATGAAATGACGGTTCGGAAATTATGGGTCTTCGATCGCACTTGGCGAGTCGACGGACAGGGGTATTCTTCCAAAGGCGACATCCATCTTTTGAAAGCATCGACGGATTCACCGGATGCAGCAGGCCATCCGGAGACGCTCGTTCGTCTATTGCAATATGCCGACAGTTGCAACAATGCGATTTGGACGCGAGAAACAGCTTCAAAACCAGCGACTTCACTGGGGGACCCGACCGAGATCGCCTTGAAGGTCGTCGCAGCCAAGGCAGGAGTGGTCTCTGGTTGGACGCTCGATGATTTGGTCCATGAGAATCCTTTCGAATCGGACCGCAAACGGATGTCGCAGATCTACCGCGATGAGTCGGGTGGGCTGTTAATGATTGTCAAGGGAGCACCGGAAGAGGTGCTCGCCGTCTCATCGCACTATCTTCAGGAATGTGATTCGGTTGCAATGCTCGACGAACACCGCCAGCGAGTATTGGAACGCAGTTCAGAAATGGCTTCCGAGGCACTCCGAGTCTTGGCCGTTGGATATCGGAAGGTGTCCGAGACCCCAGAAGACTGGCAATCCGAATCGGATTTAACATTCATTGGACTGATTGGCATGCTCGATCCACCTCGCCGCGAAGCCAAAGAAGCGGTTCAACGTTGTCGAAATGCGGGTATCCGACCCATCATGATCACCGGCGATCACCCTGAGACGGCCATCGCCATCGCAAAAGAAGTTGGCATCGCTGAGTCCGACATCCGTGTGATGATCGGTTCTGAAATCGAGAGCAAGTCGGAGAAAGATCTTGCCCAGCAAATCATGGACTATTCCGTTGTCGCGCGCGTCACAGCAGAACACAAATTGCGTGTCGTCAACGCATGGAAAAGCCATGGTCATATTGTAGCGATGACCGGAGACGGGGTGAATGACGCCCCCGCTGTCAAGGCGGCAGATATCGGTGTCGTAATGGGGATCACAGGTACGGATGTGGCCAAGGAAGCCGCTGACATGGTGTTGACCGACGATAACTTCGTGTCGATCGTCAACGCCGTGGAGGAGGGACGTGGCATTTACGAGAACATCCGTAAATTCCTTCAATTCTTGCTGGCATGCAATTCGAGCGAAGTGATGTTCATGTTTGCCGCTTCGCTCATTGGATGGCCGTCACCCCTCTTGGCCATCCAAATTCTTTGGATCAATCTGATCACCGACGGCATTCCGGCGCTAGCTTTGGCGAGCGAACCGTTGGGCAAGGATTTAATGACCCGTCCTCCCCGACCCATCAACGAATCGATTCTCAACTGGGAGAGAGGACGGGCGATTCTGCTGCACGGACTGCTCATGGCCATTGTGACCTTAACAGGTTTTGCGTGGAGCTATCAAGGTACGCCCGAAAGACTGGAAGAAGCTCGCGCGGTCGCCTTCTGTATTCTGACGTTGACCCAGATTTTCTATTCGATGGCCTGTCGTGATCTTGACCGTATCATGCCGAGTGTTGGGCTTTTTTCGAATCCCTTTCTAGTCTTTGCGATGGTGGGATCGGTAGCGATTCAACTCGCGGCGATTGCAATTCCATGGTCGGCTGAAATACTGGGATTGCAAGCCATGCCTTGGTCCGATCTGCCAATGATCATTCTATTGAGCTTGATTCCAGTTACGCTGGTTGAGCTCAAGAAAATGCTCTTTCCAAAATGAACGCCGCGAAGCATTTTGACAAATGGATCGAAGGACTGGCGTCGGAAAGTACCGTCGCCGATGCAGCCCGAAATTCATTACAACATCGAGTGCAGGCCGTTTTGGAGTACTTGCCGTTAGCTGCAAAACATTCTCACGAGAACGTGGAATATGTTCACCTACTGCGAGTTTGGACACGCAGATCGATGGCGGCAATCAACCTCTACAAGAAAGTCCTACCCAAAAGACCCTTGCGACGCCTTCGGAGAAAGCTTGAGAGAATACGTCACGTGGCTGGCGAAGCTCGCGATCTTGACGTCCTAATCGGGCAACTCATGCCGCAAGAATCCGAGGAATCAAAGGCTCTCGCGGACCGAGTTCGACGGCGGCGCAAGAAAGCCCAGCAACCCATCCATCGGTGTTTTCATCGCATGCACAAGCGAAAACAATTGGAGAAATTGCTCAAGACTTTGCTGCAAAGTGATTCCGCTAATGGCGATTCAGTTCAACCATTTACGAACTGGGCAAAAGCCGCCATGGCTAGTGTTGTTGACCGTTTCAATCAAGCGTACCCAAATGACCAGAATGACCTCCAAGCCATGCATCGCTTCCGAATCAGGGTCAAAAACCTACGCTACGCCATGGAGTTGCTTGCACCAGCTCTGCCTGCCGAATTAAAGGACTCCGTTTACCCACGCATCGAGGAGTTGCAAGAACTCCTAGGGGGTATCAACGATCGCGCCGTAGCGTTGTCCAGGCTCAGCAAATGGCTCTCAAAGTGCCCAAGAAAGATCGATCGAAGCGAGCTTAGGAAAAAACTGTCGCAAGAAAGGGAACAGCTAATTCAAGCTCAGAAATGCTTTTACGGATGGTGGACGCTAGACGTCCAGTCTCAAATACGGGACTCATTGATACGTCTTACAATTACAAACCCATCTTCAGTTCTGGAATTGCAGTCCATTGAGTCGAACTAAAAAACGCCCGTTGCCACGCTCCGTTTGGATCTTGAGCTTTGTCTCCTTCCTGGCTGACGTCTCGGGCGAGATGATGTACCCCCTGCTGCCTCTCTTTCTGATCGGTGTGCTTGGATCGTCCAAGACTCAATTGGGTGCGATGGAGGGCGTCGCCATCCTCATTGTGTCATTGATGTCGGCGTACGCCGGCATTCGAAGCGATCGCAAGGGAAAGGGAGGCGGGCGCGTGCGTTGGATCCGAATCGGTTACGGCCTACCTGTACTTGGTAAAGCCATTGTGGCGTTGGCAACCGTTTGGCCGATGGTTGTCTTCGGGAGGATTCTAGATCGATTTGGTAAAGGACTTCGCGGTGCCCCCCGCGACGCGCTGATTGCAGACGCAGTTTCGGAGGAACAACGCGGTCGAGCCTTCGGTCTCCATCGAGCCCTTGATACCGCCGGAGCCTTGGTGGGTGTGTTGCTTGCCGCCTTTCTGTTGTGGTGGTTGACCGATTCTCCGAGGTTCGATTCAAGTGCCGGAGTGTCCACCAAAATTGTCGAGACTCCCGCGTGGGTCTATCGAGCGATATTCGGATTCAGCTCGGTGTTAGGCCTTGCCTCGCTGGCGCTCACCTTCTTCGTCCACGATGCCCCCGCCGTAGCTAGCCAGCCCCAACCCGATTCATTGATGAAAAGCGTCGATGACAAAACACCATCGCCGACCAGCAAAACTGGAATGACCTCAGGCTGGTTCCATCTGCCTCGTTCCTATTGGGCGGTCCTGGGTGTGTTGATTCTATTCTCGTTGGCGAATAGCAGTGACACCTTCATCCTTTTACGGGCGCGCGACCTTGGCTATTCGTCGTGGTCGATCGTCTTGGTATATGCCTTGTTTAACGTTACTTATTCCGCGTTGTCCTATCCGCTGGGTGTTTTAAGCGATCGCATCGGCAGGTGGCCGATCATCGCAACAGGCTGGTCCATCTATGCTGCTTCGTATGTTGGCTTTGCATTACTTCCTAATTCGTACGCCTGGGGAATGTGGCCACTGATGGCATTCTATGGTGTCTATATGGCATTGACCGATGGCATCAACAAAGCGTTGATAGCCGACCATGCACCCAAAAAGCATCGCGGTGCGGCGATGGGTCTGTTCTATGCGCTGACGGGAGTGACCACCTTGATCGCAAGCCTTCTCACAGGAGTCGTCTGGGACCTCATCGGCCCAGCGCCGGCTATGTTGCTTGGCGCAGGTTTCGCCATGTTAGCGCTACTGGCACTGGCCATCCTCGGCCGATTTGTCGAACTGGAAAAGGCGACCAAGTAATTTACTTCGTTTAACCGCGTGGGCATCGCCCCGCGTTGAGTACTGCTCGCGGCCCGTTGTTCCGTCGCACGCTTATCCCGGCGACAACGCATTCGTCAGCGGTTTCATCGTAGAAGCTTGCTTGAAGTTCGAAACGCGTATGGAATAGAATTCAACATTTGGATTCTCTCGCACCAACACCTTGTCATCCCATTCCGATAGCAACAAAATGGCATCATTTCCGTAGTGGTCGCAGACCAGTTTTGCCGCATACGACAACTTCAGATTTGCCTTTTCTTCAGCAGTTGCGTTGAACCACCTGGCCAATTTAAACTGGCGCCAACTCAGGGATGTTGGTGCATTGTATTCCGACTCAAGTCGAAATCGGACGACATCGAACTGCAATTCGCCCACCGCCGCCAAAATCATTTCACGGCGTGAAGACTTTGTTTCATAGAAGACTTGAATAGCCCCTTCCTCTACCAATTGCTTTAGACCGCGATCGAATTGCTTGCGGCGCGAAGTGTCGGGGCAATCCAGGACAGCGAAGAACTCCGGCGAAAACTGTGGCAGCGGTTCGTACTGGATGGTTTCTCCGTGGCAAAGGGTGTCCCCTAGTTGGAACTCGCCCGGACAAACAACGCCGATGATATCTCCGGGAAACGCTTCATCCATCGTCTGACGATCTTGACCAAAGATTCGCAGCGCTCGCGGTATACGCAGTTTTTTTCCCGTTCGAGCAACAACCACTTCCATGTCTCTTTGAAACTTGCCGGTGCATATTCTTAAGAAGGCAACGCGGTCTCGATGCCGAGGATCCAGATTCGCTTGGATCTTGAAAATGAAGCCTGAAAAATCTGGTTGGCTGGCTCGAACGACCCCAATGTTGCTGAGTCGATCGCTCGGCGGTGGGCATAGCTCGAGGAATCCTCTCAAAAAGTGTTCGACACCAAAGTTGGTCAATGCGCTGCCGAAAAACACGGGCGTTTGTTCACCGCGGAGGAATCTCTCTGGGTTAAGTGTAGCACCAGCCATTTGAACCAAATCGACTTCTTCGCGCGTCGTGTCCACCAAGATTCGAGAAAGCGATTGCGTTGGCTCGCTCGACTTAGCTGGGTTCGTCGAACTGACTTCTTCATCGATCCCGACTAAGTCGGACCACTGTTGTATCTCGGCGGTGATCCTGCGATCGCTATCGCGCTGGTTAAAAAGGTGGACTGTATCTTGATTCAAATCGACGAATCCGCGGAACTCCTTGCCACTCCCCAATGGCCAATTCTGGGGGACTGGCTCGATCGAAAATTTCTGCTCAATCTCTGCGATGATTTCCAAGGGCGAGCGACCTGGTCTGTCGACCTTATTCACAAAGGTGATAACAGGTATCTTTCGCAAAGCGCAGACGCGGAACAGTTTTTCGGTTTGCGTTTCGATGCCTTTGGCCAAATCGATTACCATCACCGCCGCATCCGCAGCCATCAGGGTGCGGTAAGTATCTTCACTAAAATCATGGTGCCCTGGGGTGTCCAGCAGATTGATCTGGCAGCCTTGGTATTCGAAAGTCAGGACGGTCGAACTGACGGAAATCCCACGTTGCTTTTCCATTTCCATCCAATCCGAAGTTGCGGCACGCTGCGATTTACGCCCGCGAACTGCCCCCGCCACTTCGATCGATCCTCCGTACAGCAACAGCTTCTCGGTCAGTGTTGTTTTGCCGGCATCGGGGTGAGAGATAATGGCAAACGTCCGACGTCGCTTGCGTTGGACGTCAATAGATTGATCGATGCCCAAGGAGGTTGGGGTGATTTCTGTGGGGTGCTGGCTTGCAAGGGATGAATTCATGGTGTCGAAACCATAGCCTAGTTGCGGGCAAGAAACAAGCCAAAACGCGTCCAAACGCCACCGCGAAAAAGCGTTTATTCCCGTGTTTTCACTACTTCTGGGCTTAGTGGAATGCCCCCGAGTTCTACTCGGGGGATGCTTACCATCCCTCTAGAACAAAAGGTCAGAACCCTCGGCATAAAGCCGACGGCATGGTGTAATGCCCCCGAGTTTACCTCGGGGGATGCTTACCATTGCTCTAGATTTGTTCCGCTGGGGTGAACCCAGCGGTAGCGAAACGCAAAGTTAAGATACTTCTCAGCGTTGCGTGAAATCATGCTTTCCCGGCGTACAGCAACCAATACGTTACAGGAATAACAAACAGCGTAAATAACGTTGATGCAATCAGTCCGAAAATGAGCGACCAACCTAGGCCCGAAAAAATCGGGTCCAGCGTGATCGGAATAGCCGACAGCAAAGCTGCACCTGCGGTCAATAGGATCGGCCGCAACCGAACAACGCGGCTTTCAAGAATAGCATCGAACAACGGCCTTCCTCGGGCCACGGACTGCTGCATAAAATCCACCAGGATGATCGAATCTCGCGTAACAATCCCCGACAAAGCAATCATGCCGATCATGGCCGTCGCCGTGAAGTACACAGGGTCGGGATAACCGCCCACCGATTGACTCAGCATCGCATTGAGCAGATAGAAACCCGGCATCACGCCGAGAGCCGTCAACGGGATCGCAAGCATCACCACGATAGGAACCAGAAACGATCCCATTTGGGCAACCAAGATGATGTAGATCATCAGCATGGCCGCACCAAAGGCAAGTCCTAGATCGCGAAACACATCCAGCGTAATCTTCCACTCTCCTTCCCCAGCAAAGGTCACGCTGGTGCCTTCTGGGACTCGCCAATCGATTCCACTTCCATTGGTTAAAAAGGTTCGTGTTCCAGGGGAACGCGGTTTTGCATCCTCCACGAAATCGGGCCCGCTTGCCATTTGGTCGCTCAGGATGTCGATGACACAATCGGCGGGTGGCCGTCCAACGCACTCAGCAAAGACATAAGCGACTCGCTTCAAGTTTTTGTGATAGATCGTTTGGCTAACTTGTTCGGTTCGCCAATCGCCAATCTCTCGCAATAGGACAAGCTGCCCACGCGCGTTCTTCAGACTCAATTGCGAAAGATCTTCTTGACTGGATCGCAGGGCCCGTGGCAATCGGAAAGTCAGCTTGAGTGGGTTGCGTTCTCCCTCGACTCGAAGCGTGTTTTGCTGGTCCCCTTGGAGTGCAATTTGAATGGTGTTGGCTATATCTGCGACCGAGACACCTGATAGAGCAGCTTTCTCTTGGTCCGGTTCGAAAACCAAACGCGGTACTATCGCTTCGCGCACATCATCCACTTCGGCCACCCCAGGTTCGCGACGCAACCGTTCCGCTACGGTCGAAGCAGATAGAAGCACATCGCCATAGTCGCTGCTGTCGCGCCCGTAGACTTCGGCAACCAGGGAAGCCAAAACGGGTGGGCCAGGTGGCAATTCGACGATCTGGATCTTTGCATTCGCGGATCGAGCCAAGTTCTCCAATTCATCTCGCAAACGCAACCCGATCCCATGGCTTTGTTGCTTTCGGTTTTTCTTTCCAACAAAATTGGCTCGCACCTCCGCTTGGAACGCCCCGCTTCTCAAATAGTAATGCCGGACCATGCCATTGAAGTCGATCGGGCCAGAGGTTCCAACCGTGCTAACGAAGTTGATGACCTCGGGCTGGCCGGCCAACACGGACTCGATGCTTCGAACCACTGCGTCGGTACGCTCAAGGGTCGTTCCCTCCTCCATGTCCAACAGGAACAAAATCTCGTTCTTGTTGTCAAACGGCAGCATTTTGAGCGGAACCATGCGAAAAACGCCCAAACTCATGGCCGCCGCGGTTAAGCAACCCATGAAAACCAAAAAAAGTACGGCTCGAAAACGGGTCTTGAGCAATGGCACCATCAAGGGGCGAAAGAAACGATAAAGAAGCGTTTTTTGAACAACGGCGGGATCGTATGCTTCTTCTTGAATTTCTTCCGTATCACTCGAATCACTCGACACATCGGCGGAAACCGGCATCCCTTCCGACTCTGGAATCAGTTTCGTTCCCCAAGTGAGAATGTGATACGACAACCAAGGGGTGATGGTGAATGCCACGAACATCGACATGAGCATGGCCACCGGGACGTTCAAGGCCATCGGCGACATGTACGGGCCCATCATGCCTGTTATAAAAAACATGGGCAAGAAGCTAACGATGACAGCCAGCGTCGCGCTGATCAGCGGAGGACGAATCTCGGAGACGGCATCTAAGACGATCTTGCGAGTGGCGCGTTTTCGATGCTCAAAGTGCCTCGCAATATTCTCAACATCCACAATCGGATCATCGACCAATAACCCCAATGCCAGGATGAGCGCGAAGAGGGTCACGCGATTGATGGTATAGCCAAACAACAGGTTAACGGCCAGGGTCAATCCAAACACCACCGGCACCGCGATGGAGACAATCAACGCCTCGCGCCACCCTAAGCCAAAAGTCAGCAGCAGGACCACGATCACGATGGCTACACCGAGGGCTTCGATCAGTTCATTCACTTTTTCGTTCGCGACAATTCCGTTGTTGCGAGTGACGATCAATTGGACATCGTCGGGCAGAATCTCGGTGCGCAGCCGATTGGCTTCGCGTATAACAGCCTCCGAAACTTGGACTGCGTTGGCTCCTTTTTGTTTGGAAACGGCAATCGTTACCGCGGGTTTCGATTCGTCGATGGCTTCGTCGCTTGATCCGTGAGTATCATGGTGCTCAGCTCGGCTTGAGCCGATCAACCAGCCAGGGGTCGATTCGTGCTTCTCAAACGAACTGGCTGCTCCCCAGCCATGGCGAACATAGTTGGTGACTTCGTCAGGACCATCAGAAACATTGGCGATGTCTTTCAGAAAAACTGGGCGATCATCAACGACACCAACCACTAAATCGCTGACATTCGCAGCCGAATGCAGGTGTGGCTGAACCGCGACTTGAAATTCGCGATCCAGCGTGAAAACGAAGCTGCCGGACTGGCTACGTTCGACATCGATACCGCGTTGCGCACTTCGCTGATTCCCATCTTGTACGCCAGCAACCGATCGGGATCCAACTCGATCTTTATCGTACGAGCTTGGCCACCAATCAGAAATGCTCGGCTGACTTTGGGTACTACCGCCAGCCGCTCCACTAGTTCCTCCCCAATGCGACGCAACGCAAAACTATTGTCGTCTGCGCCAGTAACCGCGAAAGTTACCACCGGGACGTCATCGATTTCGACGGGCTTCATCACCCATCCCGATACACCCGTAGGAATCGCTTGGGCATTCTCATTCAGCTTCTTAAAAAGTTTGACAAGACTTCGTTCTCGATCTTGCCCGACATAAAAACGGACCGTGATAATGGCATTGTCGTCGCGCGACATGCTGTAAACATACTCCACGCCGTCGATTTGATAGAGCATTCGTTCGAGAGGCGAAGCGACGAGTTGCTCGACTTCCGCGGCCGTATGCCCTGGAAAGCTAACATAGACGTCCGCCATCGGCACCACGATTTGCGGGTCTTCTTCGCGCGGCGTGATCCATAGTGCCGCGAACCCAACGATCAGTGATAGAATAATCAAGATGATCGAAAGATTCGATTCCAGAAAGATTCGCACCAAGGAAGTCAACGGATCACTAGGGCCGTGCGCGATATGCGTTGCTTTCCTATTCACCGTGAAACTCCAGTTCCAACGGTTGCGGGAATAAGTACTTGCTCACCCGCTTTGAGCCCCGATAGGATTTCAATCTGGTCTTTAAACGTCCGTCCAAGCTGGACAGACCTGCGTGCGAGAAGTCCCTCCGATCGGACTTGCACGAACGTGAGTTGTCCAACGCGTTGGATCGTGTTGGCAGGGATCAACAATAGTTGCTCGTCTTCCAATGGCAGCATCAATCGGCCGAACATGCCGCTGTAGACTCCAGACGGGCATGGGCCGGTAACTTTTACCTCAAACGATCGACTGGATACATCGGCTTTGGGGACGACTTCGCTCACGGTAGCAAGGCATTCGATGCCGAGCGATTCCATGCTCGCCGGAAGCTGCTGTCCGACCTGCAGTTTCATGGCCAATGACTCGCGAACGTTGGCCACCAGTTGCATTTGAGTCGGATCGTAAAGCGACAGCAGCGTTTGTCCAGGACTGACTGTGTCTCCCGGTTGCACTGCTTTATCGACGATCACACCGGTAAAGGGAGCAACGACCGTGGCGAAGTCGAGATAGACCTTGGCTTCTTCGACGGCACGACTGGCTCGATCCATGTTGGCTTGAGTGGTTTGCACTCGTGTGAGCGCGGTATCGTATTCGGACCGTGAAATGGAATTGCTCGCGATCAATTGTGCCGCTCTTGTCTGTTCGGTTTTCGCCAATTGCAATTGTGCGTCCATGGAGTCGCGATCGGCTTCCGCTTGTCGCACCCGCGACAATTGCTCGTCGTTGCTCAGCCTCACGAGCACGTCACCGGCGGTGACCCTTTTGCCCGCAATCACGTTAACCTCTAGCACCCTAGCAAGGATTTTCGATGCAACGTTGGCTTCGTGAACCGGCTTGACCGCTCCGGTGGCTGATTCGTAGCGCGGTTGCGTTACCTGTTTTACCTCCGCAAACGAGGCATCCGTCGGAATGGGCCTAAGCTGAGTCGACGCTTTGCTGGGGACCTTGGTATGAAAAACACCAGCGAAGACCATCAACAGGAGTGTCACACCTGCAACGCCAAAGAGCATCAGCAGCCACGCGCCGATGCTGCTGATGCGAGATTTCCAAAATTGCAAGATGTTCCGCTTCGCAGATTTGTCGACGCTCATCGTCCCCTCTTGTTCAGTTTATTCGTCGTAATGTCGCCTTTTGCTCCGCAAAAGTGCGCCTACGACTCACACTTTCGCAGAGCGAAAGGCGACAATCATAGACTCACAGCTTCGGTTTGAGACTACTAAACCACAAGTCATCATTTCTGTGCTTCAGGCTCGACTTCGGTTGGTTTGCTGTTCTCGGTCGAGCTGGCCGATGGTGTCACAGCAGGTGTCGATTGAAGTGACTGTCTGGAAAACCAGCTTTGACCGATCATCACCAAGAACAGAACACCTGCAATCCACATTCCCGGACAGACTCTGCAACAGGAACCGGATAAGTTACACGCCATGATTCTAATCTCCTTTTGAAAACCCAATGAAACGGTTCACAAGGCTAGACCCGCATGCAAAGCGTGTACCAATCGGCAGGCCTGTGCCGTTTGACCATGGTTTTGAGCGAGAGAGTGACGCGATGCACACTTCGACTGTGCCGAAAACGCTCTAAACTGGGCGGCAGAGTGATGCATCCCAACCCGAAGCGTAAGCGAGGGACAATTTGGCAGGTCCCTCACTTACGTTTCGGGTTGTGATTGGTGGTTTTCAGCGCAGGCACTCCGCTTTGATTTGGGTATACTTAAGGTTTAGCCCTGCCAAAAATATAAGTGCGTGCAGTTCACTCCACCATTCATTCCCACCTGGATCACTCCGCTATGGCACAGAGATTCGCCCTCTGCCTACTTCTTTTGGCCTCCTTTGGTCCGTCGATTGACAATCCCATCGCAGCCCAAGAAATACGTGGCAGCTACCCTGAAATGGTGCTGCGGGATCAACCGGTCGCTTACTGGGACCTTTCCGAGCCCAAGTCCGTCAAGTCGATTCTTTCCAGGGGAGGCGCGGCACTATCCGCAAAGCTGTTTGGCAAAGTCGTCCTATCGCAACAGGGGCCACGCCCAAAAGCCTTTCCGTTTTTCGCCGCCGATAACCTTGCTGCTGATTTTCCAGGTGGCAAAGACTGCCTCCAAGTGGACGACCCAGGCGAAAAGAGCCCTCTCGATTTTGACTCCGGCGATTCGATCACTCTGGAAGCTTGGGTCTTTCCTCGCGCCATCGGAAAGGATCAGTACATGTCGGTCATCAGCAAAGGCCGGACTGGCAATGCAGGTTTCGAAAAAGAGAATTTGAACTACGCACTCCGGCTCAAAGGCCATGACAACGTGGCCTTAGTCAACTTTTTGTTCCGTAGTCGCGATACGGTGGATGAATCCAATCCTAAAGTTAAACCCAATGGTGCACCGAAATTCCATCGATGGACCAGCAGTTTAGGTTTCCCAGTAGAAAGCGGTTGGCACCATGTTGCAGTCACTTATTCCTTTGGAATGGCAGGAAGTTTACGAGCCTATCTCGATGGCCAAGCCATTGATGGCTCCTGGGATATGGAGGGGGACACATCGGCAGCTCCGTTTGTGGACAACGACCAACTCTGGGTTGGGTCTGGGCAACCAAACCATACCGCCGCCTTCAAAGGCTGGCTCGATGAAATTGCCATCTATCGCAAAGCCTTAACCGCTGAACAAATCGCAAGTCGCTATCGTTGCGATGCCGTGCCCACCAACACTTGGATCGCCGCCAAAGATTTACCTGACGATCGCGTCGTCGTTCAACTCTTCGATGGCTTGATGGATCGAACATGGGGTTTTGCTCTCGATAAGCCGTCGATGGAATTCGACATCCCCGCGATGGCGATAAGCCAAATCCCGAAGCAGTACAGCCAACGCGGCGTCATCGAAGACCGCCAACTGCCGATCTTAACGCAGTTTTACTTGAAGCGATCACTACCAGCCGGCAAGTACTCGATCTTGCTGCGGTCCAAGAATGCGACGCGGCTTTGGATCGATGAAAAGCAAATAGCATCGCAGCCGTTCTTAACCACCAACGGCGATGGACATGAAGCGGTACCCACCCTTCCGGAACCGCCCAAAGCCAATCTAATGCCTATTTCACAAGGCCACCGAGAAGACGTGATCGATGTCGAACTAAGCGACGGGCTGCACGTGTTTCGCTTGGACGCGATCGTGGGTGGTCGAACGGTTCGTCCCGAGATCGGTGATTTGTGCGTGGCGATCGCGGCCGAAGATGGCGATTTCATGGTGCTCGCGCCGGACGCAATTGAACCCTGGATCCCAACGGTCAAGCGTTGGAAAGAATTCCTTGCAGAAGAGTCAAGCCGCATGCAGAGACTCAACCAACATCTGCGATTCGAAGCTAGCAAGCAAGAACGCCAGTATTGGGACGACCGACATGCAATGGCCAGTGCCAGGGTTCTCGATCGCGATTCTAACAAGACAATCGATCAAATCTGCGTCGAGTCGTCCGGTCGCGATATCGATGCGATTACGGACATTGATGACAATGCATTCTTGCGCCGAATAACCCTCGACACGATCGGCATCGTCCCAACTCACGACGAAGTTGTGGCTTTCGTTGCCGACACATCGCCCGACAAGCGTTCCAAAACGATCGAACGACTTTTAGCCGACGATCGATGGGCAGACCATTGGGTCGGCTACTGGCAAGATGTTCTGGCCGAGAATCCTGGCATCGTCAAACCAGAACAGAACAACACTGGGCCATTTCGCTGGTGGATTCATGAGTCTTTCTTGGACAACAAACCGATGGATCGGTTTGCAACCGAACTCGTGCTCATGGAGGGGAGCAAGTTTTTTGGCGGTCCAAATGGGTTTGCCATGGCTTCGCAAAACGATTCACCGATGGCTGCCAAGGCACAGATCTTGACCAAGGCGTTCCTCGGCTTGGAGATGTCCTGTGCGCGTTGCCACGATTCACCCAACAGCCCGTTTAAGCAAGAAGAATTGTTTTCATTGGCAGCCATGCTTCAACGCGAGACGCTCGCGCTCCCTAAGTCAAGCACGGTCCCGTTGAATCCAGATGGACGCAAGCCGCTCATCACCATCTCGCTCAAAGCTGGCGATAAACTTGGGCCGGATTGGCATCTCGCGTCCTTTCCTAAGATCGAGTTGGCTGCAGGCGAGCTTCGCAACGACCAGGATTCTCGTGAACGGTTTGCAGCGATCCTTACCTCACCATCGAACAATCGCTTTCCTCGGGTGATCATGAATCGATTATGGCTCCGTTACACAGGATGGGCGATGGTCGATCCAGTAGACAACTGGGACGCTGCTGAAGCACTCGATCCAAAACTCCTCGATTTGCTCGAACGCGAATTCGTACTTAGCGGTTACGATTTGAAGCATGCGGCAAGACTGATCTTCCATTCTCAAATCTATCAGGCTAGCCCGCTGTCTCAAAAGGAATTGGATGTTTGCAAGAAGGCCAAGCAGTTGGCCTATGGGCCAGCCAGACGAAGATTGACGGCTGAGCAGATGATCGACTCGTTGTTCACCGTCGCGGGCAAGCCGATGGACGTCGAGCCCATGTCGCTGGACCCAGAGGGTCGGCGACCGCCTGAACAGTTCTTGCACCTAGGTTTTCCTACACGAGCGTGGCAATTGGCTTCGACCTCGACCGATCGCGATCGTCCTGCGTTGATGTTGCCAGCCCTGCAACAAGTCTGTGACTTGATGATGTCGCTTGGTTGGCGAGACTCGAGACCAACGCCCCTGACGATCCGCGATGAGTCCGCAAGTCCCTTGCAGTCGTTGATCCTCGGAAACGGATTATCAGCCACCAAACTGGCTCGATTGTCCGATGACAGTCAGTTCACGGAATTGGCCTGGAGTGCACCTTCCGTAGAGGATCTGGTGGATCGTATGTTTCAAACCATACTTAGTCGTTTACCAAGTCCTGAGGAACGCGATGATTTCCTCGCGCTGTTGAAGCCCGGCTTTGAGACCCGGAAGTTGGATCGTTTGGTGCGATCCAGGACTTTAGAATCTTACAAGCGTAATGCGGTCTCTTGGGCAAACCATTTGGTACCGGAAGCGACGCGAATCAAGCTCTTGCTCGAGCAAGAGATTCTTCGCGGTGATACGCCAACACAATGGCTGGAGTCGGATTGGCGCGAGCGAATGGAAGACGCTTCGTGGGCATTGATCAATAGTCCTGAATTCATGTTTGTACCATAGTCGCCTTTCGCTCCGCGAAAGTGCGTCTCGTTAACTTGTAGACGAGCGAGGCCCTTCGCTCGTTGCATTCAACAACTGAGCGAGGGCCTCGCTCAGCCACAAAATTCACAGTCTCTCAGCGAACGCGCAGAACAGTCTACTAGCCAATCATCGGACACACTTTTGCAAAGCACAAAAATGAAACGAAGAGAATACCTGAAGTGGATGGGGAGCGCGGCGGCTCTCGGTTGCGTTCATGCCAATGCAAGAACATCGAATCTGCAAGCGAGTTTCACCCCCGTCCCGACACGAGCGGCTTCCGCCGACAGTTGCATTTTCTTATGGCTTGGCGGTGGTGCTTGCCACGTTGACACGTTTGATCCGAAGCGACGTAGCAAAGGTCCAAAGGACCCAGGCTCGTATTACGAGGCTGTGGATACGGCCATTCCTGGCGTGCAACTTTGCGAACACCTTTCGCGAACAGCCAAGATGCTGGATCGATGCGCCGTCGTTCGAACGTTGAATCACAATGTGGTTGACGAGCACGCTGCGGCCACCAATCGAGTTCATACGGGGCGACCGCCTGCCGACTCGACCGTGTATCCATCGATCGGCTCCATCATTTCGCATGAGCTTGGGGCTGTCGGAGACGGAGTGCCCGCCTATGTAGTCGCGGGCTATCCCAGTGCGTCTCGCGGGCCGGGCTTTTTGGGTGCTAAGCATAGCTATGTCTATTTGACCGATACCGAGCTCGGCCCGGCTGGTCTTCGTCGTCCGACAGGGCTTACCAACGATCGCTTCGACCGACGCAATGCGTTGGTCGGAAAATTGCGCAAGGAGTATGGCGAACAGCATGTCGGCGACGAACGGATCCAAGACTACATCGCCGCGTCCGAAGCGGGAGCCAAGCTGACTGGTGCGAAATTCATGAGTGTGTTCAATCTCAAGTCGGAGCCCGATGCGTTGCGGCAGGAATACGGCAGCGAGTTTGGTCAACGCTGCTTGTTGGCAAGGCGGCTCGTGGAATCGGGGGTTCGATTTGTAGAGGTCTCGTTTAATTTGAACTTCATCAATGGTACAGGTTGGGATACCCACAACGAGGGCCAGCTTCAGCAGCATGTGCTGATCGATCAACTAGATCAAGCGATCGCAGCTTTGTTGCGAGATCTCGAGTCTCGAAAACGACTGGATCGAACTTTGGTGGTGGTTGCCACGGAATTCGGTCGGCCCCCCGAGTTTGATGGCGGTGGAGGCCGTGGCCATCAAGGGACGGCATTCAGCGGACTGTTGGCCGGTGGCGGTTTGAAGCTTGGGCAGGTGATAGGTACTACGGATGAACTTGGAAAAAAGATCGAATCGCGACCGGTCTCAATTCCCGATTTTCACGCCACGATCCATCATGCATTAGGGATTAATCCAAGTGAAGAGCTCTACGACGGCGATCGGCCGGTACCGATTACCGATCGCGGCCAACCGATCGCTGAATTGTTCGCGTAGCAATTCGTAGCTGAGCGAGGCCCTCGCTCAGGCTTGGGGGACTCGCTCGCTAGGCGAGACTGGCAACTTGCCGCAATCACATGCTGCCCGCGAATCTCGCGAATCCAACGAATAGAAAACAAGAATTCGTTTTGAGCTGTAACAGAATACGCCTTGTTGAGCATTTCCAATGCGATGTGATTAGCGTAGATTCACGTTATTAGCGGGCAGACTGAAAGCTCGGTTCAACAGATCATCCGGTTTGTGGCTTTTGTGATTTTTTATGGCTAGGAAAAATGTAAAGGTGCGTGAGGGTGCCGATTCTGAGGGGATAGAAAGGGGACGGGGGAACCATACCGTAGATCGTACTTTGCAAAATTTCGACCGGCAGTGGATCGCAACAAGCGAAAGTGTTACTCTGACTACTCACTCAATGCCGCTCGTTTGGCTCGCCTAATCGCCCATCTTTCCTAACACTTAGAACTTTCGCATGAATCAACAGCCTAAAAAATCGAGCAAAATTTGGATTGTGCTTGGCGTCATTGGCGGCTTCTTTTTGCTGACGATAGGCGTTTGTTGTGGGGCCGGATTATGGTTTACTCGTTTTCCGAGTGTGTCAGCATCTGCGTCGCAAGCGTTTGACTACGGGACCACACCGACAACTGTTATTCCTAACAAAGTGTCTTCGAAATCCTTTCCAGGTATCGGGGAACGGACGGATGTGGTTTTCGGAAATGGAAGTGGATATGGCAAACCGGCTGGAAGCAATTCGCGGCTTTGGGTCTACATGCCCGCCGCGAAATTGCAACCGGGCTCTACTCCTTGCGTTTTGATTTGTGGCGCTGGAAGTACCATGATGACTGGGATGAAACTAAGCGATGGGGACGAGGCTGAGCACCTGCCTTACGTGAAGGCTGGTTTAATCGTGGTTGCATATGATCTCGATGGACCGAGTGCAGGCGATGGACCAGAACCGAAGTCCTATGAAGCGTTTCGGGATTCCAACGCCGGCCTAGTCAACGCCAACATTGCGATCGAGTATGTTTTGTCCAACATACCAGAAGTAAACCCGAAGCAAATTTTTTCCGCAGGCCATAGTTCGGCTGGAACCACTGCATTGCTCTTCGCCGAACATGAACCTCGATTGGCCGGTTGCATTGCGTTTGCACCCTGCACAGATCTAAAAGCCAGAATTCCGGGTGCGTTGGTCAAGACTCTCAGTTTCACTTTCGACGGCCTGCCGGAGTTTTTGGTCAAGAGTTCTCCCCGAACACACGAGATGCGAATCAAGTGTCCGGTCATGCTCTTTCATGCCGCCGATGATTCCAACGTGCCGATCGGAGAAAGCCGCGCTTTTGCGTCGAGGCTCCAAAGCGTTGGAAAGGATGTCACCATTAAGGAAGTTGCAACAGGTGACCACTACCAGCCGATGATTGACACAGGGATTCCAACCGGCATCGAATGGATCAAGCAGCATTTGAAATAGAACTGCATCCTCGTGATTGAGATCCGTAAGTCAGCTAAGTCGCCGACTCAAAAAGTGGTGTGCGCGACTCGCGGAGCGTGTCGCCTACTCTCCGGCCGGCTCGCAGCCCTCCAGCTCGCGCAGCGCCTCGCCGAACGGGTCCGGGGCGTCGATCACCAGGTCGTTGTCCTTCAGCGAAATGCCGAACCGGTACCACGTCCCGTGCCACACCCAGAACACCTCGTCGGACACCGGGTACGCGTGCTCGCGAAAGTTCTCCTCGGCGAACATCTTCAGCACGTGAACGCGGCCCAGCGCCGGGAACGACACCGGCCACACGGCCAGCTCCTCGCGGCTGGGGATCGCCACCCAGAAGCCCGCCGGCGACTCCGGCATCAGCTCCTCCACCATCAGCGCGCGGGCCGCGTCGTACCCGTCGCCGGCGTGGCCGACGTAGATGTCCAGCTCGTCGGACGCCCGCTCGAAGTAGTCGCCGGGGGTCGCGGCCCGGAGGTTCTCCAGCGCGAAGTCGAGCAGGTCCTCGCCCTTCTTGCGGCTCTTCTTCAGCATGTCGTCGGTGATGAACGCCATCGTCTGCGGGAAGTCGATGACGAGGGTGATCTCCAGCCCGGTGCCGGGCAGCGGGATGCCCCACGGGTGCGCCTGGGTGCGGTCGAACGGCTGCCCCAGCCGCGGGCGCAGCTTGTCGGCGACCGTCGCGAGGTCGGTGGGGATGTCCTGCGCCTTGGTGTGCGTCAGGCGTTCCAGGAACCCGCGGATCAGCTCCGGCCACTCGCCCTGTTCGGCGGCTTTGGCGCGGCGGTACAGGTTGGCGAGGCCGATGTACTGCCCGTCGCCGCCGGCGGCCGGGCGGACGTTCACGCCGGTGCGCTCCCAGTCG
>JANMLD010000271.1:0-17653 GCA_031372345.1 Pirellula sp.
GATTCCATAATGTCGGTATGAAAAGCACCGGCGACGTTCAAACGAATCGTCTTGGTTGCACCTGCCTCGGCCGCTTTCTCGGCTACCGCATCGATCGATGCTACGTGGCCGGAAACCGCAATATTGCCTGGGCACAATAAATTGGCGATTTTGAGAATTTCCCCGGGTTGCCTGGCCGAGTCGCAAACGGCTTCAAGCTGAAGGCGATCCAGACCAAGAATGCTGGCCATACCGCTTGGCACCGCCGTTGCTGCATCTTGCATGGCCGAACCTCGTTGTTGTACCAGCCGGACACCGTCCTCAAACGAAATGGCTTGGGCACAAGCCAGAGCGCTGTACTCACCGAGACTCAATCCAGCGACAGCAACCACCGAGTCCAGAATGGACGGATTTTGATCGATGAAATCCGCCAAGGCGGCCATCGAGTGAACGAACAAGGCTGGCTGACTGTGGTTCGTCAGATGAAGCTGAGCTTCTGGCCCCTCGACACACAATTCGGCTAGGTCGTAGCCGAGGATTTCGGAGGCTTTGTCAAAAAGAACTCGCGCTTTTTCACTCCGTTCCAAAAGCCCTTTTCCCATTCCGAGAAATTGAGCCCCCTGGCCGGGGAAAAGCAATGCGATGTTGGGCACTCTGCAACTCTTCCGGTAACGACGAGAATCGAGGGACTAACCCAATCGAATGGACTTTACTCTTCGCCCATTTGGACGACGACTCTACCCATATAATAACCGCATTTTGGACATACGGTATGCGTCGGAACTACGGTGCTGCACTTGGCACACACTTGTAGTTGGCGAGGCTTTTTGGAATGGTGCGCTCGACGCATGCCAGATCGTGAGTTGGAGTGTCGTCGCTTGGGGACTGCCATTTTTAATGCTCAAACAAAATTAGTTAGAGAAGTGCTTGTTTTTTCAAGGAGCAAAAGGTTACGAATGAATCCGGTAAATGTCAAGCCGAAAGGACACGACGAATCAATACGCCGCTAGCTTGGCCCTGGGAAGAATAGGAAAGGCTGATAAATGCATCCCCTGCCGGGGAGTTTGCATCAGCAACAGTAATAGGACAGCCTGGATCCAAGCGATCGCAATTGAGCAATGGGAACAAGACTTGGCGGTCCAAAGCCAGGCAGCTGGCAACGATTTCGACCGCGGCGCTGCCGGCTCCGAGATTGCCAAAGTAGCTTTTCGCAGCCGTAACAGCGATTTCTTCACCGGCAAAAGCGTCGTTGATGCCGTTGGCTTCCGACCGATCCGAATCGACTTCGCTTTTTCCACAGGCGTGGATGTGGCAGTGGCCCGACTTCAAGCTTTGGCCTGCAGATTTGCCTTTTGCGATCAAGCCTGCGGCGACGTTTTTCGTGGCAATTCGAATGGAATCCCTTGAGTTTCCTGCAAGCGAGCCACCGACCGCCGAGCCTATTCCGCCGACGACTTCTCCCCAGATTTTGGCACCGCGGGCAACCGCGTTTTCAAGCGATTCGAGGACCAGAGCCCCAGCACCTTCACCGAGAAGGGAGCCGTTGCGATCGGAATCGAAGGGTCGGGACATTTGACTTGGCTGGGTGCGTGGGCTGGCCAATTTTTCCGAAACGGTAAAGTGGAGTGCTCTCAATGGCTCTAAACGGGAGCCGGTAGCACCCGCCAGCATGACATCGGCCGCACCGCGTCGGATGGTTGCAACGGCTTCTGCGATCGAGGCAGCACTGCTGGCTTCTCGAATCGTGACTGAATTGCTTGGACCTCGAAGGTCGTTGTAAATGGCAACATGGCTGGCCGGCATGTTTGGCAAGTATTTTAGAAGCCAGAGTGGGTTTACCTTGGGGCGGCCGATGGTTGGCCACAGTGGCATTTGGAATTGCTTGTTGGAATCGAAGCAGGCCAAGACACCGTCTGAAAATTCTTCGGGGCGGGTGAGAATATAGTCACTGCCGAAGACGATTCCGGTGCGTTCGGGGTTGCGGGTTTCGGGAGCGGCTAGACCGCTATGGGCCAGTGCCATTTGGCAAGCGGCGACGCCCATTTCGATTTCCCGGCACATCACCTTTTGGTTCTTTTTGATGGCTCGCTGGAGCGGTTTTTCGAGGGGTCCGAAGTGTTCGATATCGCCTGTAAAACATTTGGCTTGTCCGCCGAACTGCACGTCGAGCCCGTCGGCGGGCAAGCAGGTCAAGGCTGAGATACCGGTATTTTGGGCAAGTAAATTGGTCCAAAACGTGTCTAAGTCCCGACCGAGTGGGCAAACGACCCCCATGCCGGTGATAACAACGCGTCGGATTGGATTGGACATTATCGAGATTGGCAGCGGTACAAAACGGGAATCGTCGAATTTTAGAGAGGAAGAAGCATAACCGGCGGGTGTAGATTCGACAACCAAAGCCAAAAAGCAGTTCCGTGGAGCGGCAACCCTCAACCCTCAACCCTGAACCCATCAAAGTTGAACTTGACATCGAACGGGACAAGATGACAATCTTCGGGATGTAAGGACGGTTAGCTCAGTTGGTTAGAGCACCACGTTGACATCGTGGGGGTCGTTGGTTCGAGTCCAATATCGTCCACTCATGTTTTCCCAAAGAAAACTACACTTCTCGATTTCGTTCGCGACTATGTAATCGGGTATTGTTCCATCAACGGAAAACCGATTTCGCTTGGTAAGTCAAAGACCGAAGCATTCGAGAAATTCTACGAACGCCAGGCACCTACGACAATTATTTGCTGTACCTCAAGAGCGTAATCGAGTCGACTGGGAAACGTCTTCGGGTCGGTGAACTCCTAAAGCAACACATAACCAAATGGCTTGAAGACAAGCCACGGGCTTCAACCTCGCAAAACGATGCCATTAGCGTCGTCAAAACGAGCCGTCAACTGGGCCCGTCAACTGGGCCTTGGAAGAAGGCTACTTGGCCTACAACCCGATCGCCAAGCTTCGAAAACCCACAAAGACGTCGGACTGTCTCTTGCAGTTAGCTGGATTCACTATTCCGCAAATAGGTCAGCATCTCGAAGGGATCAACGATCCTGCACATCCAGCCCAGTTTTTCAAAAATCGGTAAGAGCGGGCTTCCCTGTTCTCTCAAATCAAGTATGTCTTTGTCGCGAGAGACGAGAAAATCAGCGTTCGTTGCAATTGCCAGATCGACATACTTAGAGTCCTTAGGTCGCGTTCAAGTAGAAACGAACTTGGAACACTGGCTGCGTAAACTGAGCATGCCTGGATTCGGTCAAGGAAAGCGCTAACGGTAGAAATCGTAATTGATGGAAATTTAAGTTGTAGACTTGGGCGGACTAGAACTTCTCGAATCTCTTCGCGACATGCTTCCGAAACGAACAGTTCAAGTTCGCCAATTTACACAAGTTCAAGAAGCGCCGCTGCGGGTCCACTTGGCCTAGCCGCCGCTTGCAGGAAGTTCATGCAGTCGAAAACGACTCGTGGCTTGCCCAATTACTTTTCCCTTTGCTTGGCATCGTACACGTCGTTTCGTGCTGCTTCGAAAAGACCGTCAAGCTCAGTATCAGGAATTTCCGAACTGGCGACTTGCTCACGGAAAGGAGCTAAGATTTCTGCAAACGACCGGCTGCCAATGACGCCCTTACGAATCAGTTCTGCGGCATACGACTCTATCGACTGGCCTCGCAAAGCAGCCTGCTCAGCAAGGATACGTTCAGTTCCATCAGGGATGTTTACGTTGATAACCATAATTGCCTTTTGAAGCCCCAATTGAGTCGGCCAGTATCCTAAGCCTTTTGCATGGTACCACGATTGGCGCAAAACCTGCAACTTGAAGATCCTGAGCGGTAATCAGCCGCATCCAGTTTGCCGGGTGATTGGTCCAGCTTGCTCTAAGTTTATGGGAACATGCGCTATGCAGGCAACCCATCGGGCGAGTCGCGGCAGTCGGCCTTAGCCGCTGCCTGGAGATCCATGGCGGCGAGCGGTTGATTGGATACTCAAAATACAAACCATTCTGATGAAGAGCTCTACGGATGATCTAAAGAGAATCGCAGACCGACGACCCCAATTTCAAGGACACAACCTACTTCGGTGATCGCATCGAAGGGGGGGACGGCAATGACAGGATCGACGGGCTAGGCGGTGCCGACATCGTTAACGGAGGCCTTGGCAATGATTACATCTATGGCGGGATGCACGGGGATTGGCTCATCGGTGGTCCAAAAGTGATTACTGCTCCCGATCAAGACAACGATGAGATCTATGGTGGCAACGGCGATGACCAGATCGACGGCGGAGACGGCAACGACTCGGGCAACGGTGGCAGTGGAATCAATACCGTCGATGGCGGGGCTGGTTCGAACACCATCGTCGCGGTCGGTTCGAATCCTATCCCGAATGAAAATCTTTCTTTGGGGCCAGAGCGCCGCGGACTTTGGGCAGAACTGAGTGGCTCGGCATCAACCAGTGGCATAACTCAAGTCGGTGGCTTTGAACAATCGGTCTTTGCAACGGAGGGTGGAGTGTACGTAGCTTGGGTGGATTGGCGCAACGGCAACACCGAAATCTATGTCGCGTACCATGCCAACGATCTCGGCGTGTGGCAAACCCTGGTCGGTTTCGGCCTCAATAGATCCGCGTCCGGCGGAGGTATCAGTAATGACATGAATCAATCGCGCCGTCCAACGCTGTTCAAGACTGCGAACGATGATTCGTTGATCGTTGCCTGGACTAGCATCGATGCGAACGGAAACAGTTCCATTGAAGTGGCTCGAGAAGATACGAACTGGACCCGAGTGACGAACCCTGGGCAAACTGGCAAAGCAGACAATGCCAAATGGGTACCATTCTCGGACGCGAGTGGCATCTTGGCCTGGCTTGATTCGACTTCGGGGGTTCAACGAGCCGCGATGGCTCAATACATCTGGGAACCAGCCTGCTTTACGGGATTTAGAGCGTCTCGTGAAATCACGGGTGTGCCTCCCGGCCTCACTGTGACTCATATGGATGTTGACTCCGCAGACTATCGCGTTGCATTCGTGTTGGCTTACGGTGATTCAACCGACCACGATCTCATCGTGGTAAGCAGCATGGGTACGCAACTACTCGGCGCAAGCGCCCTGTGTCCGGGCGCTCCAGGTGGGGCTGGCGTTGACGTGCTAACACCATCCGGACTTGTAACCATACATTCTGAGATCGATCCGGAGGTCGATACCACCAATCCAACGGTTGCAATCCAATTCATTCAAGAAAGAACCCAAGGTCAAAACGAGAATCAGCTGGAGACCGATGTGCTCGTTGCATGGGAACGAAGTGTTGAGCGATCGGATCAAGTGGACGGGGTTGTGGTCACGATCGAATTGGATGGTACTATCGGTGCCGCGAGGCAATTGATTCCTGAGACACTTGCGAGCGATGGGCCATTGCTCAATTCGGATACCGTGTCGCGTGCGATTGGCTATGCGGCCAAGCCAGAACTGGCGGCTTCGTACTATGGATCGTTCCTGGCATGGATGGACGACGATACGTTCGATGGCAACAGCGACTCCAGCATCTTTATGCTCTCGCGATATCGCGATACGGCTGCTGGGCCTTACGTGATGAGCGAGTTCGATCGCAACGATGCCAGCGGTCGTGGCTTGAGCCGAACTGGAGGCTCGTTGCAATCCCTTTCGCTGGGTCTATCTGAAAACGGGTTCTCTAGTACTTATCCGTATGCAGTCTGGACCGAAGCGAGTATGGAGACAACGGAAGCAGAGGACAGTCGGATTCAGTCTGTCTACCTCCGCGTGACGCAACAGGGTCTCAGTTTGGTAGATGATTTTTCTGCGGGCGGTAAGTTCCGACGTCAAGGCTTGAACATGCTCGCGAACGATATAATTCTTTTTGGAGAGTTTGACGCCAAGGTTATCATGATCGATGGTCGCCCGTTGAACGACCAGCCCATCGAGTTTACAAGTCCGCTCGGGGCAACGGTGAAAGCAAATCCGGAAGGAGGCATCACTTACGATCCGCGCGGCGTGGCTGCCTTCCGTGCCTTGAAGCGAGGCGCGCGTCTTACCGAGTCCTTTGTGTATCGAGTCGACAACTTCATTCATCAAGCCGAAGCGATTGCGACCTTCACGGTGATTGGACGCAATCGATGGCACAACGAACGAAACGCGTTTGATGTCAACAATAACAATTCCGTCGAGCCGCTCGATGTCCTTGTGATAATCAACGATGTAAACTCGCAAGGGGTCCGCGAGCTACTTCAGGACGACGACGAATCTGTACCTCCCGCATTTTTAGATGTCGACGATGACGGAACTGTATCGCCACTCGATGTGCTGATAGTTATCAACAAGATCAACACGGATCGCAATGGCGAAGGGGAGGGGGAGGGTGAGTCGATTGCTGCCGTCATGGACACTCGGTTTGGATCGAATCCGGGCCCAATCCGAGCGAAAGAGATCGACGCCGTAATGGCCGCAGCCAGCATGCAATTCGTCTGGGAGGAAGTCACACTCCGTAAAGGAAGGAGAGTTTGAAGTTGGAAGTTTGAAGTTGGAAGTTGGAGATTTGAGATTTGATGCCTGAGATTGGCGTTTCATCTAGACGAGCCACCCGAAAATGCTTAGCCACAAAAAGAAAAAAACACACTCACGTCCGCAGGTCTTGGTAAACTGGTTAGGAGTGAACGTCCCCACTTTCCTTCGCAACCCATCCAACCGACCTCTGCGACAAGATGAATGCACTCGAGACACGAGCAACCTTGTTGATACGTTTGCGCGATGCAAGCGACCAGGATGCTTGGCGTCTATTTGCGTCGATTTACACGCCGCTGGTGTACCGTTACGCGATGAAGAATGGACTACAAGATGCTGATGCGGCCGACGTGGCTCAAGAAACCATGTGCAACGTTGTCCGATTTATTAGAAGCTTCGAATACGATCCGAGACGTGGTTCCTTTCGCGGGTGGCTCTTGACCGTGGTCAGAAACACTATGCGAAAGCGTTTTCGGCAAGCCCAACATCAGGCCGTTGGTTCCGGCGATACGAATGTGCAAACGATTTTGCAACAAAGCCCGGATCCGCAGGCATTCTCAGATGAGGTTTGGGATCGAGAGTATGAGTTATGGCTGTTTCATAAAGTTGCCGATCGGATAAAACACGAGTTTCAAAACAAGACATGGGAGGCGTTTTGGAAAACGACGGTCGATGGGTTGGAGGTGGCAGCCGTCTCGAAGGAGCTGAGCATGAGTTCGGGCGCGGTCCATATCGCGCGTTCTCGCGTGCTTGCAAGAGTCAGGCGCGAGATTCAGCAAATCGAGAATTGGGAGAATCCCTAAAATGAAGAACTTCTCCAGCGACCAATTGCGGGCCTTGCTCGCGGGCGAGTTATCGTCTGAACAGGAATTGGAAATCGCGAATGCTATTGAACTCGATCCTGTTCTTTTGAAGCGATTGGAACTCCTCTCGGGATCGGGCGAGTGGCAACTTGGTAGTGCCCCCACACCGATAGAAGCAGTTTCTCCGAGCCTTGAATCGGCCATCGAGCGGGTCATATTTGAGTCCAGAATCGAACACCTCTCTACTGTCGCATCGGGTTCCGAACCGCTCGACATGGGTCATTCAGAATCGGATGGGGGGCAAAACAGCCACTCGTTGCATTTCGCGATTGCGGTTCCTGGTGTTCGCATCGTTCGTGAGATAGGTCGCGGCGGCATGGGTGTCGTTTACGAAGGTTGGGACGAAAATGTAGGGCGAAAGGTCGCGATTAAGCAGTTGTTGCCGATACGAGGGACTGCGGACAATGCAAAAGACAGGTTGTTGCAGGAAGCTCGAGCAGCCGGTTCGTTGCTTCACCCCAACATTGTCAGCATCTACGGTGTTCATTTTCAAAACGACATGCCAGTGCTTGTACAGCAGCACGTCGAAGGGGAATCGCTACAAGACCGTATTCATTCGAAACGCTATCTGTCTTGGCAGGAGTGTGTCGACATTGCGAAGCAAATCGCGGCAGGGTTAGAAGCGGCACATGCTGCCGGAATTGTTCATCGCGATTTGAAACCGGACAACATCCTTATCGAGGCGTCGACCAATATCGTTCGGATTGCTGATTTTGGTATAGCCAAGCAGAGGTCGGTGACTGGCCTAACCGTGAGTGACAAGATTGCGGGAACGCCAGCGTACATGTCGCCAGAGCAAACGGCGGGTGATTCGTTGGACGCGAGATCGGATCTTTTCAGCTTAGGTTCGGTCCTTGTGGCTGCTGTTACAGGAACGCCTCCATTTGGACTGGACGACCCCTTTGTCGTGATGGATCGCATCCGGACCCAGGATGCCAAGCGACTCTCTGTTCTTGTCCCGAACTGCCCGGCTTGGCTGGATGCAATTGTCGATAGACTGCTTCAAAAAAATCGCGATAAACGCATAGCCAGCGCATCGGAATTGAGTTCTGCGTTGCAGCTTCAATCGCTGCCGAGCGCGAAATCCAACTTGAGACCCAGCGCGAAAGCAATGCTCGCGCTGGGCGTCGGTGCATTGGCGGTTTTGGTTTTTCTTTCATTGTTGCAGAAAAATGGCAGCAAGGATCCATCGACAACCAATTCGCAGTCCGTCGCGTCAACAGTCGCAATCGAATCTGGCGAAAATCCAGCGAGCAGCTTTGTGCCTTCCAAGCCTGTATGGATTCGTCGAGACTCATCCCAATTTGATTCTCTTGCTGAAGCAATAGAATCCGCTAGCGACGGAGACATTATCGAGATCGGGACCGATCTAGAATGCAATCCGATCACGATACGAGAAAAGAAGCTGACGTTGCGAGGCGCTTCTCGAGAACGCCCAGTCCTTCGATCCGCAAGTCAGTCCGGCAATGGCGTGAATTTAGAAGCCTATTTCATTCGTACCGAAGCGGACTTGAAACTGGAGGGAATCGAGATCCATTGGATCACTTCGACTCAAGTGCCGTTCTTTGATGAGAAAAAAATGAATGCGGTGGTGGGTTCTGCACCAGGAACGCGATTGGTGATTGACCAATGCAAGGTAGTTCGGAGTGCTGGCGGCGTGTGCTTGGCCGCAGGCGGCAATCTAGAGATGCATGGTACTTGTGTCGAAGGCGGAAGCATCGCCCTAGCTTGGCTTGGTCACCATTCGCAGGTCGTGCTTGAGGATAGCGTATTAGAAAGCAAAATAGGTATCGCCATCGTCTATCCCAATGCGAACGTCGCCGTCTACTCGCGTTCCAATCTGAAGTTAAGAAACTGCACCATCCGAGCCTTGGATGCTATTGGTGCGATGTTAGCGCGACGTCCCGACGAACCGGTTAGTATTCAGATGCAAGATTCTATTCTCGATACTGGACATGCGATTTCGCTCGTGTCGCTTTCTGTACCTGTTCGAGAAATGATCGAATCTCAACCCATTCCCTGCCTGCGTTCCTGTATCGACTGTAGTGAAGCCAGATGCCTCCACGACGACAAGTGCGTATTTTTGATTACGCGTAGAATCAGAAGCGCTGAACGCGCTTTTCCAACAAGCGTTTCGAGCCTTGATCAATGGCTTGCACTTCGTTCGTCGGAAGCCGATTCCACTATCGAAGGAAATCTTTCAACCACCGCAAAGATGACTCGCATTCCAGCGACAAACGCTGAGGCCTGGTTGGAAACTTACCAATTCGAACCCACATCGAGTATTCCTTTGCCAAGCTGGGCAGATCAAGTTGGCCCGCGCGAGAATTCGATGCGGTATCACCCCCTGTAAACATCTTTGCCAAGTTAATCGATTGAAAAACAACGGGAGAGCGAGGCTCCTGCCGAGCTGGCGTCGCAATGGTTCGGCAGGAGCCTCACCCTCCCGGTCAATGAATTGGTTGGGAAGAGTCGATGAAAACATGTTTACAGGGGTGGAGACAAGCTCTCGCTCAACCCTCATCGAAGTTGTCCTCTGACTGATGCGCGACTACTCGCTGAGCGGAACGAAGCCCAAAGAGCCAAAAGAGTGCTGGGTGTACGAAGAAATCGAGCAGAGTCGAACTGATCACACCGCCAAGGATGACCGTGGCAACCGGATAGAGAATCTCTTTTCCCGGCTGCCCGGCTGCGAGCACTAACGGTACTAGTCCGATTCCGGCGGTAAGAGCTGTCATGAGTACTGGCGCAAGTCGCTCCTGCCCAGCTCGGATGACCATTTCATGACTCCAGTTCTCTCCCTCATGCTTGACTAGATGCAAGTAGTGCTGGAGCAACAGAATCCCATTTCGCGAAGCAATGCCACCCAGCGAAATGAAGCCCACCATACTGGCAATCGTCAAATTCTGGCCGGTCAATACGATGGCTGCCACAGAACCAATAAAAGCCATCGGAATCGCGGCCATCACTTGCAACGACAAATTCACGCTACGAAACATGGTATACAGAGTTAAAAAGACACCAATCAATGCGAACCCGAACAACCAGGTAATGGCTTTTGAAGCACTCTGTTGGCTTTCGAATTGGCCACTAAATTCAAAGTAGTATCCTTGCGGTAGAGTTGCACTGACAGCTTTGAGACGCAATTGAATCTCCTCGACTACTTCCACCAGACCACGGTCGGCCGTATTGCATTGAATGACAATGCGTCGACGGATCTTTTCACGTTGGATGGTGTTCGGTCCGAGCGAATCGTAAATGTTGGCAACCGATTCGAGAGGTATTTTTCCACCACCAGGCAACTCGATGGTCAATCGGCGCAGCACGTCAAGATTCTCACGCGCATCCTCCTTGAGTCGAACGACTAAATCAAATGTGCGTTGGCCTTGCATCACTTCCGAGACTATTTGGCCATTCATAGCAGTCTCGATAAATTGATTCAAATCCTCGACAGTCAGTCCCGCGGCGAGTAGCTTGTCGCGGTTGTATTCGATCTTGAGCTGCGGAATGAGAGTCTGTTGCTCCACCAAAAGATCGCGTACGCCTCGAACCTCCTGCATCTCCGTTTTTACCTCTTCGGCCTTGCGACGAAGTAGATCCAGATCGTCACCATACAACTTGACGCCAATCTGCGCCTTGACTCCTGAAAGCATGTGGGAGATCAAGTGCGAGATGGGCTGTTCGACAGAAAACACGATGCCAGGAATCTCGTTGAGTTCCTTTCGGATGATTTCTAGCTGTTGTTCTCGTGTCCTCGAAGATTTGGGATCCAAGTCCACGATGTACTCACTGGCACTGACTGGTTCCGCGTGCTCATCTAACTCTGCCCGTCCCGTGCGACGCACAAAATTCACAACGTCGCTATTGCGAATCAATGCGTCCTCGACGTTTTTATTGATCGCAAGGGAGGTGGCCAGGGATTTCCCTGGAGGCAACAAGACGTTGAGCTGAATGGCTCCTTCGTTGAACGGCGGAAGAAAATCGTGGTCCAATCGGCTCACCGACCATGCCGCCACAGCCACCATCAAGAGCACGACGACCATGTTCAAAACGGGAAATTGCAAACTGAACCGAACGACATAGGCGACGATCCATTTCAAGCATCTGAGAATGTAGCCATCTGCCTGGTGCGCTACTGCTTTGGAGGATGGTAAAAACCAGTAGGAAAGTACCGGTGTCACCGTCAACGAAACCACTAACGATGAAAGGATTGAGACGACATAGGCTACGCCTAATGGGGCAAACAGTCTCCCCTCCATACCTGACAATGCAAATAGGGGGAGGAACACCAAGCAAACGATGATCGTACTGAACACGATGGAGCTTCGCACTTCAAGACTCGCCGAATAGACAACAACCAAAGGTTTACGCGGCTTTTCCAGGGCTGCATTTTCCTTAAGCCTTCGAAAGATGTTCTCCACATCGACAATGGCGTCGTCCACGAGTTCGCCGATCGCGACCGCGAGCCCTCCGAGTGTCATTGTGTTGATGGAGAGACCAAACCAGTAAAAAACAAGGACTGTCATCAGCAAGGAGAGCGGGATGGCTGTGAGCGAGATAAACGTCGTTCGGAAATTCATTAGAAACAAGAATAGGATGATCACGACGAGAATACCGCCGTCGCGCAGGGCCTCCAACACGTTTTCGATGGCACGATCTATGAAGTGCTTTTGGGCATACAACGACTCTATTCGAATCCCTTTGGCAAGAGACGGACGGATTTCTTGGATGGCACTTTCGATCTGCTTGGTGATACCGCGAGTGTCTGCGCCGGGTTGTTTGCTGACGGTCAAGACGACCGCAGGGCCACCGCTGAATTGGTCGCTGCTTTCTCGGACAAACGCCGCCGCGTCCCCTCGTTTTAGTTGCGGTGCCTCGACGACTTTGGCTACCATGGCGAGCGAAACAGGTCTGCCGTTGCGAACCGTTACCGCGATGCGATTCAAATCCTCGATCGATTGGATCCGTCCAATCGCGCGGACGAGCCATTCGTTGGGCCCGCGTTGATCCAAATAACCACCTGTCGCATTTTCATTGCTCTTCTCGACGGAGCGTTTCACATCCTCGATGGTGACACCAAATTTGATCAACGCAACCTGATCGATTAGCACTTGGAATTGTTTCCGACCACCACCCATCGTAAAGACCTGGGCCACTCCCGGAATCGAAAGCAATCGCTGTCGAACAATCCAATCCGCCTGGGTTCGCAGTTCAATCGGATTTATGGTTCCGTCTTCGCTCCACATCCCTAAAACTAAGATCTGCCCCATGATCGATGAGATGGGAGCCAATTGTGGTTTGGCTGTTTTTGGGAGTCGGTCCGCAACCATGGCCAGTCGCTCGGTTACGATTTGTCGCGCCGTGTAGACGTTTGTACCAAATCCAAACTCGACGTAAACCACGGATAGCCCAACGGACGACGTGCTGCGCACCGCTTGAACTCCGTTGCCGCCGTTCATGGCAGTCTCGATCAAAAACGTCACGCGCGTCTCGGTCTCCTCGGGCGCCATGCCGGGAGACTCGGTCATGATTACTACACGAGGACGGTCAAGATCGGGGAACACATCGATTGGTAAACGCAGCGCGGTCCAAAGCCCATAGCCTGACAACCCTATCGCCACAGCAAGCACGAACAAACGCTGGCGAAGCGAAAATTGAAGGATGGCGTTGAGCATTAATGACTATGTCCTGCGTGAGGATCGATGCCGCTTCCGGATTTGCTCTTGAGCGCCATTTGCATTTGATGGGCACCGCGAAGAGCGACTACGTCACCGGGAAAGAGAGCGCCGTCATTCTCGACGACGACATGGGTTTGATCGCGGTGTTTTTCGTGAACTGGAACGCGGTCGAAGTGATCGCCATTTTGCTGAAAAACAAAACTATCGATGCCTTCGCGGACAACGGCATCGACCGGCAATACGATCTGTTCGGTCCACTCAGCGATGGGAATTCCTAGCTCCATGCGTTGGCCCACTCGGTACTTCCACGCAATGTAGCGATTGCCATCGGCACCGAGTTTGTCTTCCATCAGTTCGTTCTTCAGCCCTACGTAAAACTTGAGGGTACGTGTGGCTGGATCGATCTCGTTGTTGATCCAACTCAATGGCAAATTCTCGATCTTCTCAATTTTTCCATTTGAGTTCAGGATAGCGGAGATGGACCTCCCCTCTTGTTTTGCAGTCGCAACCTGAGAGGCCTCCGTTTCGAATGCTTGCCCTTCCGCAAGTAGCTCAGCGTAGTCACCTAGGACACAAAGAGTCTCTCCAGCATTTACAGACTGTCCTTTTTGGACTTGGAGGTCTTGCAATACAAGCAAGTGGCGGGTCTGTTGAGAATCGTCTTCAGGGTGCCCGTCATGGGTTGGAGCGTAAACACGAATTTCAGCAAGCAACCGGCGCTGGCTATCGATGATCGCGATTTGATCTTCGGTCAATCCATGCAACCGTAGCGACTCCCGCTGGGATCGAATAAGCGATTCGAGTTTGTCCCGGCTATACTGACGCTCTAGCAGTTGCTTGGAGGAGATAGCGCCCAAATTGACCACTCCTTCAATCCTGGCAATTTCTTTCAGCTCGATATCGCGATCACCAAGCGATTGCAGATAGTCTTTTTGTGCTGTGACCAAATCCTCGTGAGTCAATCGCATTTCGAGGATGAGGTCCCCCGCTTCGACCGCTTCACCCGTTGCCACGTGAACATGCGTAACGATTCCAGTCATGGCGGCGCTAATGGAGGTTCGCGTCCGACCGGGTTTGTCGGCAATGATTGCAGGCACGGTAATGATCTGTTGGTAGTTCTTCAGTTCGATCGCCTGCAGGTACTCTTCCGTTAGTCCAAGATTCTTCTTCGCGGACTCCGACAACTCCAGCGAATTTGCATCGGAATGTCCCGCGTGATCGTGGCCAGCGTGTTCCTCTTTGAAAGGTTCGTCGCTGGACTTGTTTGCATCTGCATTCCCTTCGGCCGATGGGACCGCAGCAAACGGCCAAACGCGACCGACGTACTGACTGTGAAACCAGCCGCCTGCATAAAGTGAGGCACCGGTAATAATCAAATAAGGCCAAATGCGGCTCAGATCGCTTTTCATAAGATAGCTCGACTTCGCTACTTCTTTTTTACTGGGGCAGTGTGATCATGGCCAGCATGATCGTGGTCGTGAGCTATTTTGACGCTGTAGGACTTATTGCGAATCTTCAGCGCCAGCTTGGGATCGGATTTCGGATGGTGCAGGGCATCCATTAATTCCGGACTGACAGCACCAAAGCACGAGGAGAGCCCCTTCGGATCGACGGGTTGAGGTGCCGCCTTCAATTTGAACTGCAAAGGCTTCCCGTTTATCAAAAGATTTACGGCAACAAACGGTGCATCAATTGCGACACTCCCTTTGACTTCCTTATCCAGCAGATACACGAATATCTGCTTCTTTTCTTCGTTCAGCACTATTTCCGCGTGATATTCTTCCTTTCCGATTTCAACCAGATTTCCGCGGTGCGGGCCGAGTGCAGCATGATCATGCGCTTTGGCGGGCGCAGCAACTCCGGGAGCAGCCTGCTGTCCAAAAACGGACGCATGCAACAGAATCACACTAGCAACAAACGATACGACACGAGAACTCAACATCATATAATCTCCGAGAGGATTCGAAACAAAAACGATTCGCTTGCAACAATGAAAGAATGCAAACGGTTCCGAATCAAATACGAAGCTGCCCGAACAGGGTGAGAATGCTGACGTTGTATTGGGAATGCACGTGCCAAGAGGGCATTGAAAATATCGGCAATGGCTTTGACTCCACCCCGAAAGTCGTCTCGACGAATGGGTCCAACGACGACAATACGACTTTCACCATGGACTGTTGTGGTGAAGCCGACATCATTACAGCGTGCAGGACATGCAAATGATGGTGATGATGTCCATCTTGCCCGTGATCGCAACCAGAGCCATTGTGGCACGGTTCTAAGCAAAGCTCAGAATCGCTATGCTGTTTCTGTTGACTCGAGCAACATGCCGAGCCATCGCCACTCGCACCCGAAACACCATGCGAGTGTTCCTCAACCACCGATGCTTCGTACCCTAATTCCAAATGGACGATCGAACCGCAGCAGCAAACAAACTGCAATCGGACGATTGAAACCAAAAGTAAGTACGAAACCCAACGATTCATTGAAGACCCTTCTTCGACGACTGTATCAGCAATCCCGATTCTCCGGGGTAGGAATCCCTAGAAGTTTTCGATTTCGCCAACAAAAAGTCAACTAAAACTCGGGTTCAATCGAAGCCGACATGCTGCCGGTCGACTTCATGCTGTAGCGGTCAACTCCGAATGCTCGAATCTGGTCTCGCTTTAGTTCCGCATGTTCAAGCGTGGTGGTCATGCAAACGGCTCGCCCTGTTCGGTCGACTTCGTCTGCGATCTTTCGACCTTGGGTCGGTGATAGATAGAACAAGTTCTGCATCATCTCGATGACATACTCCCAGGTATGTTCCGGATCGTCCCAGAGAATCACATGGTACCGAGGTTGTTTCTTGGCCTTCGGCGGAGTGTTCTTAGGACGAGCGATGGGCTCTGCTACTGCAGCGTTGGATTGAGACATTTTCGATCGCCTTGCGTGTTGGTTTCAGTTCGCAATGCCGGGTAAGGGTTTGGTCACGTTGGAACGGTGTGTGCTGAAATTCGATACAACGGGCACACAATACAAATCCGCTACAACTCCGTTATATTGTAAACGTAACCCTGGTGGTCTTTGCAAGAACAAATCGTACGAAACTTACAATCCTCTATGACAGATTTTCCGTCACTCGATCGCTTCCTACTGAATAATCGTCAAAGTCACCTAGATCAGCTCTTCGAACTGCTCCGAATTGCAAGCATTAGCGCAGACAGCTCCAAGGGGGCCGAAATGACGCAGGCAGCGAACTGGGTCGAGTCGAAACTTGCCTCAGGAGGGCTAAAAACCAAGCAAATGCTTGGTGACGGACCTCCCCTGGTGTACGCCGAATCCGAGCCCGTTCCTGGCAAGCCGGTCGTCTTGGTTTACGGCCACTACGATGTTCAACCCGTCGATCCCCTCAATCTATGGGATTCGCCACCGTTCGAACCCGTCCTGAAAGACGGCAACATATACGCCCGTGGCTCGACCGACGACAAAGGACAAATGCTAACTCATGTCCAAAGCGTCCTGGCTTGGAAGCAATGCAATCAGCAATTGCCGCTCCAAGTGAAATTCCTGATTGAGGGTCAAGAGGAGAATGGTAGCGCTGTTCTGGAGGCAAAACTCGCGGAAATTGCGCACCAAATCGCATGCGACGTAATCGTTATTTCTGATTCTTCTCAATACGCCAAAGGCCAACCGGCTATCACCTATGGTCTTCGCGGTATCGCGTACTATGAACTGCGAGTCCATGGCCCGAAAGCCGATTTGCATTCAGGTTCGTTTGGTGGTGCCGTCACCAATCCCGCACTGGCTTTAGCCCGTATCCTCACCGATATAAAGACTTCCGATGGTAGGATTCAATTGCCAGGATTCTATGATTCCGTAGTAGAACTGGAAGCGAGCGAACGCGAGATGTGGGCCAACATGAATTTTTCCGACGAAGCGTTCGCCGAACAATTGGGGGTTGATGCTCTCTCCGGCGAAGAAGGTTACACCACCTTAGAAAGGCGCTGGGCTCGACCCACGTTCGACGTCCACGGTTTGTTGGGAGGCTACCAAGGCGAAGGGGGCAAGACAATCATCCCATCGTGGGCTGCGGCCAAAATCAGTTTTCGTTTAGTGCCAAATCAAGATCCAAAAACCGTCAGCCTTCAGTTGCAGGAATTCATCCGCAACCACACCCCGCCCGGCGTGCGTATCGAAATCATCGACTTGCACGGTGGCCGCGGTGTGATGGCAAATCCTAACTCGAGGTTCATGAAGGGAGCCATGCAGGCGGTACAAGAAGGCTTTGACGCAAAACCAGTCATGATCCGCGAAGGGGGCTCGATCCCAATCGTAGCCCAAATGGTGGAGGCCACCCATGCTGACGTATTGCTGCTCGGTTGGGGATTAGATGACGATGGAGCGCACAGCCCGAATGAAAAATTCTGCTTGGAGGACTACTACCGCGGTATCCGCGCAAGCAGCCGACTATGGCATCATCTGGCAATGTAGTGAAGTGGGAAGTGGGAGAGCGAGGCTCCTGCCGAGCCTGGCGGCGCCATGGTTCGGCAGGAGCCTCACCCTCCCGAGTTAGCAATGGGTGGGGCAAAGTCTCCAAAGACGTTCTAGCAGGTGTGCCCTCGCCCTCTCCGTAAACGCATATCTACCGCTCGCT
>JANMLD010000280.1:0-16176 GCA_031372345.1 Pirellula sp.
GTGAGGCCATTTGCGTCTAGAGCAATTCAAGGGAAGCCAGTGAGCGAGCTCTCAAACTAGAACCAGAAGATCGACTTAACTCATTTCGTGATAAGCATTTGGATCAAAGTACAAGTGCCATTCGGGTCAGACCCTGTTTACTGTTTATGATTGGAATTGACTAGCCAATTTGTCTACGGACAATCCGTAAAAACCGAAAACAGGGTCTGACCGGTCTGACCCTACTGATGGCAGCACGGCAGATGACTATTTCCAGTATATTGCAGGTTCACTGATACTTCTAACGTCTAAATCTTGCCCATCGATCTGGCATTGTGACCGAAATGCAAAAAGTCCTCCTTCCAAATTTGTCACGGAAAAGCAACTTGCGATTTCGTTTTTGCTTTCAATTGTTTTTTTTGATAATGCTGGCGATTGAAGTCGCCATGCAAACCACCGGACATGCCGACGAGTCATTTCAAGCCGGAGCTGCGACGATCGATATTACGCCGACGCAATTTCCTGCGATCATTGCTGGCGGATTCCTTGAATCGCAATCCGCCAAGATCAATGATCGCCTCTTCGTTCGTTCGATCGTGCTCGATGACGGAAAAACCAAAATCGCGTTTGCCATCGTTGACACCTGCATGATGCCGCTTGGCTTAATTGACGAAGCCAAATTGCTTGCAAGTCGTAGTACTGGTATCCCTGTCGAACACATGATGGTGTCTGCAACGCACACGCATTCAGCCCCAGCCGCCATGGCTTGCTTGGGGACTCGACAGGACAAGGCTTACGCTGCCGGATTGCCAGGCAAAATCGCCGAGGCGATCCTTTCGGCCAACAACCAATTGCAACCGGCTCGCATAGGCTGGGCTTCGATCGACGACTGGGAACACACTCACAACCGCAGATGGATCCGCAAGCCAGACAAAATGATCGTAGATCCTTTCGGGGCCGCAAGCGGCCTTGCCCACATGCATCCAGGATACTTGAGTCCCGATGTGATTGGCCCTTCGGGACCGGTCGATCCAACGCTGTCCGTTGTTTCACTGCAAACCAAGGATGGCCGTCCCCTGGCTGTACTCGCCAATTACTCGCAGCACTACTTTGGAGCGAGTGCCGTTTCGTCCGACTACTATGGGCTTTTCTGCAAGCACGTGGCCTCCATCCTCAATCAACCCGGCGATGGGAACGGACCCTTTGTTTGCGCGCTCTCGCAGGGTACCAGCGGCGATCTGATGTGGATGGACTATGGATCGCCCTCGAAAACCGTAAGCATTTCAAACTATGCGGAATCGGTTGCCCGTTACGCCGAGAAAGCCTTAGCAAAGATCGAATACCAGGACTCGGTACCCTTAGGAATCGTCGAAAAGAAAATCACCCTTCGTTATCGAGTGCCCGACGAAAAGCGATTGGAATGGGCTCGGCCCATCGCTGCTAAGATCGAGAATGAGCTGCCCAAAAACATTCCCGAAGTCTACGCAATGGAAGCTCTTATTCTGCACGATCGGCAGCAGACCGAACTCAAAATGCAGGCGATCCGCATCGGTGATTTAACGATAGCCACGTTACCCAACGAAGTGTACGCACTCACCGGCCTAAAATTGCGAGGACGTTCTCCTTCGACCGCACATTTCAATATCGAATTGGCCAACGGCGCCGACGGGTACATCCCAACTCCGGAGCAACATGCATTAGGGGGCTATACGACTTGGCCAGCCCGAACAGCGGGCTTAGAGGTAGCGGCAGAACCTCAGATCGTCGATACACTTGTCGGTTCGCTCGAGGAGGTCACTGGCCAGCAGCGTCGCGTTATGGCGGATGAACACGGCCCTTATGCGTTGGCCATTCTTGGTGCCAAACCCGCAGCCTACTGGCGGTTAAACGATGAAGATGGAAACTCACCGCGCGACGCGACCAAAGGTAGTTACTCAGCAAAACTACGCCCTGGATTTGCGTGGCACTTACCAGGTGTTGGCAGCGGAAGTGGCATCGGCTCTCAAGAAAAACTAACACCATCCAAGTTTTCAGGCCCCAACCAAATCAATCGCGCGTTGCATTTGGCTGGAGGTAGCCTGACGGCCGATACCGATCAGCTCAATAGAATGTACTCTCTCGCGTTTTGGTTTTGGTTGGGCGAACCGAGCGGCGCGAGCCAGCGAAGCGGAATTCTATACGTCGGCCCGTCTGGCGAAACGCTGGTTGCGAAGCAGGAGGCCGACCATCAAGTTCAACTCGAATTGAATGGCGCAGCATCTGCTATAAAGTGCCGAGCCGATGATTGGAATTTTGTCGTGGTCAACCGCTTTGGATCCAGTATACGCGTGCATGTAAATGGTTCGGAAGATCCATTAATTCAGGTGAGCGTCTCCGAAGGATCCGAAAGTCGCAATCTAGAGTTTGGAAAAGACCTCCAGGGCAAGCTCGATGAGATTGCCGTATTCAGTCATGTACTGACCACATCCGAGATTGGAACCTTCTGGAAAACATCCGGAGTTCCCGAAGAGCGTCTTCGCGCAGAGATTCGACGCAATCGCGATGAAGCAGTTCTAGCCACGCAAGCCAAGCCGCCGATTTTCCCAGCAGATTACACGGCCTCAATCGCAGCGCTCAAGCCAATCCTAACTCACCCGTTGAATTCCGTCTCAAACGACCTGCCACTTTCCGGTAATGTTTCTTATAGTCCCAATGCATTTGCCAGTTTTCGTTCCGGTCGCCTGGCCGGCAAGTCGGAAAAACTGCGCGATGCGTATAGCTTCGCGATGTGGTTTCGCAATGAGTTACCAAATGAAGCACGGCCCGTCACCGCCTACCTCTTTTCTCGCGGTCCCAACGGCGATGCGCAAGCGCCGGGAGACCATTTGGGCATCTCTGGAAATTATCGGTCTGGTCCAATCGGACGTTTAATGTTCTTCAACGGCAACGCTCGCGATCAAGTTGTTACCGGCCCAACGCTGCTACTGCCGAATTCATGGAACCACGTTGTTGCGATTCGCGATGGTGCTCGTGTTCGAGTATTCCTCAACGGCCAATTGGAACCAGAGATCGACGCAGAAATCGACCCAACTACAAATGGAAGCCAGGAGTTTTTCTTAGGTGCTCGCAATGATCAATTTTCTCCGCTCCAGGGAAACCTCGCATACTTCAGTTTATTTGATCGGGCCGTGAGCAATGTAGAAGCCAAGCAGCTCTACGCATCTTCTGGGCAACCCATCGGAACACCCAAGGTGGCTGCGATGGATCCACCAAGACCAGCTTCTGGCCCTTTGACCCCCGAAAAGTCTCTTGCAAGCATCCACGTACCGATTGGATTTCGAGTAGAACTCGTTGCGTCGGAGCCACAAGTCATCGATCCAGTGGCCTTCGATTGGGATGCGGCGGGCAAGCTTTGGGTCGTGGAGATGTCGGACTATCCGCTAGGCATGGATGGCCGCGGCAAAGCAGGTGGACGCATACGGGTATTGGAAGATCGCGATGGAGACGGATACTACGAAACGAGTCATCTCTTTGCGGAAGACCTGAATTTCCCAACGGGCATTCTCACTTGGCGCGATGGAATCCTGGTTACAGCGGCCCCGCAACTCCTTTACTTACGGGATACGGACAATGATGGGGTAGCCGACCAACGTGAAGTCCTATTCGAGGGATTCAACCAAGGCAATCAGCAACTTCGTTTGAATCATTTGCGGTGGGGACTGGACAATTGGGTGTACTGCGCCAACGGAGGTCATCACCCCAATCATGGATTGGATACGCAAGTCAAATCCAACCGCAACGGCCAATCGTATAAGATCGGCAGTCACGATTTTCGATTTAAGCCAGATACAGAGGAACTGGAACTCGAGTTAGGGCCATCGCAATTTGGTCGCAATCGCGATGCATGGGGGCATTGGTTTGGAACGCAAAACGCCAATCCACTTTGGCACTACGTTCTTGCGGACCGCTATTTGGCTCGGAATCCGTATGTTCCGACCGTGAGTCCCATCCAACACGTTGTTCGCTCGGGTAGTCCACCCGTGTATCCGGCGAGCGCACCCGAAAAGCGATTCCATAGTTTTGAGCAGTCGGGGCGATTCACCTCTGCCTGTAGCGGCATGATCTATGGCGACACACTTTTGTTTGGATCCAGTGCGAAGTCACACGCTTTTACCTGCGAGCCGTTTCATAACCTCGTTCAACACAACATTCTGTCGGATGTAGGTGTCAGTTTCGAGTCAGTCCGCCCAACCAACGAAGGGGACTTCGATTTCTTCGCAAGTGAAGATCGATGGTGTCGGCCGGTCATGGCACGCACAGGACCTGATGGCGCCCTTTGGATCGCAGACATGTATCGCTACATGATTGAGCATCCCGATTGGTTGCCTGCAGAAGGCAAAGCGGAATTGTTGCCGCACTATCGTTTGGGAGAGGACATGGGCAGAATCTACCGAGTTGTGCCGGATCGAACGATTGCGAAGTCCGATGCGAGGTCCAGTGCGTCGTTGGAAAAAGCGAACCTGCAGCAACTGGTGGCATCCCTAGACTCCACCAATGACTGGCAACGAGACAAAGCACAGCAGTTGCTCGTTTGGAAGCAGGATCCTAACGCTGGGCCTATGCTAGAGAGGCTGTTTGCGACTAGCACGCTCCCGCTAACGCGTGGGCAATCGCTTTACACGTTAGAAGGGCTCGGATTGCTTTCCAGCCCGATGGTCATAGCTGCATTGAACGACACGCATCCAAGGGTTCGCGAAATTGCAGTACGCTTGGCTGAAAGTCATCCGGAACCAAACGTCGTCGAAGCGGTTTCCAAGCTATCCCAAGACGTCGACATGAAAGTTTGCTTGCAAGTCGCATTGTCGCTCGGTCAATGGAGGGACCGATGTGCTGGCGAAGCACTCGTGGAGCTTGCGTCACGATTTGGCGGCGACCCCTTCATGAACTCGGCCATCATGAGTTCCATCACCTCGCACTCTGAAGTTTTCGTTCAGGGCTTGGTGAAAATTGGTCCAGAAGCCCTCACGGCCTTTCGCGATCCACTCTTGCGGCAATCCGTGGGCCGCAATGATCAAGCGACCATTGCGACGCTTTTGAAGAATGTTTTCGTTGCGGGTGATAGCGAGCACCATGCTGCTCTCGACGATATGCTGTTTGCACTTCAAAGTGTTGGGGCCGACCTACATGCCATGTCGCAAGCATCTCCTCAGGGAGCCATCGCACCGTGGGTCGAAAAACTAGACTTGTTACTCGATTCCAAAACGCAGATCGCCATGGACGAGTCCAAGAACGTTGACGATCGTATTGCCGCCGCGAAATTGCTTTGCCGAGTCGCCAAGCACAAAGAAACAGGTGTCAGTCTATTGGCTCAATTGCTTAAGGCCCAGGTCGACTCGGAGATGCAATCCGTGGCAATCAAAACCATGGCTCAAAGCGGCATCGACTTGGTTCCAGTTGTGTTAACCACTGCTTGGCCGGAACTGAGTCCCGATCTCCGAAGCATGGCTATCGAAGCATTCCTATCGAGAGAATCTTGGACGAAGGGTTTGCTCGATCGAATCGAAAAGAATCAGATCATAGCCAGGAGCGTATCGCTCACCCAACGAGCGAGACTGCTTCAACATCCGGTAGCCAAAATCTCGCAGCAGGCCAAGTTGACTTTTGGCGTTTCCCAGAATTCGAATCGCAAGGAAGTTCTAAATAATTTTCGGCCGTCGCTAGAGTTGCCTGCAACGATAAGCCAAGGACAGCTTGTCTACACCCGCTTGTGCGCTAACTGCCATCGTCGTGGCGACGTCGGACAAAACGTGGGACCCGATCTCGCGACCGTAGTAAACCATTCCAAAGAGAAACTGCTGGCGAATATCTTGGATCCCAATGTCGACATTCAGCCTGGTTATCAGTCTTATACCTGCCTACTCGAGAGCGGAGAGATTTTGGCAGGTTTATTGGTTGGCGAAACAAGCAATAGCGTCACGATCAAGCAAGCCAATGGCGTCTCTCGTAACATTGCCCGTCGCGAAATTGAGCGCCTGCAAAGTTCCAATTTGTCGTTCATGCCAGAGGGGTTGGAGTCCGCGATGACCCAGCAGGAATTAGCAGACCTGATTGCGTTTTTGCAACAATCGATCCCAACGAAATGAGTGTTTATTGTCGCCTTTCGCTCTGCGAAAGTGCGCTTGGTGGACGCACGTTTGCGGAGCAAACGGCGACACTTGTAGACGAGCGAGGCCCGTCGCTCGTGGGATTCGACAACTGAGCGAGGGCCTCGCTCAGCCACAAAGTGTTGCCCGCGGTTTGGTAAGACAGGCAAGATAGGCCGGGAAGGTAGGATTTGTTTTGTAACAAAGCTTGGCTTCGCCGATAGCGCAAAGTAGTAGGTGTGGTTCGGCGGCAATTCGTGCCATGACCTGCGATGTAACTGATCAAGAGCACTCAAAAAAACCGCCATTAAAACGAAAAGGATTTCGTATCCATGAAATATTCCATTCTTCGTACGTCGCGAGCCTGCGCTTTCATTGCAGCAGTAATTGCCGCCAGATCTTCCGTGGCAGCCCCACAGGACGGCACCGACGCCGTGAATCCAACATCTGGATCTAGGTCGGTTTATGTAGAGGAAGGTTCTTCGTCGACCAGCAAAGGCGAATACAGATATTACGTCGACGCCCCTGCTCCCGCTCCGATCGTGGACGGAACGTCAAGTGGAATGGCCGTTGCGAGCGAGCCCGATGCCGCAAAAGAAGCAGAAGCCGCAAAAAAGAAAGCGGCTGCTGAAAAGAAGAAGAAGGAAGAGTTGAAAAAAAAAGTAGCAACGGCCTACAAAGATCCGTTCTATCTCAACGACTTCAGTTACTTAAGCAACCCCAATTACAAAGGCTACAACCTCGGCGAGGGAATCAAGCAACTCCCAGTTGGTGACAATGGCAAGCTGGATGTCGGTGGTCAATATCGACTGCGATACCACAACGAACACAATATCCGAGGTGCCGGATTGACTGGCCGCGACGATAATTTCCTGTTGGACCGTACGAGAGTTTTTGCGAACTACAAGATTAATAAACGGGCACGCGTCTTCGCTGAGTTTCTGGATGCCGGGAGTTCGTACGAAAACTTTGCCCCTCGCCAAATCGAAGTGCAACACTTCGACGCGCAAAATTTGTTTGGCGACTTGGTCTTAGTGGATTCCGACCTGGGCAAGCTGACAGGCCGCGCTGGCCGACAAGAACTTTTGTTTGGTTCGCAACGATTGCTGTCGCCGCTTGACTGGGCCAACAATCGACGCAGGTTCGATGGCGGACGGCTGACTTGGAGCAATGAAGATCGAACAACCGATTTCTTGTTGGTTCGACCTGAGAACATCAACTTCAATAAATTTGATTCGCCTAACCAAAACCAAGCCCTGTGGGGTGTCTACAACTCGAACAAGATGTTTGAAAACGGGCCAATTGATACGTACTACCTCGGCTTCGAGGATACGTCCACCAACTTACATGTGCATACTTTAGGTACTGCTATCAAGGGCGAAGCGGACGGAGTGCTTTGGGACAACGAATTTGGCTATCAATTTGGAAAGAACCCAGATGGTTCCGACATTTCGGCTTACTCTTTGACCTTCGGTTTGGGTGCAAAGGCCACTGGGACGATGAAGCCCACGTTTTGGATGTACTACGATTGGGCAAGTGGTGACGATTCAATCAACAACGGTTGGAACCAATTGTTTCCGCTCGGTCACAAGTACCTAGGATTCATGGACTTGTTCGGACGCCGAAACATCCACGATGTGAATAGCATCTTGACCTTTAATCCAACGGACAAATTCACTGTATTGGCATGGTACCATTACCTGTTTCTTGCCAATGGCGCACAAGGTCCGTACAACGTAACGAATACCTCCTTCAATCCTGGCGGAACCGTAGGTAGCCGTGACCTAGGACACGAGATTGACTTGCTCGGTACCTACAAAGTCAATGCCCGTAGCGACTTGGTCCTTGGCTACTCCCACTTCTTTACGGGTAAGTACTACGATACTAGTTTAAGAGCGAACGGGTCAGCGCTATTCAATGGTGATGCCGACTTCTTTTACTCGCAGTGGCACTACAACTTCTAAGGTCAGCCGGCAGCATTGTTCATACCGGGAGGGAGAGGCCACCCCGTAAACATGATCACATCGACTTTGCCCAACCAATTCATTGCTCGGGAGGGTGAGGCTCCTGCCGAACCATTGCGGCGCCAAGCTCGGCAGGAGCCTCGCACTCCCGTTGTTTTCAATTGCACTTGCATCGAAAAGATGCTTGCACGGGTGGCCTCGCTCTCCCGTTGGAACCCTTTTTGATTTCCTTCATTGTGCCAAAGTCGTACCAGTTCGTTTTGGCAAGAATGAGCAGCTGTTTTCCGCGAATCCGCTTTCATTGGCGATGGCTAAGTGTTTATAATGCGGCGGCGCGATACTTTGCGCCCATCCACAACGCGTTAACATTTAGTTATTTCCCGACACTGCTTGGCCAACGCCATCAAGTTCATCCCGTTTAGCTAAGTCTCGCTTTCGTTCAACCGCGTGCCCATAGGGCCGCGCCGTCGGTGAATCGCGGGGCGGTGTCTACGCGGCTGAACGATGTTACCCCCTATTTTACTGGTCGAATCATGGCAATTCATGGTCGCACACGAGCCTTTACGCTGGTTGAGTTGCTAGTCGCCGTAGCAATCATTGGAATCTTGGTCGGACTTCTGCTGCCAGCGGTTCAGGCAGCGCGAGAAGCAAGTCGTCGGATCAGTTGTCTTAACAATCTGAAGCAAATCTCACTAGCAGTTGTGAACTACCACGAGTAGGGGCCGAGTCGTGAGCCGTATGGTCTACAACCGTCGTCGTTGTTGACTCGGGTTCAACACGGTTGAGACAACGACGCAATTTGAGCTACAATAGTCGAGGATTTGCTTAAAACATAGGAATTGCTCCCCGAAAACCGTACGAAGAAAAGGAATTGACGAAATTGGCTTCGCTTTTGGTTGTCCGTGGTGCCAACATTGGCACCCACTTTTTGATTCGCGAAGCCAAACAACGATTGGGACGGGATAGCCATTGCGAAATCCATTTGGAGGATTCCGAAGCTTCTAGAACGCACGCCGAGATCGATTTTGTCAACGGACAGTATTTGTTAAGAGATCTTGGCAGCAGCAATGGAACCTTTGTCAACGGTAAGCGGATCACGGAACATACGCTTTGCGTCGGCGACCGAGTGCAAATCGGCAAACGATTGATGCTGTTCCGGTTAAGTTTTCGTCCTTTTGGACCTGCCGACAATGATGTCGATATCGTACAAAATGCTAGCGGTGACTCGTCCCAGATCGTTGGCCGCGTCGACATTGAGCAGCAGTTGCTGGATCAGACCGACGATTGGACGGAAAAAATTCAAACAGAAAAGGCCTCTTCGGATGCCAAAAGTCACTGGGAAATCATGTACCGCACAGCCATCGCGGTCAGTCGAACATTGGATATCGACCAATTGCTCCATCAAATTTTGGAACTCATCTTTCAGTGGGTGAATTGCGATCGAGGCTGCATCATGCTCAGCGACCAGGAAACCGGCGAGCTGATGCCCAGCTGCCGTCGCAATCGCGGAGTCAACGTCTCCTCGCACCGCATGACGATCAGCAAGACGATTTTGGATTACGTCAGCAAAAAAGAAGAGGGGGTCTTAACGAGCGATGCTTGCGAGGACGAACGTTGGAACCCCAGCGTGAGCATCTCGACTGGCGGAATACGCGAAGCGATTTGTGTCCCGATGAAAGGCCGTTACGGCAGCGTGGGTGTCATCTACATCGACACGTCGATCTCGGTTGGACAATACGCGATAAGTCGTGAACGAGTCTTTAATGAAGAGCATCTCAAAATGCTTGTCGCCATCGGCCATCAAGCAGCTCTGGCGATCGAGGACACCAACTATTATCAAAGTATGGTGCAAGCCGAACGGCTTGCAGCCATGGGCCAGACCATTGCCACCCTCTCGCACCATATCAAGAACATCGTTCAAGGGCTTCGCGGTGGTGGCTATCTCATCGATCAAGGGATCCAAGGCAACGACATGGACGCCGTCAAAAGTGGCTGGCGTATTTGCGAACGCAATCAAGAACGCATCGAATCGTTTGTGATGGATATGCTCACCATGAGCAAGGATCGTAAGCCGAATCGAAACCCTGTGGATCTACGCACCGTCATCGATGAAGTCGTTGAGTTGTCAACCGCTAGGGCAGCCGAAAAATCTGTTTCCTTGTCGTGGGTCCGCCCAGACGTGTTCCGAAACATGATGCTCGATGGCGAGGCCATTCACCGAGCGCTGATGAACTTGGTCGGCAATGCGATTGACGCTTGCGCTGAAAAAGTCGATGGCCTCGTCGAAATCGTGCTCTTCGAGTCCAAGGAGTATGCGAAAATCCAAGTGCGAGACAATGGAGTGGGCATCGCTGCGAATGATCTTGGCCGCATCTTCTCCATGTTTGAGTCCAACAAGGGAAATCGCGGAACCGGCTTGGGTTTGCCCGTAAGCCTCAAGATTGCCAAGGAACATGATGGCACCATTGACGTACGGTCCAAAGTGGGTACCGGCACGGAATTCGAACTGCTGTTACCATGGAAGGCGAACCGAGCCCCCAGCACTTCAGAATCCTTGCCCACCACTCCGGGATAGCCTACCTGCCTCCCCGAGGGAGGGTGACTTACTTTGAAATCCCCCTAAAAATAAATCGAACTGTCACTTCCACTTCCTTGGATTTTCACATGAACGCTGACACCCCCAACCGCCGCGATTTTCTTCAGTCCACTGCGATCACCCTGGCGGCCAGCACGGCCCTGGCTAGCGCAAGGTCAATAATGGCTCAGCCAACGGCTCCCGCGACGCTCGCAGCCATGGCAGATGACGGACTGAAAGGACGACTTTGGAAGACGCTCAAAATTGGCATGGTCAAAGTCCCGGGATCATTAACCGAGAAATTCGAAGCCGTAAAGGCGGCGGGCTTCGATGGGATCGAGATGGACGCTCCTGGAATGAATGTCGAGGAAACAAAGAAAGCCATCTCAGAGAGTGGCCTGCCAGTGGACGGAACCGTGAACTCAACGCATTGGGACGTTCGACACACGGATCCTGACGCGGGTGTGCGAGCCAAAGCTCTAGAGTCTTTAAGAACCGCCATTCGCGATACTCATGCGGTCGGCGGGCATTCGGTACTGCTGGTTGTCGGTCACGGCAAGGACGGCAAGGAAGAAGAAATCTGGAAGCGTTCCATAGAAAACATCTCTCTGGCCGTACCCACGGCAGCGCAGTTGGGCGTGCAAATCGTACTCGAGAATGTCTGGAACCACTTCTTGTATGACCATGCAGGCGATCACACCCAGAATGCCGCGAAGTACGTGAAGTATGTCGACGAGCTGAATTCGCCCTGGGTCGGTATGCAGTTCGATATCGGTAACCACTGGAAATACGGCAGCATGGGCGATTGGATGCGTCAACTCGGCAAGCGCGTATTCAAACTGGACATCAAGGGCTACAGCCGAGCTGCCGGCGATTGGGCACGCATCTCGGAAGGGGATATCGACTACGCTGACGTTCGCAAGGCACTCAAAGAAATCAACTTCTACGGGTGGTGTGCGGCCGAAGTCGGCGGCGGCGATGCAATGGAACTAAAACGTATAGCCAGCGAAATGGATTTGGTGTTTGGCTTGGCGTAGCTCCTCGGTAGAAATATCCGGATGTTATTTCGTTTAACCGCGTGGGCATCGCCCCGCGTATTAAAGTGCACGCGGCCCGATGGGCACGCGGTTAAACGAAGAGACTTATGTGCAGGTGCTTAGCACCGATATGTTCTAAAGCGACAATGGTGAAAATCGGCGAAGTCATTTCTTTGCCTTTTTCTTGCCCGTTTTCTCGATGCTAGCGGCGACATCGTTTGCAAGCGGGATACCAGGTGTGCTTCGACCGTTAGCGACATAGTGTTCCAACAAACGTGTTAGTCGCGAAACGACTTCGGGGTTTTCCGCTTGAACGTTTTTGGTTTCGGAAACGTCGGTGCTAAGGTCGTAAAGTTGCACGTCCGGTAAGCCGTTTTGAGATGCTTCCGGATCTTTTGGGCTTCCCCACCCGCCCGAGCCCGAGCAGAATTCGAGCTTCCATTTGCCCTGTCGAATCCCAAACATTCCGTCGATGGAATGATGGACGACCGCTTCACGAATCCTCGTTTTGTCGGTGCCCATCAAGGCAGGCAAGATACTCAGGCTATCTTCGCCTGCGGTTTCTGGAAGTTTTACGCCGAGGATGTCGGCGCAGGTTGCGAGTAGATCAACGTGACAAATAGTCTGCTGGCTGAGCGAACCCGCCTTGATCCTATTGGGCCAGCGCACGAGAAACGGTACGCGATGCCCACCTTCCCAGATATCTGCTTTATAGCCCCGAAACTGGGCACTTGCAAAGTGCCCTTTCTTTTCAAGTTCCGCGGTCTTGGCCGCAGGTGAGCAACCGTTATCCGCCGTGAAAAAGACAAGTGTATTGTCCGCCAGGCCCGCTCTGTCGAGGGCTTCAAGAACATCACCAACGACAGCATCGGTCTGCATGACGAAGTCACCGTAGTCCCCCAATCCGCTTTTCCCTTTCCATTCCGGGGTCGGCAAAATGGGCGTATGCGGAGAGGTGAGCGGCAAGTAGAGAAAGAAAGGCTTGCCAGCCTTCGCGTCCGCTGCGCGTTCGCCAATTTTGGCCACCGCCCGTTGGCTTAACCGAGGCAACATCGTGATAGGCTGGATTTTTTCAATGACCATGTCATTCTCGATCAGTCCAGACATGGTACGAGCATTGGAGCAGCCCCAAAAAGTATCGAATCCACGCGCTATGGGCCCTTCGATGATTTTCGAACCGACCGGCAATCCCGCTTCACCGGACTTTCCTGGCTTTGCCTTTTTGTCGTTCTCATTTTCGGCTTCCGATGTGATGGGAGGTCGCTCGGAATCGAAGCCCAAGTGCCACTTGCCAATCGCGGCGGTTGTGTACCCTTGTTGCTTGAGAAAGGACGCGACCGTCAGACGCCCCGAAGCGATTAGAGGTGGATCATCGGTGCCATCGAGTACGCCTCGTTGCAAATGCGTTCGCCAAGCATAGCGTCCCGTCAATAACCCGTAGCGAGTTGGCGTGCAGACCGAAGAACCACTGTGCGCATCCGTGAATCGCATGCTTTGCGTCGCGAGCCGATCGAGATGAGGTGTTGGGATTTTGCCCCGTTCCGGATTCATCGCGTGGAGATCACCGTAACCGAAATCGTCCGCCAAAATATAGACAATGTTCGGGGCTTGATCGCTTGGCAAGCCTTGGTCGGCGGATGCATTTTCAAGACAGTGGAATCCGGTAATCCCCAGTAAAGCAATGAAAAAAACGGGAGTGCTTCGAGAGAGTTTAGCGAAAGGGCTAAGCACGTCAGGTACTCCGGAATTAGGCGAGCGGCAGCGTGAAAACTACCTGCCAGGGGTTTTGTGGGAGAGCGAGGCTCCTGCCGAGCTTGGCGATGGTTCGGCAGGAGCCTCTCCCTCCCGGTATAATCAATGCTGCCGCTACAGTTCCTGTGGGCGGCAAAACTTGATTGGCATTTCACTTGTTGGATTGTCTAAAACCATTCCTAACCTGCCGGCCAGCAGGTCATCTAGTTCTTTACCAATAATCTCGGCTCGCCAGCCCAGCGTCAAGCATGGCGGAGGCGTGCCGTCGCTTTGGGCATCCAATCGGTATTTTACAAAATCTCGCAAGTCGTCGGAGGTTGCAACGATCGACGGTGCGATGCGTTTGGTTCGACAAATGTAGGCCAACGCCGCCGACAAAAACTGCGTTAACATGCCGGCGGGCTGTCCCTTGCCATACCGCTGCTTCTTGGGCCACGTGGCCGCAGGCTGAAGGAGCGAATCCTCAATTGCTTTGGATAGCTCGGGCAAATACTGTTTGGTGTGTCGATGCTCCATCCCTCGCAACGAGGTCATGCGTCGAACGTCCGAAGTTCCACGCCTCGCGAGTTCAACGAGCAAATCGTCACGCAGGATTTTTCGGGGAGGCACATCCCGCTCTTTGGCTTTGAGGTCGCGCCAATTCCAAAGTCCGCGAACAATGGAAAGTGAGTTTCCGGAAAGCGCTTGGATGCCGCTGATGCGAAACCAACTTTCATTGGACTCAAATTCACCCAACTCTTCCTGGCGACGCCTCGTCTCCTCTTCAAGCCATGAAAGCCGATCCTGTTTGATCAATTGCTGACTGAGCGCTTGAAACAGACGCGGCAAATCGCGAACGTCTTGAGCCGCATATTGAAGCTGTTGATTCGTTAACGGGCGATTTCGCCAGTCGGAGCGAGTCTCCTCCTTGTCCAATACCTTGCCGGTAAATCGATGGACCAAATTGCCATAGGAGGCAGGGTATTCAAAGCCGAGAAAAGCGGCAGCAATTTGAATGTCGAAAAGTTTGGGAATCAGTTTTTTCGTTGCCCGATAGCAGAACAACGTTTCTTCTCGCCCCGCATGCACAATCACGGTCGTTTCTGGATCGACCAACGACTCCCAAAAGGGTCCAAGATCGGTGCAAGTATACGGGTCGATGATCGCGATTTCATCTTCCGTCGCAACTTGAACTAGGCAAAGCTCAGGCCGGTAGGAATCCTCCGCCACAAATTCCGTATCAAAGGCGACAAGCTTCTGGGCAGCTATCTTTTCACAAAGCTGATGGAGCGATTCTGGGTTTGTGATATAACTGAAATGTGCGTTCAAACGCTGCCCTGCGGTTGTTGTGGTCGTTGTATTTGTCAGCTCGCACCCGTTTGAAAAGTCGACCGAATCTCTGAAAACCCGAGTGAAATGCTAGCAAACCATTGCTATTTGTACACGGAAACACGAACCACCACAACAACGGGTGGCGGGCAACATTGCCTTCTAAGAAAAGATTGTGTCCTACATCGAGGGTTTGTTCGACAATGATGGCGAATGCAAAGAATGCCGTTTCGCCCAATGGGGCTTCATGGATACCGCGGCCCGGCCTCTTGGTTAGCGTTCGATCGATGGCGGAATCCGAGTTGATCTTGGCAGCCGGTGCGAGATGGCTGGACCTCAAGGAGCCTTCGTTAGGGTCACTCGGCAGGCCCTCGCTCGACCTTATATTCAACGTACTAGAACTCGACATACCCGAGTCGGTGCAGGTCAGTGTAGCTGGCGGCGAATTGCGGAGCTGGACTGCGGATTTGGATGCTTCATTGGCTGCCAGATTGCCCGCAAGGGCGTATCTCAAATTGGCATTGGCTGATTGCAAAGACCAGGAATGGCAGAGTGTTGCCGAACGCATTTCGCGCGCTTTGATTCGTCGTTCGCAACTAATCTTGGTACATTATGCAGATGCGGTGAATTCAAACGCACCATCTTGGCAAGAAGTAATTGAAACAACGAAATCCCTGGGTGGAAAGTTTGTTTTGATCGACACGTTTTGCAAGAAGTCAGGTGGTCTTTTGGATCACTATTCGCTTGTGCAACTGGAAGCAATGATCGACGCGGCAAATCAACAAAAGCTCGGGATCGCATTGGCTGGCTCGTTGAAATTGGACCAACTACAAAGCCTTTTGAATTCGCGGGCGGATTGGCTGGGCGTTCGCGGGGCGGTTTGTCAGAACACTCAACGGACTGGGGAAGTATGCCCCAACAAATTGCAACAAATACTAGCTCTTTTCACGTCGCTTTCTTACAACAGAAGCTGATCACCATGTCGTCAGGTAGCGAACGAGATCGACCTTGCGGGCTTTTGCGACAAGGGAACAAAGTCGTTGGTAATGTTTGCATGCCGGAAGCAACCGAAATATTTATTAAAGAATTCAATCACTGTTACGGGCAATTGCGACTGGAGGTGAGTGAACCGGCTGCAATCCTGACCAAGCCAGCATCAAATCCCCACTCGTTTCGATTGCCCATGTGGTTCCGTCACGTTTGGAACGCCAGAAACCCCGACGAGTAGATTGTCGCCTTTTGCTCCGCAAAAGAGCGTTTCCGCGGCACTTTTGCGCAAACCAACGGGTGGTAAGGCGAGCGGCGGATATGCTTTTACCGGGAGGGCGAGGCGGCGAGGCTCCTGACGAGCCAACGCCAAGCACGGCAGGAGCCACGCCCACCAAAAAAACGACATGTCAGGAAGATTTAAACAAGCCGCGCGCCAAACCAAAGTATCA
>JANMLD010000281.1:0-37717 GCA_031372345.1 Pirellula sp.
AGCGAGCGGGCTAAGCATGCCGTCGGCTTTATGCCGATGGTTCTGACCTTTGCTCTAGAGGTACGGTAAGCATCCCCCGAGTAAACTCGGGGGCATTGGCATGCCGTCGGTTTAATCTGGCCAATTTCCTTCATTGAAATCGCGTGCTTGAATCTTCTTGGGATCGATCACAACGTGTTTAATCTTCTTGCGGTTCCAAGTGTAGGTGACGTGTACCAAACCGTCGCGAGTTTGAATGACTGCGGGATAGCTAAATTCCCTTTTGGGTGTGTCCTCAAGCTTCAAAGCAGCCTGCCAAGCATAACCATCCTTGGAAATGGCGAGGTTCAAGGGCGATCGCTCTCCCCAGCTATCTTGTTTTCCCGAGACATGATTGTAAATCAACACATGTCGCGAATCGGCAAGCGTAACCGCATCCACGCCTGAGTTTGGGTTCGGCAATGAACTCACACGCATCTCACCCCAAGTTATCCCGCCATCTTGGGAGCGCATTTCGAAAACCCTTTTTTGTTTCGTGCGCCCGACCGCTATCAGGTCGTTCTCTGACAATTTCAACAGGCTTGGTTGGATCGCACCAAAAGTTTTGCCATCGTTGAGCGACTCTGTTCTTCGCCATGTCAATCCTTGGTCCGAGGTAAGCTCCATGTGAACTTGCCAAAGATCCGTGCCCGGCGACTCGGTGCTGCTTGGACAAACGATGACACCATTGGCTAACTCGATGGGTTTGTTTTTGATTGGACCGAGGATCCCTTCAGGTAGTTGGCGTGGTGCCGTCCATGTCTTTCCACTGTCGTTGGAAGCCGTTACGAGTCCCCACCACGTTTGCGGGTTTGGACCGACTTTGTAAAAGAGTAGTAGAGGCCCATGCTTGGGTTGAAACAATACGGGGTTCCAAGTCGGATGGCGGACGAGTGTTCCATCGATTTTCTGGTATTGAACTCCATTCGCGACTTCGACTGGAGCCGTCCACGCTTGGTTCACTTTCCGCGAGACCCAAATGCCCACATCGGGGTGCTTTTCTTGTGTGCCACCAAACCAAGCGGATACGAGTGTTCCATCCGTTGCCTCAACGATGGTCGAGGCGTGGCAACTTGGAAACGGTGCATTTTCGTAGAGAAATTCCGTCTGAAGAATAGACGAATCTTGACCCCAAATGATGCTTGCTTGAATCAGAACGACCAACCAATAACTGGCTTTCAAACAGCGATTCCAAGTTGAGTGCCATCGATGTTCTGTCAATTTCTGTAACTCCGAATTTAAGAGGTGGAATATCGGATATGTCACTGTATCTCAATCGTGTCGAAATTTCCAGCATGCTACTGCCGGGGGTAAAAATTGATATTGAACATGCAATTGCTTCGATTTTCTATTGTGGAATCGAAAACAATTCGCGGTGCCATGCGACAGCGAAATCGACGCAAATTGGTGACACGGTCGATCAAGCCCTTTCCAGCGAATCGAGACTGCGCGACCGGACGATCGCTCGCAGAACTAACTGGGTTTCACGATACAATGCCTAAGGAAGTCATCATGAACTTAGGGCGATAGAACTGCCGCCCCCCTGGACATTGAGCTAGAATAGATCAAATGAAAGAAAAACCTGCAGAAAAACCGATGAACAACTCCATTTGGCCCGACGGCGAGGTCACCGCCGAACTTCTCAATAATGTTCGGGGCGGTCAAGCCGTGGCCGTCGAGGAACTCATGGATCGGCATCGAAATTCGCTTCGCCGCATGATCCAGTTGCGTTTAGATCAACGGCTAATGCAGCGAATGGACGTTAGCGATGTGATCCAAGACGTTTTGATTGAGGCAAACCGGCGTCTATCCGACTATCTAAAAAATCCGGTCATCCCCTTCCATTTGTGGATCCGTCAAATTGCCAAAGATCGAATCATCGATGCGCATCGACGACACAGGGTTTCGGCCAAACGAAGCATTGATCGAGAGCAACCGCAACCTGGAAAAGGGCCGTTCGATCAATCCACCATCGAATTGGCCAATCAGTTTCGCGATCAAGCCCTCACGCCGGCTGCGGCTGCGACGCAACGTGAATTGGCTTCGCAAATTGAGTCTGCCGTACAAATGCTACGCGACAATGATCGTGAAATCATTTTGATGCGACACTACGAACAACTAGACAATCAAGAAATAGCGCAATCCCTTGGCTTGACCGAACCTGCCGCTAGCATGCGATATTTGAGAGCCCTAAAACGATTGCGGGAGATCATAGAAGGGATGCCAGCTCTCCAAAAGGATCTGGAAGAATGAGTGCGGATGGTGATGATTCGGACGAGCCCGAGTCGGAATCCGAAGCCAAGCTAGCCGTCATCGTTAGTCAGTTGACGGACCGAATGCAACGTGGCGAGCCCATCGATATCCATTCGGTTTGCCAGCGGCATCCGGAACATGCATCGGATTTGATGTTCTTGTGGGGGACGGTGCTGGTAACCGATGCGGTCGGAGGGGCGGAGGCAAAACTGATCGAAAAGTCCGCGCCGAAGACCGATTCGGGGCAGTGGCAGATGAGTTTGCCGTGCACTTTGGGGGATTACCAACTGATCGAGGTGGTCGGGCGCGGGGGCATGGGAATCGTCTATCGCGCAAACCAAATCAGTCTCAACCGTGAAGTGGCGGTCAAGATGATCCTAGGGGAACGGTTGGCCTCTCCGATTGAGCGGCAGCGCTTTTTTGCAGAAGCCAGAGCGACCGCCAAACTAGAGCATGTTGGAATCGTGCCAGTTTTTGATGTGGGTGAGTTTGACGGCCGCCCATTCTTTGCAATGAAGTTTATCAAAGGTCGGACCTTATCCGACTTGATGGCCAACGAAGGTGTGTCGCATCGACAAGCCGCTACCTATTTGGAACAGATCTGTCGAGCCGTCCATTTTGCCCACCAGGCAGGGGTGGTGCATCGCGATATTAAGCCTTCCAACATTCTGATCGATGAACTTGGCAGCGCAAAACTCACGGATTTCGGGTTGGCGAAACAGGCCGATGGCGGTGAGACCTTGACCCGTACCGGCGTCGTTCTTGGGACGCCTACTTACATGAGCCCTGAGCAAGCCAGCGGTCGGATGGGAAAGATTGGACCGGCTTCGGATATTTATAGTGTAGGGACGGTACTTTATCATGCTTTAACAGGACGTCCGCCGCACATCGCACAGTCGCCGGTGGATCTGCTCTTAAAGATTCTTGAGCAAGATCCGCCTCTTCCACGAATGATTGAACCGAAAGTGGACCGTGATCTAGAGATGATCGTGGTTCGCTGTTTGCAAAAACCATCGGATCTCAGATATTCCACCGCAGAAGCGTTGGCAAATGATCTCCGAGCGTTCTTGAATGACGAACCTATTTCGGCAAGATCCGGGCAATTTGTTCAAGTGATTGCGAGATGGTTTCGCGAAACCCATCACGCCCCAATCCTTGAGAACTGGGGACTGTTATGGATGTGGCATTCGTTGGTTTTAGTGATCGCGTGCGTATTGACACAAGTTTTGCAGTTGTTGCAGGGCGATACTCCTAATCGTCCGTCCTATATGCTGCTTTGGATTGTAGGACTGGGAGCGTGGGCGGCGGTTTTCTGGGCATTGAGAAGGCGGATGGGGCCGGTCACTTTTGTCGAACGCCAAATCGCGCACGTTTGGGGTGCTAGTTTGATTGGAATCGGAGCCCTTTTCCCAATCGAGTGGTGGCTAGAATTGCCCCCGTTGACGTTGACGCCGATGATTGCAATCATCACCGGCATGGTCTTTTTGATCAAAGCTGGGATTCTGAGTGGTGTGTTTTATATCCAGGCGCTTTGTCTGTTTGCCTCGAGCGCGTTGATGTTGGCGTTTCCAAAGGTTGCTCACCTCATTTTCGGTATCGTTGCGGGTGGATGTTTCTTTTTCCCAGGTCTTAAGTATTACCGACAAAGCCTCCTACAGCCCGTTGGCATCGACAGCCATGGAAGAGTAAAATACTCTCAGTGAATTCGAGCTTGCCATTCCCTTTCGCATTGCGAAACTCGTCTTAAATCCTATGGAATTTCGTCAACTTGTTGTATTGGTCCTCGGCTTGACCCTTTTAGGCTCAACGGCCCACGCCCAGCGTACGGTGAAAAAGCCAAAACGGGCGGCTCCTCCCACTTTCCAGCCCAATGAGTTTTCCGGTGTTTTTTTTAGCGACGCCTTGAGTCAACTGCACGGAGAAATGCCAAGTGCCCAGGCGGCTTTGGCTGCGAGTAGCAAACCGGACACGAAGAGCCAAAGCAACGAAACGGGAGTGGAAATGAGTTCGGCCAGGGGCAGTTCCATTTGGAAAGAGATGGTTAGCGCCTCAACCATCGAGGACATCATCAAGGAATCCAAAACTAGGCTCGATGGAATCATTACAACGCCTGCCAAGTTTTCGGGTGCCGTCGCGGATGCCCGCAAAGAATTCACCCTGATGGCCTCCGCCATGGGCGTGATTGCTTTGTACCCAGAGGAAATCCGGTGGCAATCGTCGGCAGCCTACGCTCAACGCGTTTTCGCTCGTATGGCCGCCAATTGCAAAGTGGGCACGCAGCCTGTTTTTAACGAAGCCAAACTGCGACAGCAGGATCTGCAAAATCTACTCAAGGGTACCAAATTAACAGGGAACGCGGAGGAAGTAAGCTGGGCAGACACTGCGGATCGCGGGCCCTCCATGCAAATACTGGAATGGGCTTTACGCGAAAACCTACTCCCATCAACAAATAACGAGAAGAAGTTTCGAGATAGTCAGGAGGATGTCATCAAATACGCGGAGCTGATAGCCATGTTTGGAAATATCATTCAACAACCCGGCATGACCGATGCCGAAGACGCGGAATACAAACAATTTGCTGTTGTCATGACCCAAGCCTCGCTCGACGTTGCCAAAGCGACCCGCTCAAACGACGCGGAACTTGCAAGGATGGCCGTAGGTCGAATCGATCAAGCCTGCAACAAATGCCATGAAACCTACAGATAGCGATTGGCAACGGAGAACGTTTTAGTATGGGAATTCATTTTGTTTGCCATCTTTGTAGCTACGCTCTCCACGTTAAGGACTTCCAAGCAGGTAAGCGAGGAAAGTGTCCGAATTGCAATGGCTCTTTTCGAATACCATTCGCAGATGCCTCCTACTCCTTTGCGCTAGAGGATGGGCCGGACAATCCCTCGGTAATGAAGGTTCGAGAAGCCTTCCAAAAAGAAAGTCCATCAAAAAAAAGAAGTCCGTCAAAGACTGCTAACATTGAAATGAAACCTTCGGATTCCGTTTCTATCACCATCGAATCGACCCCAATGGGTTCAAATGCCGTAAATGGCTCAAGTGCAAGTGCAAGCGTCTCCCAGGCTGAAAGCGCAGTGTTGACGGAGACGGATCCAAAAGCCTTAGAGAATCTTAAGAGTGAAACCATTGAGATGCCTGACGTGTTGGCAAGCGCCGTAGACGCAAAATGGTTTGTTCGACCACCCAGTGGAGGTCAATTTGGCCCTGCTTCGTCGGCCTTGTTGATGAATTGGATAACGGAGTCGCGAGTAACGGCTGATTCTTTCCTATGGCGCGAGGGTTTGGCTCAATGGCAATTAGCAAGCCTGCTTGTGCCCGAGCTATTTTCCAGCCTACAGCCAGTACCTGCAATGGCGACGGGTCTGAATGAGATTCTGTCAGCGGATCGATTCGAAGCGGTCAACACAGAATTCGAAATTCGACTGAATGGTCAGCCCACCATCCTTTCTGGTGCGGTCCTCAAAAAACGAATGCAAAAGCGGCGCCAGCAGTTGACGATGGTCATTGTGTTGGCATCGGTTTCGCTGATTTTACTTAGCATCTTGATTTTTGTTCTGGTCTTTCAGGTTGGCAAGTCGCCACAGACTGGCCCTGTAAGTTCGTACCCTGGCTGTACGCTCGCCTTACAAGTCTGGCTTAGCGCTCCGCAGCTGAATGCGTGAGAATTCAGTCCATTTCGGAATTCCCACGAATTCAGTTTCACGACTGACGAGACGACTTGGAAGACATTGACGGCTACGACCGTCGATTCGGTGGACCTCGGCACTTACAACCTGAATTCCTGTTGCAATCCTTAAGCGAACAGTCGCTTTATGCCGAGAACTCCAGCAAGTCGACCACCGGTGCATTGCCATCGGTCTACCCCTAGGTCGACTTTTAATACACTTTTTTAAGCAGGTGGCAGGATGTCACTCAGGAAAGCCAGGATGGCACTCACGACCGAGTTGTTAACGTACCTCAACAGGTCAACCTGTCTCGCTGGACTAGGCGTAGCAGTTTCCTGCAGCGCATTGCAAGCACAGGAAAATGTTTTCCGCACTACGTCAACGCGATTGCCAGCAGTCAACACGGTCCGTCCGTTCAAATCGGCAAGCGGGGCTTTCCAAAAGGCTGAAGGACTAAATGCTGGCGATTCGTCTGAGGATGTGATTCGCCTCAAGCCCGAACAGAGTTCAGACAAAGATTCAGCTTCGAATCAAACAGTGGATTCGAAAGACATGGCGGCCACGCGTTCCACGGATCCTAAAGACAATTCGAAGGTCAAGAATCGCGAACCGATTGTTTTGCCAGCATTGTCAACACCTAACACATCCATTCAGGGCGTTGGTACGGGTTCGACCCCAGAGGACTTCGTGGTCGGTAGGTTGCCTGCCACGATCCAACTCCCGTACGGTGCGGACCGCTACGGTTTTTGGGCGTTAGACAGAAAAACATGGACGGCGCCCGTCTTCTGCCTGCAGCCAGTCTATTTCGAAGAAACGATGTTGGAAAGACACGGGCAAGAGCGATTTCCATACCTTCAGCCACTCGTTTCGGGTGCGACGTTTTTTTCGAACATCGCGTTTTTGCCGTATCATTCCTACCTGCAGCGGCCACTCGAAGAACGCTACAGCACAGGGCACTACCGTCCCGGTTCGCCAGCGCCATGCCTTCGCCAACGCGCTCCCTATGATGCCGGGGCCTTGCGATTTCAACTGTTGACCACAGGCACAACAGTACTAACAGCCCAACCTTAGCAATACACATTGTCGTCTTTCGCTCTGCGAAAGTGCGAACGTTTCTTCTATGTCGGCAAAAAAGGGAAGTGAAGTCTTCGCGAGCCTCTCCGCCTGTACCTCCCGGTATAATCAATGCTGCCGCTCGCCTAATCCTAATGGAGAAAAGTTAGCGTCTTAAAACAGTCGGAAACGATCACGACCGCCAATGGAATTGGTCTTCGCATACTCGGTACGTTTTTGGTAGTCTTGGGGAAGTCGTCGTTCTAGTTTAAGATTGGAGCTCCCAGATGAAACTGCTTTTTTCCGGCAAAACGCAAATAGATTCAATCAAAGCGCTGCTACATGCCGTCGCCGAACCACTCAATTTGAACGTGTCGGTGCGTCTTTGGAATGGCGAAATCATTCCGCTGGGAGCGGAGGCCGACGGAAAGTTTATTATTGGACTATCCGGACCTGGCGTCATCGGATCGTTGATCAGGCGCCCAAATCTGGAAACGTTGGTTCGACTCTACGCCACCGGGCATATTGACTTCGAAGGTGGCGACTTAATCGACTTCTCCGAGGCCCTCAAGACGCGACAATCGAATCGCGAAAAACTAAAGCAAATCAGCAAGACAATGATGGCAAAACGTTTAATGCCGTTCTTGTTTGCCAAAACGGACATTGCAGATTTGAGCCAGGGGTTTCGCGATGATATGGTTGGTCGCGATGAGTCGAGACGCAAGAATGTCGACTACATTCAATTTCACTACGACGTAGGCAACGAGTTTTACAAATTGTTTCTTGGTTCTGAGATGATGTATACCTGTGGGTATTTTCGAGATTGGTCCAATTCGCTTGATCAAGCTCAGCATGACAAGTTAGATATGATCTGCCGCAAGCTGCGGCTTGAGCCAGGGGACCGAATGCTCGATATCGGATGCGGTTGGGGAGGATTGATCTGCCACGCAGCTAAGAACTTTGGAGTTACCGCACACGGTATCACGCTTTCCCAACAGCAATTCGAATACGCCAAGGCAAAAGTCGAACAACTAGGTCTGAGCGATAAAGTGACGGTTCAAATCTGTGACTATGCGGACCACCAAGGTACTTACGACAAGATTTCCAGCATTGGAATGTCGGAACACATTGGGGTTGCAAACTACCCTCGCTACTTCAGCAAAATCAATTCACTGCTACGTGACCGTGGCTTAGTGCTCAATCATGCGATTGCTCGGAGCTCCAAATCGTCCAAGAAATATTCGGCGCGTATTCGGCCGGAACGCAAGTTTTTGCTGAAGTATATCTTCCCCGGATCGGAGTTGATTCCAGTCGGAATGACAACCGACTTCATGGAACAGACTGGGTTCGAGGTGCATGACGTAGAATCATGGCGAGAGCACTATGCGTTAACGACCCGTTTCTGGTGCAAGAACCTGTCAGCCAACAAGGACCGAGCCATCGAATTGGTTGGAGCCGAACGGTACCGATTGTGGGTCGCTTACTTAGCCGGTGCGTCGGGTGGATTCACCGCAGGTTCGATCAAGATCTATCAAGTGGTCTCGAGCAAGAAAGCGTCTAAGGGAGTATCTGGAATGCCACCAACTCGCGATCATCTTTATCGAGCCGCGTAGAGGTACCTTTTACCCGTCACTGCTTTGGCAAGGGAGCAAATCGACTTTTGTCCCCCTTGGCATTGTGAATTTCGATCAGCATTTGGTCGAAATCGATATCCTTCAATCGCAACCGCAGGCATTCTGTGATCCGCCTCCCGCAGCCGTAAAGGAAACAACGATTTCCATTGGCCGCTTGAGCTAACTTCTACCTGCCAACCGCTCTTGCTTCTTGAGTCCAAGGATCGCAACAGGTTTGGCGTGCTACGTTGAGAAGCGCGACGCCGCTTTGTCCGAGCATGCCGCTGGCTTTATGCCAGGGGTGCTGACCACCGTTTCTAACTAGAGAGATGGTAACCATCCCCCGAGTAAAACTCGGCGGCATTGTAAAGACACTACCAAAACAATGTGAAACCGGTTCATGTCCAGATAGTTCGATCGAGATACTTGCACGACGCGTGCGGTATCCATGCGTTGGAAACTTCGCCAATTGCTTCGTTAGCCTGGCATAGGGGAAAGCTGTTCCTTGGCTCGCAACACCCCACGTAACCTGAGTTCGCATACGATGCCCACCAGCAAGATCGGCAGAATGGGGACTTCGAAATAGTCTTGAATGTGACCAGCCACCGCCACGCCAATCGCCAGAATCGCAAAATACGCCATTCCCCGTTGTGTCGAGGTTGCGGCAAGCCAAAGGATTGGTAACAGCAATACACAAAGATCGTAGTGGTAGGTATGTGGACTGATGAGGATCGTCGAGCCGAGGAGCATGAGAGCCTTCTCTGGCGAATCCACCGCGTAGTGTCGATCTTCAAAGACACAGTAAAGCAAGTAGATCGATAGCGGCATGCAGATGGCCCATTTGCACCACTCCGTTAACCCTGGGGGCAGGCTATAGGCCATGGTCATGAGATTACAGGACCAGTCGAGTCGATAGCCAGCGTTCTCGGCATAGTTTCCTGCCGTACTAAGCACTTTGGCATACGCTACCCAAGTATCGATTGGGACAAGACAAGCGGTGGCTCCCCAGATGCTACAAACGCTCAGACTAGCGCCAGCAAAAAAACGCCATCGACCATTCCGCAGCATTACCAGCGGCATCAGGAAGAACAGCGTCGGCTTGATCGAAATAATTCCAAATACCATACCCGCCGCGTAGTCGCGATGCGACTGCAGCAAACGCCAGGTTAAGCAAACGAGCAACAGCCAGCATACGCTTTTCTGGCCGAGGGTAATCGAAAACAACAAGGACGGAAACAAGATCAGTCCAAGCCATAGGTACTTTGACTTGGATTGCGTGTCAGCCAACGATGCTTGGCGACCCTTGGACGCAGAATGGTCGGCAATATCGGCTATTAGTTTCGCCGAAAGGAATGCCGCGGCAATGAGTAGCAGTAGCCAACAAACGACTGCCCAGCGATAGGACAAGCATGCGAATGGGCTAAACAGAACGTAATGCGGAGGAGGGTAAACCGGCGGGAAATACTGGTCCGTCTCCCACTTGAATCCAACAATCTTTGGATCGTATTGCCAGGCTCGAAACGTAGCGACGTCATAGAGTTCCGAAACGTGCCCGGACACAATCATGCGTGCGCCAACCCATTCTTGCAGAAAATCAGCGCCGTATGCCGTTCCTGTCTCCTCGAGGGTCCATTCGTAGTTGGGGGCGAAGACTAGGTAGACGATTGCAATACTTGCAAAGACGATACACGGAAGCCAAATCGAGGTTCGAGGTACTTTGGTGGCGTGCATCGTTGAAGGACGTTGGTCGTGAGAGCAAAGGCAAATGAACTGTTAGGCGAGGTTGCGTTGAGGATGTGCCACTTGAACGGCGGTACGCAAATAGGCTCGCTGGATCATCAGGCAAAGCTCGATTAGATCCTGCAGCATAGGAAGCAAGGAATCCCAGTCCGCAACTGCTTTGCGATCGACTTCGCCGGCCAATTCGTGGATGATGGCCGCAATGGCTGGCATATCGATCGTCTTGGCGATTTCCTGCAGTGTTTGAAGTCGAGACTTGAGCACAAGCGGATTGCGCGAGTCAAAACTATGGATCACTCGTTCTAATTGGTAGCCGATCATGATGGCATGTTGATCGTTCATTTCGGTATCGTTGACTAAGCCAGGCGCACGCCAGCCAATCGGGGTCGCGGCGAATTTTTCGACCAACATTGGATCATAAAGCGAACCCGACTCGTCGCGAAGCCTTTGAATAGCATCATCGTGACTTATGGGAGTCGAAGTTAACACGGAGGTCATCGCGTCGTATGCGTTGACGATCGCGACGATCCTTGCTCCCAACGGAATGGCTTCGCCGACAACTTGGCCGGGGCCGCCATACGGGTAGTTTTGGTGTTTTAGGATGTCGAGTAAATCGGCCGAATGAAACGCGGCTTTTGCAATTTCAGACCCAACTCGAACGTGATTATCAACTATGTCCTGAAATTGCGGATTCAGGGAATGGAGTTTTTCGATGGCATTTGAATCCGATGTACCTACCGCACCAATGTCATGTAGCATGGCTGCGATTTCAAGCATGTACAGTTGGCCAACGGACATTAAGCCGCGGGCGAGGACAACACTCATTTCCGCTACACGGTGTGAATGAGCGGCCATCTCGGGTACCCGAAGCGACATGGCCGCATTGAGGGTTACCACCGAATGATAGGAGATCGGATGCTCTTCGATATCGATCGAAGAGAGTTTAGTGGCTTTTTTGAGTTCCGCTTCAATCGCGTCAAGTTCCATCTGTGGATTCCAGCATCGGACAGCGTTTCTGCCACCATGCTTGGCCGCGTAGAGTGCCCGGTCGGATTGCTCGATTTGTGACTGAAGGTTAGGAGCACCGAAGTTGCTGCTGGAAACGCCGATACTGGCGGTAACTTTGTAAGGAAATGACAAATGCTCTTGGATGCCAACACGAATGCGCTCTGCCATCGCAACGCCTTCTTCGACCGTAGCCGAGTCCATGGTAACGCAAAATTCTTCGCCACCATACCGAGCAAAAGTCGCACTGGTCCCGATGAGTTTTTGAACCGTTTTGACCAAGTCTTTGAGGACTGCGTCTCCAGCAGCGTGGCCATGTTGGTCGTTGAGCTTCTTGAAATGGTCAACGTCCATCATGATCGTGATGATTCCGCGATCCTCCTGATTGCGATTTGACCAAATGGCTTCGATGCGTTCGAACAGCGCCCGACGATTCAATGCACCGGTCAATCCATCCCGCGAGGCTAACTCATGCAGCACATCGTTCTGGCATCGGATTTGTTCCTTCGAGGTTTCGAGGTCGGACAAAGCCTTCAATAGGTCTTTGTGTTGCGATTCCATTACGGTGATGTCTTCGAAACTTATCAATGCGCCAGAAACGCGTTCATCCCCGTCTAGGACCGGGGTTGCGTTTACCACAAAGCTGAGTTCTTTTTCTAGTCCCACCTTCAAATGAACCTTTACGGCTGTCTTTTGTGCGTGTTCCCGAAGAGCATAGTCCCATGGCCACTCTTCGTTCGTCTCGCGTCGCCACGCCAATTGACTCAGGCACTGACCGAGCAAATCGTCGGTGCGACGATCAACGCTTTTTGAAAAGGAATCGTTTACCAACAGCATCTTGCCCGCCGAGTCCAATATGACAACGCCACCCACGATGGTATCGAGGGTGTTGCGTACCCTTTTCGGCACAGCACTTTTAGGGTCCAGCACGCTTAACGAACGCGATAGGAAAAAAGAGAAACTACCGAAATTCAACGCAAATCCGACCAGCAACAAGATCGACCATTTGACCAAGGCTGGGCCGTAACTTTGCGAAATCGGTTCGAATGCAATTTCTAACTCGGCGAACGTCTTGTTGCCCCGGTCAAGCGGGATTCGAACCTGATTTAAATTGGACGGTTGGTCGGGACTTAACGTCCAGTGCCGATTGTGATCCGGACTCGCGTACAGTACCATTCCGTCGTATCGGATAATACTTAGGCTCTTGAGGTCCGCAACTTGAATCAAAGCGGCTCTGCACGATTTTTGAAGGCCATTATTGTCTTTGTTCGACAAGTAGGTCGAACTGCTCGCAGCCAGCTGCCGGCTAATGTCTTGCCGATCCCGTTGGGTTTGGTTGCTTTCAAACGGGATCATTCCAGAGATACCTCCAGCCAACATCGGTCCAAACGACATAGTCGCAAGGATGATCGCCATTTTATAGGTGATCTTCAGCCGAGGCATTGAAGGGGGGTCCGAATGTAAAAAGGATTGGGTATCAGCTTTGCTGCATCCAGAAGGGGGGCTTCTGGGTTTTGGTACAAGCCACAGTACTGTTGCTTAAAACTGCGTATCAGCTGGCAAAGAAGGTTTGAATGCTCAAGTTAAATTGACGATGCGCGGAAGAAACACCGTTCCTGACGGTTTTGACGTTTGTATCGATTGCTCGGGCATAAGTAACTCGGCAGAAATAACCTAACGATACTTCGTTTAATCGCGTAGGCATCGCCCCGCGTTTTCTAATGCTCGTGGCCGTTCGAAGCAGATAGCCGATAGTAGTGATGCGATTCCGCGATCTGAGCGGGGCTTTCAAAGGTATTGGGTCGGATTGTGCCGAGTAAATCGACTATAGGGAAAGAGACGAAGGTGTCAGTACGGAGTTACGCTTATAGGACTCCCGCATCGTATATGTTTAACGCTGGCCCATTCAAGATTCGATACCGTGGATAACCGCATTTCTAATGTGGCTGTCCATGGATGGATTGCCCCGGTCGCGTTGGTGCATGGAGGATTGTCGTGTTGGAATTCGCACGAAGACTTACTTCGGAGAGAATGGCTTGGGCAATTTTGCTCATGCTTTGTTCCGGTGTAGCGAATGCGCAATCCAACCCGTTGCGGTTTTCAACGCCTGCCTACGATCTTCCCCAGGCCTTGCCGTCTCAAGGGGTTTCCAGCGAAGAATTCGAACGCCTCGTTGGACTTCAGGGTCAGATTCCCTTTAGTTCGGATGTTCCGCTTTTTCCGAACCCGCAGTCTGTGCCAGCAATGAACAATGCTGCGCCTATCGAAGCTCCGTCACCATTTCCTGGATACTTCGAGAACCCACCTTCAGCCAATCCAATCCAAACTCCATCGCGAGTCGCATTGGTGCAAACGATTCCATGGTGGCAAGAGAAGTGCTCTAGCCCAATATTAACTATGGAAATGAACAGAGTCTGTCAAGCTTCGTTGGAACAACTCGTGTGGCAATCCATGCAGTATTCCCCAAAAGTTCAAAGCATTTTGATCGTCCCTAAAATCCAACGTACCGACATTCAAATTGCTGCTGGCGAATTTGATAGAAGAAGAGTCGCAAACACAAACTACCACGACACTTCCGACCCAGTCGGGAACACGTTGACCACGGGCGGACCCAATCGACTCAACGAACAATTCTGGGAAAACTCGATAGGCATTCGAGATCGCAATACTCTAGGAGGAAAAACCGAGCTCTCGCAATTGTTCAATGCAAGAGACAATAACTCGCTGTTCTTCAAGCCAAACAACCAAGCTGACACCAAGTTAAGTCTGAACTACACTCAGCCGCTCATGCGAGGTTCTGGGAGATACTACAACACCTCCTCCATTCGAGTAGCGGGGATAAAAACGAATCAAGCAATCGCCACCGCCAACAGGGAACTGCAGAACCATACGATGGATGTGGTCAACACCTATTGGGAGTTGGTCTTGCATCGGTACTTGCTTGAGCAGGCAAGGAAGGGGCAGGAACGACTTAAGGCAATCAAAGAGCAACTGATCAATCGACAGGGACGCGATTTGGTGAAGACACATTTGTCCAGAGCCACGGCCGCGATTGCGATTCAGCAAGGGCAGATTGAGACTGCTAAGAACAACATCTTGGGATTGCAGCAATCGCTTCGTCAACTGGTGAATGCCCCCGAGTTGGACGAATTGAATTGCTTTGAGATTGTGCCGTTGACGCTGCCTGCAACCGAACTGCCGGTTTTTCCCATCGAAGAAGAACTCATCGCTGCCTTGAACCATCGTGGGGACATTCTTGCAATACAGGAAACGATCCAAATCGCCATAGTTCAGAAGAATTTGGCCGTGAACGAACTCCGACCACAATTGGATTTGGACACAAGTAGTTATGTCCGTGGCCTACGCGGAAACAATGAATTCGCAAGAGCATACGGAAACCAATTCGACTCGGGACGTCCTAGCCTTCAAGCCGGAATTACCTTTCTAAATCCAGTCGGCACTCGCTCCGCCAAAGCAAATCATCTCAGCCGTCAGCTTGAGATTGCCAAACTCCAGCATGACTATGCGAACGAATTGGGCAAGGCGCGAGCGGATATCATCACAGCCTATCTCAATGCAACAGCCACCTATGAAACGAGCATGGCAGCCATCGAAAGCACGCTTGCCTCAAGAGACGAGGTGGATGGACATAAATTAGGATTCGAGAATTTTTATGGGGACAACCCGTCGCCGAGCAACGTGCTCAATGATTTACTGGATGCCGAAAATCGACTGATCATCGCCGAAAACTCATGGGCGACCAAACAGATTCAACACGTGTTGGCATTGGTGAAGATCAAATACGAATCCGGAACACTGATGACCATCACGGCGGAATAGTACCAAAGTAGCAGGCACATTCCATGTGCCGCGGCTTGAGGCGGACGGCACATGGAATGTGCCTGCTACCTTCGTGCTGGCCGTTTTCAATCTGCCGATCGCCCTTACTTGCCTCCGATTGCATTGACCAACATGGAGGTTAGGCCCGACGTATAGTCGTTTTGACCTTCCCACGCCCACATATTGCGCATCAAGTCCGACAGCAACAACCCACCCAATCCCATCAAAAGCAGAATCCCCAAGAGCAACATCACATCCAAAGTTCCATACGGTGTTTCTGGCACACCACGCATGCCGGCACCTGCGGCGAGCGCACCGCCAGCCAAAGCCGCTTCGTCGCCAAAGCCTTCCCCGCCGAATCCTCCCTGTTCGTCGATTGGATCAAAACCGCCCATGCCACCGCCACCGGGAATGGCACCAAATTCGCTTGAGTCTTCTAATTCTATTACTTGTGACCCACTATCGTCATCGACTTCGATGCCGCCACTGGATGGCGTGAGTTGGAACTCTTCTCCTTGCTGGAAATCGATCAAGGCACCGCTTCCGAGACCGCTCATGCCGCTCTTGGAACCCGAGCCACCTGAGCCCGATCCACCTGCAACCTCACCGCCCAAATCGAGTCCAGAAATACCTGTTCCTGCAAGGTCGAGGGGTTCGTCTTCCAACGACAAGCCGCTGTCGGAAGGACTCATTAGGTTGATGCCGCTTTCGGAAGCCAGCCCAACGCCAGAATCCGATCCCAAGACTAAGTCATCTTCGTCGTCGCTGGCCAGTTCAAGATCTGCACCTAGTCCGATGCTACCGCTTCCACTCTTGGATCCGGAACCAACCTTAGAATCCTTGCTCATCAGGTCAAAACCGCTTTGGTCTGGCGATTCATCCCCCTTCAAATTCAAATCGCTACCGAGTTCCACTTCGCTGCCTGAGCCGCCCTCTTGCGGCAACTTGAGTTCCGGATTGGCGCTAACGTTTTTATTCTCCCCATCCAATTCAATGCCACTGCTGTCAGCCGATCCTGGTTTTTTATTCACCAACCGTACGCCACTCCCGCTCCTTGGATCTGGAACCAACGCAACATCGCTCCCCATTCGCTCGTCATCGTCAGCTAGATTAAGATCGCTTCCAAGCGATAAGTCACTCGCGCCCTCTTTGCCGATGGTGGATCCAGTCTTGCTGCCTGATGGTCCAACTTGTCGTTCGGAGATCAAAATAGACGACCCACCCGCTTCTTCGTCCAAGGCGTCGCCGTCTAATTCCGACTGAACCCGTTCGATTTCCTCGGTTTTGAATTTCCAGGATTTTCCATCGCGATAGCCAAATATTTCACCACGGGATCGCATTTCAACGAGTTCGTCAGGAGAAATGCCGAGAATCTTTGCGGCTTCATCGAGCGATACGTAGTTTGCCATGCCGGTCGTCACCTGGAAAAGAGAGTACACACGAGGGAAAGAGCTAAGCTATCAGACTAGTCTACGCAAACCGCAGATTCCAGTCATGGTCGAAGAAAACAAGCTGCTACATCAAATTGTATCTGCAGCCGAATTCAGGAGAAGACAACGGTCTTTCAGATTGGTAGGGATTGGATGGATTGTAAGGCCAGCATACTTGGTGTGGCACGTCCCTGAGCTTGCGAAGGGCGTGGGCATTGCTAGAAACCCGGGACATCCCAGCGACCGGTCCAATTTTAGTCCGTTGGTGCGGGTTTTGGGCACCCTGCTGCATCCAAAATAATCGTTTTGATTTCTAGCCCGACCGCTCCGGTTGGTTCTATTTCCAGCACCGCGACCCAGCCGGTCCACTCGGGTGGGTCGACCGGAAAATAGTCGAAAGCGAAGTTCCCGAGGCTGTAAATGATTGGCGAACCATGATAGGTCTCGATGGTTTGCGTCACATGAGGATGGGCACCAATCACCGCCGTCGCTCCAGCGTCGATCCAAGTTCTCGATGATATCGCCTGATCTGGCCGAGGTGCTGGGGTCAATTCCTGACCCCAATGCAAGAACGGAATGACCACATCGCAGCCCAATTTCCCTTTTGCATTTTTGATCGCTTTGGCCACTTCCAAATCGGAAAGGGGGGCATTTCCGGCAACATCCTTGGTCGCGGCATAATCTTGGGCGCGGAACTCGTTGAAGCCCAAAATCGCAATCTTGCGTCCCTTGAGCTCAACAACAAACGGGGCCATAGCTTGCTTGAGATTGAGCCCACCGCCGAAGTAGGGGAGTTTCTCTCGATCCAGGACGGCGAGCATCTCCACCATACCCCCCGGGCCATAATCCATGGAGTGATTGTTGGCCAAGCTTACCGCGTGAAAGTACTTTTTCAAAAAACGAGGCGAATCGGTAGCACCCCGGAAGACGTAGGGTTTGAGTTGTTGCTCACCTCCTCGACCAAGCACACATTCCAAGTTTCCTATGCAAAGGTCAACCCCTTCGAAAAGCGGTGCGCAGGCGGCAAACGGATCTTTGCCATTGGCCACGAAATTGCCTGGCCCTCCATCCAACATGATGTCGCCAGCAAACAGGATTTTCAGCGATTCTCTAGGCTTTTCAGGTTGATCGCAGCAGGCATTCGTTGGGAAAACGAGGCTCAAAACGATTAGGAAAACACCCAGGTTGAAGAGTCTAACAGCGGACATTGCATATGCTCCATTTCAATTTTGCCAAGGGTTTCAGTGGGAGAGCGAGGCTCCTGCCGAGCTTGGCGTTGGTTCGGCAGGAGCCTCCCCCTCACGATATAATCAATGCCGCCTCTCGACTGAGTCCAAAATAGTTCATTGAACTAACAATTGAAATCGAAAAATGTCACACTCGAGTTTAGGCGTCTACTTCGATGTCGCTTTCCGGCACGCACACGCAGGGTAATATTTCGCTCGACTGCATCGGAAACTGAGGTTCGCGCGTGTAACGGACTTTACCTCGCAATAGTCTCACCGCACAACTGCCGCAGGCACCGGTACGACATCCGCTCTCCATGGAAACGCTATTCTGGCCAGCGCATGCAAGCAGGCTCTTTTGGCTTGACTCAAATCTGGCGTTTGCGTTGGATTGTTTGAAATGGATATTGTGCTGTATCAATTCGTCCCGTGTGGAGATCGGTTTTTCCTTTTGTTGGAATAGTTCATACCGAATGGCTTCCGCTCCAACACCAGCCCGCACCAGCCCGACTCGTATTTGATCCTGCCATACTTCTGGTCCACACAGGTAATAGTCACTTCCGTCGATCGCCCCATCATGGCTCAGCAGTTCATTTACTTGAAACTTGCCTTCGTAGAACAATCCACGAGTCTCCCGACGAACACCTTTGGGAAAGCGACTAATCCAGATATTCATCGCAATCTGAGGGTGTTTGGCAGCCAAATCGGAGAGTGAATCGGCGAAAGGCATGTGGGCTACATCGCGAAACTGAGCAAAAAAGTGGATGGAACCGCGGGGTCTTCGAGTTGCTTCTATCAGCATTGGCAGCATAGGACTGATGCCGATGCCCGCGCTGACGAAAACCAAATTGCGTTCTGCAGCTGGACGCAAAAAGAAGGCGCCGGACGGTCCACGAACCTTAAGAATATCCCCTGCTGCGATTTCTTCATGGAGCCAACGGCTGGTGCTCTGGGGGTGGTCCGAACTCTTCTTGACCGAAATACGCCAATGACCGGCCGTACAATCATCCGAAAGGGAATAACAGCGACAAACCTTTTGCGAATCCGTTGGCGGTGTTTGCTGAACCAGAATATGTTGTCCAGGCAATGCAGGCGGCAATGGTTCGTAGTCTTGGGCCACCAAGTAAAACGATTTTACATCTTCCGATTCCTTGACAGTCTTGACAACCATGACCTCCCGCCATCTTGCTTGCCGACGACTCGAGGCAAGGGCTAGGTAGGTCTGGTTAAGCCTGTTGGAGAGTTCAAGGTTGGCCGACTGTTGGGCCACCAGTTGGCGTTTGATTGTCGTGCGGCTTTGCAAAATATCGGCCAAAACACCATAGCCCGCCCTGAACATGACCACGGTAAGGGAGATTGTGAGTGTGGCGATTCCGATGAGGATTGGCTGCATCATCCAGTAAATCATAGGCGGTACGATTCCGTAGCCATCCTGGCAGATCGAATCACTCCATTCGGTTGTAAACTCGGCGGTCGTGACGTTCGACTCTTATTCCAATTCTCTCTTTTCTTGGATTTTATTGCTCGGGCTAGTCATTAGTGCAATAACCTGCGATAACTGAAATACCCAACCTCCTAACCGATGCGATTTGGATCTTATCTAACGGCCATGAATGACCTAACTCCACCAGATGACTCTCTAAGCGTGGACGAGAAGGTTGAGCGTTGCCAGACAATTATCGGATATCGATTTCGAGACCCAACGATTCTGTTGTCTGCTTTAACGCATTCCAGTGTCGCTTCTACACGTACCGAATCGAACGAACGAATGGAATTCCTCGGGGATTCTATCCTGGGCATGATCGTTTGTGAGAGGCTTTTTCGATCGTATCCGGAATACCTAGAAGGGGAACTGACGAAAATCAAGTCCGTGGTGGTCTCACGTCGCGTTTGCGCCAAGATTTCCAGACACCTTGGCCTGGACAGTTGCTTGATTGTTGGGCGGGGGATGTTGAGAACGGGGATGCCTCGGTCCTTGCTGAGCGACGTGTTTGAATCCATCGTTGCCGCCATCTTTCTTGACAGCGGGGTCGAGATGGTTGGCAAATTTATTTTGGAGCATATGGAACCTGAGATTCGCTTGGCAGCCGATGGGCATAGCGGTGGAAACTACAAATCTCTTCTTCAGCAACTTGCTCAACGAGACCTCAAGGGAACGCCCGTCTATCGGTTGGTCGACGAATGCGGCCCCGATCACAGCAAGCACTTCCAAATCGCCGCGGAAATCACCGGGCGGCGTTTTGCTCCCGCTTGGGGACGTAATAAGAAAGAAGCCGAACAGCGAGCCGCTGGAAATGCCCTCTCACAGCTTCGCGGCGAAGAAGCCCCCTACACGACCATGTAAGTGTCGCTCAGCACTCCGTGCTGTGAAAGAAGCAAATGTCGCTCGGCTCTCCGCGATGAGAAAAACGGCACGGAGTGCCGTGCTACACTGGAAAAACGGCACGGAGTGCCGTGCTACACTGGGTTACGCAACGATATTGAATAAAGCAACGTAATAGAGCCACAGGCCAGAAGCGACCAGGGAAACCACTCCGACGGTCGGAAAACTCGGTCTATGGTGGATTGAACGGGTGCGGAAAATAACCCACCCGTTTGTTGCTGGATCTGGATATTCGGATCGTCCAAGACACCCGCCACCAAGACTGCGCTGTCGATCAATAGGCATTCAATGCCCATGATTATCAACACGATTCCAATTGCGCAAAAGAATGCTCGCCACATGGTATTCGGACGAATCAAGATTCGTACACCTAATTGAGTCACGATCAAAATTGTTTTTTCTCATGCGATCTCTCGCGTAGGTTGTGTCGGCTAAACGTCGTGTGCATCAGGACTGTGATTTGTTTTTTTCTGGACATTAAAGCAGGTGGGGAGTGCGTCCTAGGTCTCCATTGAGAAACCAGAAAATACGGCAATCTCCACATCAATGATCCGTGTGGCACGTCCCTGAGCTGGCGAAGGGCGTGGGCACTGCCAGAATCCTCGGACTTCCTCGAGTCCGTACTGGTTAAACCGGCATACCTCGCCGGACCACGCCCACGCTTCGCTTTGGGCGTGCCACACGCACACGTCGAGTCGTGCCACACGTCGAGTCGTGCCACAGCAAACGACTTGTTGCTTGGCAGAACGGCAGTCGGTATACTGAGGCCGCAGAGCGTAAGGGGCACAGTGAGTCCCAATCGCGCTGTAGTGGTGGTTTTTTGTAGAATCACCACTCGTTGCCTACCCAGCGAATCATGATAATTGACTAGTATTGATTCGCCATGTTCATCGTGTGTCGCGATGGTTCGCCCTGCTGTATGAAGCAGTTCGCTGTCGATGACGCACACCTGCTAACTTTTTTTGCCTCCAATGATGGGAATTGCCAATGTCGAGAACAACCCGCCGTCAGTTTATCCAAAATACTTCAGTCGTTAGCGCCGGATATTTCGTCGCTGCTGGCGCGAGTTCGGCCATCAGTCGATCGCCTAACGAAAAGCTTAATGTCGCCTGCATCGGTGTAGGTGGCAAAGGAGGCAGCGACTCCAGCAACGCGGCCAAATTCGGTAATATCGTCGCGATCTGCGACGTCGATCGAAATACATTGGATGGCAAGGCCAAGTCGCCCGAATTCGCGAGCGCCGAGAAATTCACCGACTTCCGAGAGCTCTTCGCTAAGTACGGAAAGAACCTCGATATCGTCACTGTCAGCACTCCGGACCATATGCACGGTCCGATCACGCTCGAAGCCATGCGACTGGGTGCAAGCTGCTACACTCAAAAACCGTTGACTCGTACCATCTACGAAGCGAGACTTTTGGCAAAGGTCGCCAAAGAAACAGGCGTTTGCACCCAGATGGGCAACCAAGGTACCGCCCTTGATTCCTCCCGCGAAGCCATCGCTCAATTGAAGTCAGGCGTGCTTGGTACGCTCACCGAAGTTTACGCTTGGTCGAATCGTCCGGTTTGGGCTCAAGGGCCAGGACGACGAATGAACATGGAAAAATTCGCGGCCGCAGCCATGAAGGAGGACGCTGCAGAAGGTGCCAAGCTTATCGGCGGTAAGCATAAAGAGATCGTTCGAGCTCTCGAACGCTTGGATTGGAAGAGCTGGATCGGTGTAGCCGAAGATCGCGAATACTGGCCTGGCCTATACCATAGCTTCCAGTTCCGAGGTTGGTGGGATTTCGGAACAGGTGCCCTTGGAGATATGGCTTGCCATCAATTGACCGTACCATTCGCATCCTGTGGACTGCGAGATCCGATCTCGGTCGTTGCAAAAACGAGCGGACATGATTTCGATAGCTTCCCTGCAAGTTCCGTCATCAAGTTTGAATTCCCCGAAACGAAAGAGCGCCCAGCCATTCCGTTTTGGTGGTACGATCGCAAAGGCAACAAGCCACCCGCCGCCGTTTTCGAGAAGTGGGGCATCAACAAAGTCGCAGATAGCGGTGTGCTCATTGTCGGTGAAAAGGGTGCTTTCTACAGCTCGGATGACTATTGCGGCAAGTACGAACTCAAGGGGGTCGATAAGGTCAATGTCGACTTCGAAAGAGCTGAAAACAAGGGGGACAACGATACCAACAACATGTACGAGTTGTTCCGAGCCAAAATGGCCAATGACCCCAAGATTTGCAAATCGAACTTCATCGATCGAGCCGGTCCGCTTACCGAAACCATTTTGCTTGGAAACCTCGCCGTATGGGCAGCCGCCAAAGGTGGAGAAAATGGCGAAATGGGTGAATGGGGTGAGAAGGTCGAATGGGATGCCAAGAATCTGGTTGTTACAAACCTCGCTTCCCTCAAAACGCCACGCGTCGCTGACTTGATCAAACCCAAGTATCGAGACGGCTATCGAATGGATTAAAAAGCCCGCGACGTTAGCCGCGGTTTTCGACGATTGTTAATCACTTAGGGAACCGGGGCTATCGCCCAAACGGCTAATTACCGTGCAATCAACCGGCAGGGGGGTAGTTCGCTACTCCCCTGCTTTTTCTTATTCAGACATAGAGAGGTGACGTGATGAGCTTTCGCCGAGTGTGGCTTTGTATTGTTGGGAATTGCTTGATTTCGACGGCATGTTTTTCTGGATTCGCACATGCGTACCAAACGGCAAAAACTGCCGAGACCCAAGCCACAGCCAAACCCGCGGATACCAGCGCTGCCAAAAAACGCCTGGAAACCTTTGGGACAACCGCGAAGGCAACCATGGATGGAGCAAGACTGACCGAAATCGTGATCCAAGACGGGTCGCTTTTGACGGCAGAGGATCTCGCATTGTTCGGTCGATTGACCGATCTGCAAAAACTCCAAATCTTCAACTGCCGGACCCTCAACTCGGAAATGGTTTCCCATCTCAGTGGGCTCAAGGAATTGACCTCGCTCGCGATCACCAACACAGTGATCGATGATGCCGCCGTAGATACCATCGTCAAGTCGTTTCCCAAACTGATTGCGTTGGACCTCTCGTCCAATGCGAACATGTCAAGCCAAGTCCTGAAGGCCATCTCGGAACTAAAGAACTTGCAACAGCTAGTGTTGGTTCAGAATCGATTCAACGAACTGAGCACTCGACGACTTTCCAAGTTGCAGGATCTACGAGTGCTCGATCTTCGCGGCAACATGGAAGCAGGCGACATGACGCTTGAAGTCGTCGCTGACTTGCCAAAGCTAAAGGCCCTCAAGCACCGCAGTACGGCCGTCTCGGACTACGGTATGCAATTGTTGTCTCGCAACAGCACCCTTGAGAACCTTCTCATACAGGACTTTGCGATTACGAACCAATCAGGCGAGCATTTGGCGAAACTCCAAAAGCTAACTCAGCTGGAGATTTTCCGTTGTCAAGGATTCGGGAGTGAAGGTGTCTTGGCTTTGAAAGGACTCAATCTACAACGATTGACCTTGCGAGATTTGCCTACCGTCGATGATCAGGCCTTAGAAGTGTTGAAGGAGTTGCCGAAGCTTCGACGGTTTTATCTGCATGAGATCAGCGGCATTAGCGACAGCGGCTTAAAGAATTTAGGTTCGCTCAGTGCCTTGGAATTGCTCGATATCTGGAGCATTCCTCAGATGACCGATGCGACGCTGGATGTGATCGCCACGCTGCCAAATCTAAAGGAACTCACCATCCGTTCCACCGCGGTTACCGACAAGGCTATCGAAAAGCTGTTGGCAATGCCGAAGCTTCAGACCCTGACGTTCAAGGAGAATGGCGACGTTACCGAAGCAGGGCTCAAAAAGTTATCGAGCAAAAAATGGACAAAACTTGACACGGGTTCGTCGACAGCCAGTTCCGGTGACGAGTAGCACGTCCAAGCTAACCACGAAACACACGGAAGGAATCAGACGCTGGAAAAGGGGTTCGTTTATGTTTCCATCGATTAATAGTCCGCTTGGTTCTACCGACGCGCAATTGTACTTTTGGGCTGACGTTGTCCCGTACCATTGTGGTGCATTGTCATTTTCGGCGGTACCAATCCAACCGTCCATTCCCGCGAAAACCTTGTTGACAGCGGTCCATTGTTCTTCATTCAGATCGTACGAAAGATTGAGCGTTATGGTCGGCATGGCATATTCGATTTCGATTGGCTTTGAATGCTTGGGCCCTGCAGCTTAACAACTACGAAACTCCAGTTTGTCGCTATGGGGCTGCTGTGGGTCGTGCTTACGGTCCTATTCGAGATCGGGCTGGGGCGGCTCGTCCACGGCGTGGTTGCGAGGGTCGCCACGTCGTTGTCGACCAAGGCCGACGATCTTCAGCACTTCACTGGCGTTCAGATTGGCTTGGTGGGCGACTTGTGCCATTCGAGCCAGTACACGCCCTTCTTTCCCTCAGCTAATCAGCAATTTATTCCACGTTAATCCGTCACTTTTATGTCCGAGAGAAGTGTCCAGCCATCGAGATGACGCCGCATCACTTCACCGACCGCTCAACCCTGATCCACTCGACATCCAGCTTGAACGGTCCCGCCTTCTTGTCGCCCAGCATGAAACCCAAGGCATTAATTTCTGCGGGATTTATTGCCCCTGCGTTCTTGACGACGTTACCAAACGAAGTCGCCTCAAACTTGTCGAGCGGGATTTTCACTTCGATCCATTCGTCTTTCTTCGTTTGCACAGTGGCCCGATACGAGTAAGCAACCTGCGGCTTGTTGGGATAGAGATTCAGCATATACTCCCGACCATCGCCCCGGACTTTGGCGACCAAAGAATCACCTTTTTCAAAGGCGAGCTTTTTGGCCTTCGTTCGCACCGATGCAAAACCGCCATTGTTTGCTAAAGATAGCGTGCCGAAGAACTCCATTGTCACCATCAAATAAGCTAAGCAGCCAACCAAGTATACTAATTTCATTTTCGTTAATCCCTTCGTGAATTTGCCAATGCAAACAGTGCGTCACAGTCTTGCTCCAACACACCGCCTATGATCGTGCATCTCCACGCCGGGCTGCGACGAATCACTTCTTCCGCCAAGATGTCGATCTGTCGCCACTCCATTTTTTGTAGTGAGCGAATTGACGTACCGAAGACGACCATTTCAATACCTGTCCAGAGGATCGCCCCTTGGCACATCGGACAGGGTTCGGCAGTTGTGTAAAGTACGAGTTTGTTCCCGTCGATTCCGGGGTTGGTGTGGACCAACTGATTGATGGCGTCCATCTCACCGTGAAATGTCGGATTAATGGCAGATTTGTTCCAGCCCCCAGCCAAAATTTTGCCACTATCCCGATCCACTATCAATGCCCCAAAAGGAAAATCGGGAACATTCGCCGCCAGTTCGATGGCCAGCTGCATATAGATTTTGTGATCGTTCATGCGGTTCATTGTATCATTTGCAAGGCAGGAATAAACAACCAAAACCAAGTAGTGCTACTTACTGAAGTTACTTTCACGCCGCAAAACACTGACCCAAACTGGATCAAGATGCTTCAGCACCTCGGCCCTATCTCTAATCTATCAAGCGATGAAAAAGAACGGATCACGCAATGCTAAACCGAGCAAGCGAAGCAGAAGTGGTCCACTACACGCTATGATGGGACAAAAGGACCAAAGCCAATGAACGAATCCCAATACCTCGTCAAACAACTCACCGACGAACTTGCAACTCCCGAATCAGGAAGGCAGAGTATTGTTCTGATCGACAACGCCAAAACCAAAGTAATCCTGTTCACGTTTGCTGCTGACGGTGGACTTGCCGAGCATGTGGCACCGTTTGACGCAACGATACAAATCATCTCAGGAACGGCGGCGCTCACCGTTGGTGATGAGTCTGTAGTGGGTAAACCGGGAACGTGGATTCAGATGGTCGCAAAGACGCCGCATAGCATCAAGGCGAAAACGCCTGTGGTCATGTTGCTGACATTGGTTAAGTAGAGCAAAGAAAAGTTACAACCATGAAAGTTCGTGCTCTGGGCCGAATTGCTAGATCGGTTGAGCCTGCGGGGGCCATCGACCGGCAATCCGAACCACCATTCTAAATTCAATGAAGCCTTCGGCCAGGTCCGCTGGCAATACGGTCACGGGAACCGTTCGTAGCGATGACGACGATCGGTTACCGCCTGCAGAATCCGAAATCGTTCGTGTCTACAAAGGCGAAACGATTCTGGTCCGTGTGCTGGCAAGTGGCTTCGAATACGACGGGGAAATCTACAAGTCCCTGAACGCCGTAGCCAAAAAGATTACCGGCCAGCACTGCAACGGCTATCACTTTTTCAAACTCAATAAGAAAGGCAATTCCCAATGATCAAGCTAGCCAACGTACGCCAGTTGAACTGTGCCATCTATACCCGAAAGTCCACAGACGAGGGTCCAGTCTAGTTGCCGATTACCTAGAGGGCTTAGTAACTTGTGTTCACAGACGATATCGAAATCTTCGCACTGCAAAAGAAAATCTGGCTGGTTCTCAGAGCCAACATTTGGATGATTCACAGCGCTTTTAAATTTTGAAATTGGCTTCTTTGCTGAAAGCAACATAGCTTCGACAATATGTTGGCCAATTTCAGAATTCGATCCAATCAAATGATGCAATCTTGCGGTGAAAAGATCCTCGAGTATTTCGGCATCCATGCCTGCGTCCTTTCAAGTGAGTCGTTAGAAACCCAATTAGGAAGGCGGAGGTTCTTTCATGTCTACATCCATTTGCTATCTTGCCCATTTAGTGGTGGCGTTCGCCGCGAAGTGTCCATTTTTTTCGTATTCGTTTAACCGCGTGCCCGACGGGCCGCGCTGCCTGTGAATAGCAGGGCGATGCATGTAGATCGCGGGGCGTTGCCCACGCGGTTAAACGATGTCTAGACGGATTACAGTATTTCGCGTTTTCGATCCACGTAGTCCCACAATACAAAACGGTCGAGATCGTTGCCTGCCGTAAAGAAGACTCTGCCCTTCGTTTGTTCTGCCAAACGATACGCAAAGCGAATATCCTCTTCGTTTTGCGACCAGCTTGGCACGAGGAACATGTTGATGACGATTCCTTCTTTGGCGCATAGCATGGCCTCCCGCATGGTTTCCTTTTCGGTTCGCGGATCGGGGGGATACATTAGGTACAACATTTCCCCTTCGAAATGAGCCGTTGGCAGGCCGTCGGTAATCAACACGATCTGTTTATTAACGGAATCGGCGGTCGCCAGGTTTTGCCTGGCCAAACGCAGCCCATGCTGGATGTTCGTAAAGTGAGGCGGAATGTCCTGTTCGCTGATATTCTCGGCACTCATGTCCGCCTTGAGACGGACGACCGGATTATGGATGGTTACCGGTTTCGGCATCATGTCGATGATTTCACCCGGCCGACGCAACTTAGCGAATGTGAACATTTCTATGAAACGCAAGAAATCTCCGGGGTACTCGCTGGTGATCAATCCTTGCAAGGCCAGTCCCATTCGCTTGACATTCATGTACTGACCGTCGTACCGCATGGAACCGCTCATGTCCATGATGACCACGGTTGCGCATTTGGGACTGTTCTTGGTCTTATGCACTTCCAAATCGTCCGATCGCAATCGGATTGGGTTTTCCTCGGGTCGCTTGAGCATCGCGTTGATGACCGACTGAGTGGTGTCGAGATTTGCGATCGAGTCACCGAATTCGTATTGCTTCGTCGATGGCAGTTCGACACTTCCGTCCCCAACGATACGGCCTTCATGGCGGCCTGAGCGGGACGCTTTCAATTGAGAGAAAATGCGTGTCAGGAGCCTGCTCTGAAAGATCTTATGCGCCTTTGGGGTAAGGTGAAAGGCACCCTTTTCGTCTCGGTCCAAGCCTTGCCGTTCGGCCATTTCGCGAACGTAATTATTGATTTGTTGGCGTAGCTCCTCCAGTTGATTCAAGTCGGCAGGGGGCGCAAACTCCGATAGAGCTTCCATATCGATCAAACCGATTTGGGCTGTCTTGGCTGCTTCCTGCAATTGTTTGAGAAGCTCGTCAATTTTTTCGAGTTCTTTCTTGATTTCAAGAGCCTTCGGGATATCCATTTTCTCGCGACCGGTAAACACGTACTTGCTGATGAGTTCATCGATGTTGTATTTGTCGCCGAGCGATTCCATGACGTGCAGTACTTGGGCTGCGAAGTCCGGCGATTCTCGGTCGGACCGATACCAAACTTGCTCCAACAAATAAATCTGCTTGGAATGGACAGCTTTGTGGAAATCCCCTTTGAGTTTTGCAGGCGGATTGGCTCGTTTGGATAGTTTTTCAAATCGATCGTTGGCTTTTTTGTCCAGACCGTCCGTTTGATAGGTTTCCAGGATCTTCCGCTTTCGGTCTTCCAGCATCTCCATCAGCATGTCGATGCTTGGCCCAAGCCCCCCAATCTGACTCGGGTCTATTTTGATCGCTCTAGCAAGTTCTTCTTCGGTCAATTCCCGATACTTGCCGTACGCCAATGCATGTTCGAAAGCACCGGAAACCATGTCTGGTGGTTCTGCCGATGGACTTGGAAATTCCGACGGATTGTACTTTTGATAGGTATGGATAACGCCGCCAATTGGCGTTTGGCGTTGGGGCAATGGCATAATTTACCTGTATTTGGTGCTTATCTCAAGGACTGCTTTGGCGAGCGGGCGAGCGGAATATCCCAACCCGTTGCGCAAGCGAGGGACTTTTTCGCCGATCCCTCACTTGCGTATCGGGTTGAGATTGGTTTCACATCGCCGCTCGCGTCTAGGCATTATACCTGGGAGGCAAAGCGAAGTTACGACGGATCCGTCTGACGAGACACCATTAGACAGCAATTGGGTCTTGTCTTTCTGCCTAGTTCAAGGCTAGGCTGTGAATTTATGTCGGAGGCTGATCGCAACGACTCAATCCCAACCCGAAGCGTTAGCGAGGGACGCTTAATCCCTCGCTAACGCTTCGGGTTAGGATGAGTTCAAAGCCTAGCAGTTAACCGCCGTGACACAATCCTCAAAGATTACCTAACGCGGACGACGCGAAATTCAAGACTCCTCGTTCACAAATGCGAGTGGGACAATCGATCTAAAAGGCATGCGACGCGCATCTGGAAGAAACGCTGGCATATGATTGCAAGGCAAAGTTGACGCAAATGATACGGTCAGGGACCTCAAGCAAAAACGCTCACGCAAGGAACCACAACACTTGGTCTGTGTTTGTGTGTTGGTGCCTCGCATGCTTTGCAGTCCCTCCCATTGCGCTTGCCCAATCAAAAGAGGTCGATAATCGAACAGAGGCGCCCCAGCCAAATATGTTCCTGGTCAGTTCCTCTGTCCCCTACAGCATACCGAACCAATTCCAACCTTCGTCGCAATGTCTCTCAGCCACGCAAATTGGACAGCTTGCAGCCGAGCGTTGCGTTGCCGCCAAAATGGTTGCCTACGACTCGAAATCGCGGTCGTTTACCGCCCTATCCGCCTGCAAGAACGTCGCATGCGAGAATATGATTTTGGAGTCGTTTCAAGCGGCGGTCGCGTTACGGCTGAGACAAACGGCCTCTGCCAACGCCATGAAACTACACTACGGAATCGCAGCCTGCCTGACAGCCGAGCAAATCTTCAATGAAACTCACCATTTGCTTCAACAACAAGAAAAAGCGCAGATGGAGCTTGTGGACAAGGGAATTCCAATTCCAGACCCACTGATGGTCGGACGGCTGATGTTAATCCTAGAGGACAAACGCTTAGATAACCAATCCAAAGCAGCTATTCTGCGTACACAGCTATCGGCCCTCATCGGTATCGAAAACGCGTGTGGTCACGCGCCGAATGAACCGGACGAAATCATACCCAGTGACTGCAATGTCTGCGCACACATCGAACAAGCTCTGACTTGCCGATGTGACTTGCAAACCATGAAGCGTCTTCGTGGAACCATCAATGCCGAAACGCTTGCCGTTTGGGATAGCATTGGAGCCTTCCTAAGCGGAGTTCCTGTACTTTCAAAACAAAAGACATTTTGGTCAAAACTGTTTCGGACCTCGAAAAATCAAACCGAAATCGAACGCGCGATCGCCACCCGACGGAAGTGGCTTGACGCATTGGTCGAGGAACGATCCAAACAGATCGCGATGGAGGTCGCTGTCGCGTTCGAAAAGAAGAGAACAGCAGCCTTGCGATGGGTGAAGACCGGCGAGCAAGTCACCAATTGGGAGACACGCATTCTCCAACTTGAAAAACTCAGCGAGGTGCAAGGGAACTTGGCAAGTCAATTCGAGGCCAAGCTAAACCGTTTGCAAGCCAAAGGCCAGATGATTGAGCGTTGGGTGGAATGGCACCAGGCAAATATCGAATTGATGCTTGCAATTGGTTGCGATTTGTAGAATTGCTGGACATTCCTGCATTTTCTTGGGTATGATCGATTCGAGATTGCGAATATATTACGCACTCTAATTTGGAGCCAACAGACAACCCTGGCGGCCCGTTTCCAACTGAGTTTGAGAGTTTTTCGCTGAATGCCGCAGATCACTATCCAAGAATTGACCATCGGCTATCGAGGTCCAAGCCTACTGTCCGAAGTCTCTTGCAGAATCGAGCCGGGCGAAAAAATCGGCCTATTAGGACGTAACGGCAGCGGAAAAACCACCCTCATGCGACTCATTGCGGGCCAGGAGCAAGCTCAGTCGGGCACTATTGAAATGAGCGAAGGCACACGCGTCGCAGTCTTGCCGCAGGATGTTCCGCTGGACATCGAAGGGACGGTCGAAGAGGTCGTTGCTCGAGGCTTGCCGGCTGATATGAATGAAATCGAAAACCATTGGCAACGGGACCAATTCGTCGAACGAATCCTGGCCCAAATGGAATTGGATGGAGCCGTCTCGTTCCAAAGCCTATCCACCGGGATGAAACGGCGGGTATTGCTCGCGCAAGCGATCGTTAGCAAGCCCGAAGTGCTGTTGCTCGACGAACCGACGAATCATTTGGATATCGACGCAATTACGTGGCTCGAAGGATTTTTAAGTTCGCTACCTAGTACTTTGCTTTTCGTAACGCACGACCGGGCCTTCTTGACTCGACTGGCCAAACGCATTCTAGAGATCGATCGAGGCCAACTTTTTGACTGGACTTGCGACTATCCTACCTTCCTTAAGCGAAAAGAACTGGCTCTTCACGCCGAAGAGAAACAGCAATCCCTTTTCGACAAAAAGCTAGCCCAAGAAGAAGTCTGGATTCGAACGGGCGTCAAAGCTCGGCGAACGCGCAATGAGGGCCGCGTCCGAGCCTTGGAAGCAATGCGTTCGGAGCGGGCTCAACGACGCAAGACCGAAGGTACGGTCAAAATGCAAATCGATGCTGGCGAACGCAGCGGGATGCTCGTTTGCAGCCTCACCGATGCATCCTTTGGTTATGGCCAAGACGTCATTATCCCGCCGCTCGACTTAACCATCATGCGGGGTGACAAAGTCGGGATCATCGGTCGAAACGGGGCTGGTAAGTCGACTCTTCTCAAAGGTCTACTCGGGAAGCTTGCTCCATTGCAAGGGAGCGTTCGGCAGGGTACGAAACTCGAAGTGGCTTACTTCGATCAAACCCGAGAGATCCTGGATCTCGATAAGACCGCCGAGGAAAACGTCGGACTTGGTAAGACCATGATTACCGTCAATGGCAAGACCAAGCACATCATCGGTTATCTTCAAGACTTTCTCTTCACTCCTGAACAAGCCCGTTCACCGATTCGTTTTTTCTCGGGTGGACAGCGTAACCGACTCCTGTTGGCCAAGCTTTTTGCTCGACCGGCCAACATGCTGGTGATGGACGAACCGACGAACGATTTGGATACCGAGTCCTTGGAATTGCTCGAAGAACGCTTGGTCGATTATGAGGGGACCGTTTTGGTCGTTAGCCACGATCGTGCGTTTTTGGACAACGTGGTCACAAGCACCATCGTGTTCGAACCCGAGGGGATTAAAGAGTATGTAGGTGGCTACGATGATTGGCTTCGGCAACGTCAGTCGGGCAAAAAAGCGTTGGCGGCGGCTGAATCAAGCCGGAGATCCAACGTTACGACATCGGTCTCCAAGTCGAACGGGTTGCAGTCCGATTCCGGCAGCGAGTCGGTCGCCGTCGCAAAGAAATTGAGCTTCAAAGAGAAGCAGGAGCGAGAAAAACTTCCTGTGCAAATCGAGCAATATGAAGCGGAGCAGCGATCGATCCACGCGAAAATGGCCGAACCCGAATACTTCAAAAGGGCACAAGCACAAATCGTCAAGGACCAACGTCGCCTAAGTGACCTGGACGATCTGTTGGTGCAGTCCTACGCTCAATTAGAAGATTACCTAGCACGTGAGGTCTAGGGGTGACCAAACGTGTGGCACGTCCCAGAGCCAAAGCGATGGGCGTGGTGAACGGTAGCCATGTTTCTAGCGACTCCCACGCCCTTCGTAATTCAGGGCGTGCCACACGTTTCAATGCGTGCCACACGTGTCAATGCGTGCCACACGTGTTAGAGCGTGCCAATCAATCGATTCGCAGACAATCCGGAAGCGGTGCCCGCAAGTCTAATAAATCGCCCGAAACAGGATGTTCGAAGACCAGTCGCTTGGCATGCAACCAATAGCCCGCGTCGCCCGGCAAGCCTGGCTGGTCAATCCTCGGTCGACCGCCGGCTGCGTAGAGCGTGTCGCCTAACAGCGGATGTCCGATGTAGGCAAGATGTATGCGGATCTGATGCGGACGCCCGGTATGCAAGTCCACTTCGAAGACTGTCGAGTCGGATCGTCGCTGAAGCGTCCGAGCCACGCTGCGTGCAGACTTGCCTGATTCGCTGGCCGCAAAAACTCTTCCTAAGCGTGGGTGTGCGATCTCTCCGATACATGAGCGGATATCATAGGATGCTTGCGATGCTACCAAACTGCTAAGGGCTTGATATTGTTTTCGCACCTTGGGCCAATCTTGGCTGATGGTCGAAGCTGTCTGAGTGTCCAACGCGAACAAGACTAGGCCTGAAGTCGCACGACCCAATCGATGCAGCGGCCGTGCTATTGGAAAATCGGTCCGTACGAGGGTTAACAGCGTATTGAGGTAGAAACCGGCACCTGGGATGGTCGGCAATCCGCTTGGTTTATTGACCGCCAGCAATTGTTCGTCTCGATAAATAACTTTGTATTGTTGGGGTGTATCTTCCTCGAGCCAGGCTGGTCGATTCCAGATCATGATACTTCCTGCGCGGAGAAGCTCGGTGCCAATTGCGGTTTTACCGTCTAGAGAAAGTTCGCCAGCCTCCAATCGAATTTGCCATTCGGATTGGTTTGAATGTGTAAAGTTTTGAATCAGATACGCAAGCGTGTTTTGCCCGGAAGCTTTAAGGCAAAGCACATGACGGTAACAGTATCCTTGATTGAGCTTCATGCGGTGATCGCTTTTAGAATTCCTATGGATTGTCGCCCTTCGCTCCGCAATAGTGCGTGCAACAGAATGGTAGCCAAGCTTGCCATGCAACACATTCTAACGATCTATCACGAGTTTTCGAAATCACGGACTGTCGGTTTTGCTTTCATCGCCAGCTGGTTCTCGTTGGTTAATTGCTCAGGAGGCCGTGCGGTGGCAGCCTTGATTGCGCAAAAGGGCTCTCTTTGTTGGCGAACCACGCGAGCGACTAAAAGCAGTGAGAATGAGAAACCGATTGCAATCGAACTCCATTGGTAAAAAGTCAATCCGATCGAATCCCGTTCTTCGGGACGCCAGAGTTCGCTTGTGAATCGGTACGTGGAATAAGCGATCAAATAGACTGGCATCCAGTTACCACGCAGTCGTTTAAGCCAGTTAATGTCACTCGGTTGCGACAAAGCTGCAGCGGCGATCGCTGCAAAGCTTAGATGAAACAGCAATTCATACAACTGAGTCGGATGACGCAGTATCGCACCCGCATCCGGCGCGATCGGGAATCGAAATCCCCAAGTCTGGTTGGTCGCAACTCCATAGCAACAACCATAGAGGAAACAGCCAACGCGACCGATTGCGACTGTTATTGCGACTGGGACAACAAACGTGTCGCCAGTTGACACTGTGACGTGCAGCGACCACTTTGCGACTTCGACGCCGATGTAGCCCCCTGTCAGTCCCCACAGGATTGTTTTTCCATCGCTCAGCCAAGCTGCTAGGACACCGGCGTTAGGATCTGCAGTCAGTACGAAGGGGAGTTTGGCAGCAAATGTTGCTCCGACCAGTCCGCCGATTACAATTCCAAATTTTTGCACAGCGCTAATCTTGAGCCGCTGTTGTCGCCGTCTCAACAGGATGGAAGCAATAATCGTTGCCGCCACCATGCACAGAAAATATACTGCCCTTGATCCGAGCATTAGGTTTGCTCATCGATGTGTGGTGGCGAAGCACTTTCTCGAACCCTAAATTTTGCTCGAACCGCAACGGCCATCAACATCAGGATGAGGGAAAACGCAAAGGCCGATCCGATGGTCGCTCCTGCGGTAGAAGGACCATAGTTCTTTCCACCTAACACTGGCGTGGTGAACATAGAACCAACGACGCAAACCGGGACATACAAAATAAAAGCCGGTATCGGCAGCAGGAGGGCCAGCATCACACGGCCATGGAAAGTGAAATTCTCGCTTCGAATTAAGTAAGCGAGTAAGCCGGACGCACACAACAATCCAATCGCGGGAATACCCAACATTGGGATCAACGATTGCCAATCGAAACCAATAATCAATGCGCCCACGACTCCGCCAATAAGGACGCTGATCATCGCAATAGGTAAGATTCCGCCAGCATAGAAGCGACGGCTCGGGACAGTCGGAATCGCTGTTGTAACCGAATTCATCGGTTCGTAAGGATTGGTCATACTGGCACAATGGGTTTGGAGTTTCGCACGGCTTCCATATATCTCTCCAGTGTATCAAGCAAACGGGACAGCAAACAACTCTGCGCATCCTTTTTCGATCCGTTCCGCGGCCCGCAATTGCGCTGCTTCCGAGGCTACTCCAGGTCTGCCTTGGGAACTGCACTCGGATCCATGTGGCGATGAATCCAAATCTTGCGAATTAGCTGTAGCTTTCGTTCAACGGTCCGCGTCGCTCGATTGAGTTTTTTCGCGATCTCGTCATTCGAATAGCCCTCCATTTTCCACGTTGCCAGTTGAACCAGCTCGTCATCGCCTAGGGATAACATCATCAGCTCATACTGTTCGGCGACCTCAACTGCAAATTCCGGTGAAGGTTCGCGGCTCACGATTTGATTGACGGCTGCGATACTATCGCTCGAAGAATCAAAACCTCTTAGTTCTTGAAACTGCCCGCCACGCTTCAGACGGTTTTCATCGCGGACGACATGCAGTAGCTTGTGAATCGTGATACTCACCAAGAGTCGCCAAAGTCCGTGGCTATCGGAAAGGGCAGGGAATTTCTTGTTCTCGACGCCGCGACAAAAGCTGTGGAATGCGCTAAGTGCAATATCCTCGGCATCGGATACCTTTCGATGTTTGACCTGCAAACGACCATGAGCCAGATGGACCAAGCGGTCGAAATAGGCGTTCCAGAGCCGCTCTGCCGCCAAATCATCGCCCGCTTCAAGCCGCTCCAACCATCCTTGTACGGACGAATCACTGATTGTCATATTGGTAAGCTCTGCGATTCAAAAACGACGGTATTTGCTTATTAGAACAGTCAATAGACTAGCTCTCGACCGGTAAAAATTGAATCCCCCCCGCGTAAAGCGAGAAAAGCTGGCGGCAAAAATAATCACCGCGGAGTGTATGTCGAGTGTATGTCGGGGGATGGTCACCCTGCATGTAGGCTAGATGGTCAGCCCCCCAAAATGAACAAGGCCTCTCGAACTTCGAATAAAAATGCGTCGGGATTCCAAACCGGACGGGTATTGTAGTGTAACGGGACACCAATCTACAAATTGCTTAACCCGCCGAGGGCTTGTTGGATCTGCAGTTTCAACACGCTAGAATGAACCTATTCGATGTCGAAAATCCTGGAGTTCCCGCCATGCATCGCCAATTGAAACTGCAAACCATGTGGAAAACGTTTGTCGTGCTGTTTTTCATCGCGATTCTGATCGTAACCCTTCCGTTGGGTTTGGCAGGTGATAAAGAAGACAAGACAGCCACGAGCGCGTTGATCGCTATCATCGAATCCGGCAAGACAGGGCAAACCGCCCAAGCGGAAAAACTCTTCGAGTCAATCCCTGCCAATTCGAATGTCAAACCGGTCGCTGCCTATTCTCTTGCCGTGGTCCAAATTCGAGATCAGAAATTCTCGCCAGCTTGGAAAGTCCTGACAACTCCATCGAAGGCCGTAGGAGCCATCCCTGACTCGATCAAGTTCGGCGTTGAAAGGCTCAAATTGTGGCTCCTATTGGAAGCGGGCTCCGCAGAGAAGGCTGAGCTTCAGTTCAAACGACTAGTGACCATGTCGCTTGGCGCAGACTCGGCCAATGGAGACCAATCCGCCAGTTGCAGCTTGATTGGTGGCGTCGTTGGAATGCTCAAATCGGATGAAAATGCTTCTTGCATTTCACTCGCGACCTTAGAGAAAGCTAAAGAGCTACTGCTAACAAAAGTTGAAGCCAAGAATGCAAAAGCAAAATTGGAAGAGCAGCTTGCCGAAGCGAGCAAATGGGGAGAGGAACTAGCCGCCTTGGTAGGTAAATTCGAAAGCATGGGGATCGAAGAAGCGGACGAGCAAAACCGTTCAACGCAAGCCGATTTCGAACGTACCAAGCAGGAGGGATTGCAACTGCGGGGCGACTTGAAATTCGCTGCGGGAGAAAAACATGTTATCGAAGAGCTTCGCAAGAAGCTGTTTCAAAACAAGAACCGCATCCAGAAGGAATTGGAAAAAGAAGAACGCAATAAACCCCCATTTCCTTTCTCGCCTGGGCCTCAGCCACGCTTTCCAAGAGAACCGGATGGAAGCTACAAGACAGATCCAAAAACACAGGTACGAAAGTATGTACCACCTACGGAGACAGAGAAGGATCTCCACAAGAAGGAACTCGCGCTGTACCGCTCATGGGAAAGTAGGGTCGCACAGTACAAAATTGACGTTGCTGATTACCCAAACAAGGTGCAACTTTGGGAAGCGGGCCTCGCTGCGCTGAAGACTCAATTCGTTACCGCGGAAATGAATATTGCGTCAACGGAAAAAACGCGGAATGATATGCAAGACGAGATTAAGCAAGGGATCGGAAAAGAATTGAAACAAACCGGCGATCAACTTGATCAGTTGGAGCGGTTGGCATCGATCTCAAGCATCGCCTACAAGCATGTAGCCTCAAACGACCCTAACGCCAAAAATTTCATTCGACCATCCAACTTCCATCTACTGGACTATGAGTCGGAGTGCATTCGACTTAGAAAGTCGCTACGTTAACGCCACACTAAGACGAGCGGCAGAGTAAAAACGACCTGCCGAGAGGTTTCAAAGGGAGAGCGAGGCTCCTGCCGCGCTTGGCGTTGGTTCGGCAGGAGCCTCGCTC
>JANMLD010000351.1:0-2993 GCA_031372345.1 Pirellula sp.
CCGTCGTGAGTAACGACCAGAACCCCCCCGGTGCAACCACCTGTAATGGCCGGATTGGGTGTCGATAGAAAAGCGAAAACGCTCAAAAAATCTATGGAGAAAACGCAGGGAATACGCTATTCCCATGCAAGCCAGCCGATCGAACCCACCGGTGCAGCTCTCTGTCCGTATTCAGCGACCGATTATGCTCAGTTCTGTTCTTCTAAAGATAAAGAGAACGATTACTATCGCAAATTGCTCGTCAACCCGTCATCGTCCAACTTTTTGCTCCATACCTGCTTACTTTGAAAGTGACACATGGGAAAAACCTGAGTATGGGTCAATTGCATCGCCGTCTGATTCATCGAGGCTCCAAACAATCCTGTTTTCTGAGTTCAAGTCGCCTATCAAGTATACGGTACACTCTTTACCAATCGGTATTCCATTGCCGATTCCCAAGTAACCGATACCTATTTCCGACTCGATGGGCTGCGGTTTTCGATTCTTGAACACTCTAATGACCTTCGCCCTAACATGGTGATATGCACTTCCACCGTACTCCTCAACCACGTTTACTCGCACAACGGCATCGGCTGTTGCGAATCGGCTGGCAATGTATTGACTCTCTTGATTTCGACATGACGCAACTAGAAACAGAAGCACCGTGATAATACTTGTTTTTGCTCTGTCGCGTACCATCGCATATCCCCGCTTTTAAAATTTACTTCACTCGGACTATTCAAAACGTCTGATTGGAGCGCCAGGCAAGTCCGAGTCAAACGGAGGTATTGGCTTGGGCGGTTTTCGATCGCATGCTTTTGCACCGTATCCGGGCGCATCCGTCGCAAGTGTATCGAGAAAGACGGAGGAAGGACCCCCTTGGACTGTCGGGCCGAACAAAGTATCGTGAGAAGGATCTCCATCATACGTGAATCCCCAGGATGTGCATCCTAATATAGAAGGCGGGCAGTCTTTCCTAATGCAAACGGCGCAAGTCTCGAAACTCATCGTTCCAGTAGGATTTCTCTCTCTCCTTGGACGCTTTGGGTGATCCTTGACAGTCCAAGGACTATTTTCAGTACCAGATCCATTATAACGTGGATTTACAAGAGGCCCACCCAATGGCTTTGTATCTATGAATGGGCGACTCATTGGCCTTTCTCCATATGTTGTCCATGGATAGGGAGGTAAACTGGCCATCTGTACCATTGAAATTTCGTCGCACCCACAATCTTGAGCTTTTTGAACACCGCCATCAGGGACATATCGGAGATACATTTCAACTCCCACCCAGTCACTAGATAGGCGGCCATCACTGTCCGGCGCGCCGCGACTCTGATTTTTGAAACTTTCAACTTCAAACTTACCTTTGCATCCGCAGCAATTCTTTTCCGCGCATGTTCCTAACGGATCATTCGACGAGTACGGTTCGTTATGAATAAATGCATAAAGTAGCTCTCCATCGACATACCCGATAGGGTCTCTGCTCAGAAACCTGCCCGTCAAGCCACTCATCCATCTTGCCCGGAAGTGATGCAAGCCCAGCGTTGCGTCCCATTCTCTGGCTGTGTAGGTGTAACGATTGCCTGCAGCCGAACTTGTTTGCACTGTGGCCGAGGCGTTCAAGAACATTGGCTGGCCGTAAGCGGTGTAGGCGTAGCGTTCGCTTACGTTGCCGCTGGAATCGGTTAGGGCGAGGATTGAGTATTGTTGGTTGCTTTGATCGACGCTTGCAACGTTTGACGGCTCTTGATCATAAAAACCATGCAATCCGTGCGTGCTCAGGCTGCTAACGGTGATGGTGTCGCCACCGTGCGACCAAAAAGAAACGGTTGCGGATTTTTCCTCTCCTGCGCGAGCGTCCGCGCGAGGCAATATCGCCCGCTTCGCTGTTTTGATTTCTGTTGTTGCATTCGCTACCATCCCTGCATTGTAACCAACTCGCTCGCACCACACCGCAAGTTGGCTACGGTTCATTTTGCCTTTCAAAGGTTATTTCGAAAAACTATTGGCCCTTCTCATCCGGCCTGCCCGGACCGCCCGGACCGTCAGCTTTCGGTGGCAGTTTCGGCTTGTCTGCCTTCGATGGGCCTTTCGATTTGGCATCCGGTTTGGCATCAGCCTTGTCATCGGGCTTGTCATCGGGTTTGACGTCCGGTTTGGCATCAGCCATCGCATCCGGTTTGGCATCTGGCTTGACGTCGGGTTTGGCAGGGTGCGTGGCGTCGTGGACCTGCCGGAGCCGCTCCAGTGTGATGTGGGTGTAGATCTGCGTGGTGTTGAGGCTCTCGTGCCCCAGCAGCGTCTGCAGGCTCCTCAAATCGGCCCCGTTCTCTAACATCAACGTCGCCGCCGTATGACGAAGGATATGGCAACTGCCAGGCTTGTTGATCCCGGCCGCTTCGATGTAAGTTCGTACTAAAGCAGATAGAACTTCCGGACGCATGGCGCCGCCCGTGTTGCTCAAGATCAATCGATTCGTTGCAACCGGTAACTGCTTGCGTCGCCGCTTGCTGCCGTTGCCTGCCTCCAGCCATGGGCGAACGTCCCGCAAGTATTTTTCTAACCACTCGATCGCTCGTAAGCCAATCGGAACGATTCGATCTTTGTGCCCCTTCCCTTGACGTATCACCAACAGTCGCCGAGGACGATCAATGTCGTAATGCGTCAGCTTCAGAAGCTCGCTCCGCCGCATGGCTGTCGAATACAAGACTTCCAAAATGGCTCGGTCTCTTATCCCTAAGTGAGTCGTGACGTCTGTTTGATTGATCAGCCGTTCGACTTCGACGATTGAAAGGTACGACGACGGAAGCCGCTTCTCTTCCTTGGGTAATTCGATCCCAACGGCTGGATTGAACGGTAGAAATTTGTTTAAGCAGGCCCATTGGCACCAATGCGCGACGGCCGTTAGATATGAAGATTGGGTGGCGAAGCGCAGCGGCTTGCGAGTGCGAAGATTGCCCAGATGGAACAGGCTTCGCTGATAAGCGTTGACGCTATCGACCGTCACTTCG
>JANMLD010000424.1:0-26066 GCA_031372345.1 Pirellula sp.
CTTGAAGCTCCTTTTGAATGAATTTTTAGGCTCACTCCATTGGAGCTTTAAGCTGGGCTTCTCAACAAACGAATTTCCAGAATTTGCCAACAAGTGAGAAGCTAGCATTCAGATGTCGGCCCGGCTAAAGATCGAGGCCGGGCTGGAATACATGCACCCAACGTTAAGGCATCGTTAATTAACTCGATTGTTGCGGAGAACGGTGAAGGCGGGTTTGTTACCGATACGTTTGGGCAATTTTCTATTTCGCACAGTCTGATTGGAGTTGTCGACGAAAATGCCTTTGAGAAACACAACAAGGATGGCAATATTCTCGGTCGGTCAGGTGCTGAAGTCGATGCAAAGTTGAGTGTCTTGACCGATAACGGCGGCAAAACACCAACGCATCAGCTACTGCCTGATAGTCCTGCAATCGACAAAGGACTTGCTCTTGAAGGTTTGCCCTTAGATCAAACTGGACGCAACCGACTACGCCCAGATTTGGGTTCCTATGAATCGCGAAAGACCGATTCGACACAAAGACTTGTGCCAACCCTCGACCCGATAAATGTACCAACACCCGTCGATCACTCAGCTGGACCGCAAGTCATTACGCTCACTGGCATCCGGCTGCCGGGGGTCACCAACCCGGTTTTAGCGGCTACCGCGCTGAGCAGCAATCTTGCCGTCGTGAGCGGAATTTCCGTAATATTGAAACCCAACGGTCAGGCCGAATTGACCTACTCCCCGGTTTCTGGTAGTAAGGGTAACGCCAACATCACTGTGACGCTCTTTTCGCCAGGTTTTGACGGTACGTTTGGATCAATAGATGATACGCAGGTCCAACGCAGCTTTGCAATCACGATCACCAATTCTCAAGCTAATCCGTCACCCATACTAACTATTGCTTCGCAAGAGATTTTTGAGCCTCGCGAAAACAGCGCGGCTATGACTTTTGCACTTGCACTGTCGGCAGCTTCATTGACTCCGATCTCCGCTCGCTTTAAAACGGTTTTTGGAACAGCTAACGCTAATGACCTAGTAGAAATAGAAAGAACCGTCCTTTTTGAACCGGGGGAAGTTACCAAGACGGTGGATGTAATGATAAAGAGCGATGCAGTCTTGGAGTCAACCGAGAAGTTTACGGTGCAACTGGATCAAGTAGTGGGGGCTACATTGGCAACGCCCAGTGCGGACGGGACGATTTACGATTCCCCTATCGTTATCGGCCATCCAATTCTGCCCACCATAAGTCAGAACCCACACAGCGTGCCCGTAGTGATCGTCGTGGTTCATACGATTGGCCCAACGACGCCCGAACCGCCTGTAGTGCGCAAAACCACTCCCAGACTTGTAGGTCGACTTCTCGCGACCGAATTACAAATGACTGATGTCGATAGAAACGGCATGACGGAGCTCCACGATGCGATAATACTCATCGACCTACTGAACACGATTGCCAAATCTAGCTCCGACGTTGTCGCCGGCTACGGCAATGCATTGCTCGCATACGATGTGAACCGCGATACGATTATAGCTCCTCTCGATGCGCTGCTGATCATCAACCTACTCAACTTGCGAATGCAGCAAACCTCGGGCGAAGGTGAATCCGGTCCAGCGTTTAAATCGGCATCAGCAGCGTTCATGACGGATCCGACAATTTTTGACGAATTACAAGAGAAGCGTCGTCGCGCATCCTTTCGACGACCGGCGACGTAAGGATGCTAACGTGTGGCCTTGGTTATCGCCGCCGGTCATTTTGTCAATTGGCGACCGCACCATTGCTGGGCGATCTCCGCAGGAGTTCTCCCCTCCAAGTCCAGGACGTCGGTGCGTACCCGGGCGGCGAGAAGTGCCTTGAGAATTGGTTCCGAGCAATGATAGTAGGCTAGATGAAGGGGGGTCGTCTTAGCATCGTCGAGGGTATCCGGGATCAATTAATGCCTCCGTAAACGAGTATACCGCCGAGAGGCTCAAAGTAATATTGAAGTGGCACAAAGACCATTCAATCACCGAGTATGAACGACATCGCAATCAAGCAATCTTTGAAGTTCAAGGCAATCGGAACCCATTGATCGATCACCCCGATTGGGCTGAAAAAATCGACTTCACTAAGGGGTTGGGTTGAGCGGCACATCTAACGTAACTAGCTGTCTGTGCTGCTAGACTCCGTTTCTAAACTGGTCTTGATTTGATTTTCTCTTATTCGCCATATTGGTGGATAGGAGGATCATACGACACCTTTGAAGACATGAGTTTGATTAGCGACGTTGCGTCGGATCATTTCGAATCAAGAGTGTACTTTTATTGTAAACTTGCGGAGGACGTATGACTTTACCAGCAGACCTATTGAATGCTGTCGCTGACGTAAATGGTCGGCGTTCATGACTCAGGACGAACCGTCCTGAGTAAGCAGGAAAGTGGCGCTGCGATTCGGACAAATTTAGACAAAACCATGGTTTCAGTAACTCGCACCGGTTTGACACGCCGGAGCAACGAAGGGAACGCTGTTTCAAAACCGATCGAGAGCGAACAACTTACTCATTCACTACTCTTCTGGCACGGAACATACCGGACCACGTCTTTAGTCGAACCCACGCAACGTCCGCGACGAATCACTTCGCCTTGTAGCCAGCAACATAGAAAGTGTGTTCGCCTTCACGACATCTGCCGCCAGGAAAGAGTCGACATAAACCTCCACTTAAATTGAGGAACCCTTATAATCGCTGCTATTCGATCCCAACGATTCCTTTCGGAGCGCACCATGAACCACTACTTTTTTCTATTCTTCGCACTTGTCGCGACATTCTCTCTTGCCGATGAGCAATGGTCGCAGTTGCAGGGGGATTCGCTGCGATCTGGGAACGCGCCAGACGCTATTGTTCCGTCCCAGCTCGGACTCATCGGTACGGTCCCAATGACCGATGGGATCTACACGGCCCCGGCGATTGCCGATGGAGTCGTCTATGTTGTCGATGGTTCCGGTGTGGTATCCGCCATGGATGCAGATACCCTTTCCGTCAAGTGGCGGTTTCGCTCGCGTGGCGGCGCAGGCAATTGCAATAATGTCTCGTCGCCAGCCGTTGTTGGACCTTATTTGCATTTTGGAACGATGGCTGGTTACTACTACGTCTTAGATCGAGCAACGGGCAACGTTGTCAAGGAACTTGACTGTCAAGACGCTATCTTCTCAAGTCCAGCCGTGGGGGACGACCGAGTCTACTTTGCTACGCTCAGTGCTCAGCTCTATTCGGTTGAGCCAAATGGTACCGTCGTTTGGAAATGGGATTTTGTAAAAGAGGTTGTCGGTTTTGACGGAGACCGATGGAGCGGAGAAGATTGGTTGAAAACGCGCAAGGAGCGGGTTACGTGGCGCGATCATTTTGTCTGCTCTCGCGATATTTCTCTGATCGGCAAGACGATCGCAATGCCAGCCGGTGGTCGAACGGTTTTCATTGACGACCAAGGACCCGCGCCCAAACCTCGAGTCGTCGGCCAGATTCCGGCTTACGATGGTGAGGAATACCCCGCAACGTTTGGACAGAGCGCCGATGCCGCAGGAAATGTCTACGTGCAGTGGCATCGACGCGACAACGCCGGTCGCGTCGAGAAACTGCGACTGGACGGCGATTCTGTCAAAACGGATTTCGTCGGCGGTACACAAACCGCCATTCAATTGCCTGGCCTATTGGGCTTCGCTTCCGTGAGTGTTCGCGGCGAGGACGTCTATCGCGTCAAACCTGAACAGGGCCTTGGGCTCTGCCGTCATCGTGTTGGAACAGAACAACCCGAAGTGCTTTGCACGGCACCCGCTATCTCCCCACCCTTGATCACACGAGAGCATGTACTATACGGTGGACTCGATGGCAAGCTTCGTGTGATCTCTCTCAATGGAGGCGCAAATGCTGAATACGCAACTGCCTTCCGTTCGCCAATCTCCGCTCCGTTGGCTATTGCAAATCAACGCGTCTATGTCGCGTCCGAAGATGGTTACTTGTATGTATTCGGCAAAGACGGGAACGCACCGTTACCTACCAAGGACTTACGCGTTCGCGACATTCGCAGTCCGCTAGCCAATGCGCTCGCTGATTCCAAATACGATTGGTACACGAATTACGGCGATTTTGGATGCACGAATTCGAATGACCAAGGGCTTGCTCCGCCGTTGCGAATGCGGTGGGCTCGTCGACTGGAGGGGACCGTCAAGCATTTGCCGGTTTGCGGTGGCGGTCGCATGTACACCCATACCGCGGAGGGACAGATCATCGCCGTGGAGCAAGACACAGGCCGCATGCTATGGCGTCGCTATTGGCCGGACGTCTATCTCTCGTTTACCTCACCTCTGTACGTCAATGGGAAGCTGTTGGTACCCCAAGCAGGGATCAAGCAATCTCGCATGCGATGTTTGGATGCCGCGACGGGTGAACTGCTTTGGGAGGTCTCTTTCTCGGGCTCGCCAAGTTGGAGTCGCCAGTTTCCGCCGGTCGTTCACAGCAATCTTGCAATCTATGCTTCCGGCTCGGGCGAATACGCCGCGCAAGGAACAGAGAAGCCGTTTACGTTTAAGGGAACGCCTGAGCCAGCGGACGGTAAGGAGGTCATGAGTTGGATCTACTCCAACGACAACCCTTATTATCCGAGCGACAATCGGCCATTGCTTTGGGCTTGGGATCTCGACACCGGCAAAGTCGTTTGGCAAAAGGACTTTTCGGCTTTGGGACGAGGCGGCAATGATTGTGGTATTTGCATGCTCGATGGCAAACTCTATTACTCAACCTTCTTTGGGTACTCGGCCAGTCATCGCGCGCGCCGCGGCTTGCCAATCGAGAACAACGGGCTGACCGCCTGTCTTGATCCAATGACAGGAGAATCGATATGGCAGACCAACAAGTATTTCGTCACCGCAAAATGCACTTTGTCTGCCCGCGATGGTCGCATTTACATCGGCGGCAACAATCAAGCCTCGGAACTTTCCACAGATCGATTTGTTTGGTGTTTGGATGCGAGAGATGGCTCGTTGGTATGGCAGTCCGATCCGATTACTTCCGCTTTGAACGTGGTTACCGTGGGCAAGGAATTTATCTTTTCCAACGCGCTGCGAGGCCGAGGCAATGTCTTCGATCGCGACAAAGGGACTGTGATTGGCGGCGTGGATCACAAGTATGCTTGCTGCCGATTTACGATGTCGGAACCTTATATTCTGGGTGCGAATATGGACATGATTGACTTGTCGAAGAACAGCCAGCTTGTGTCGACAGGACCAGCCATCGATTCTAGGGAGTGTTTGGGGGCGGTCGTTTCCAACGGTCGTATTTTTTATATTTCGCAAGCCAGTGGATTTGTCGTATCGCAGACCTATGGCGAGGATTCGAAAAAGCTATTAGCCCCGTGGCAGCGCGGGCAAGAATAGAACGAACACAAGCATTCACTAGAGCGTGACACGTCCAGGGAAACCGGGGGGGCTTGTAGACGAGCGAGGCCCATCGCTCGTTGAACCCCTACCAAACCTGAGCGAGGGCCTCGCTCAGCCACAAGAATTCAGGGGCGTGCCACACGATGCTGGGTGCTTTGCGATCAAAATCACATGCTGTAATACGGGGATCGGAACGCGAAAATCAGCCGAAGGTCGCGAGCTCTCGCCAGCGTTCCGCGTTGACCTGTTCGATTATGGTGACTGAACGAAAGAAGGTCGAGAACGGTTCGCTTTGGGCTGTGATTTCATCAAACACCGCGTCAGTACAGAGCCCGTTTCGTGGATGAATCAACGTAATGTGCGGACTATGTTTCCGCGGTAACGACTGCTTGGAAGCGAGAATAGCGTTTCGCAGCGAATCAAACGAATCGGTTGAGCCAATGGAAGGGAGGTAGACCAAGTTGTTGTCGCGGATTGGCATTCCAAACTCCAGCTCAACTTCGATCCTGCCCAGATCCAACAATCGCGACGCCAGTTCGCCCCAGTCGGAGACTTCGTCTTCACGGCAAAGGGTCACGTGGGCTCGAATCAATTCGAACTGGTCGCGATTGAATTGCGAACGAAGCGACTCGACGCGATCGCTGTTCGGCAAAGGAAGGTACAGGGTCGCCTGGCGTCGTCTGGTCAATAATCTGTCCTGCTGGCGTTCTTACTTCGTCGCTTTAGCTCTTTGCAGGCAGCATCGGGGTTGGTGCAGAACGAGCAACTTGTGGTTCCATCCGCGGACGTTGGATTGGCTAAGCCACCGCAGGAACCCTTGAGGCTTTTCCCGCTCAGCATTAATCCTACAGCCATTCCAATCATGACCATCAAAAAAACACCCAGGCTAATTCCAAAGACTGTCATCCACATTATCCAACTCATGATGCACCTATTCAGCCACCGTTAGCTGCTTGCTGATCTCTGGAAAAAGCTCTGTAAATCGAGTCGAACACGTGGACGGAATTTGGCCGTCTTTCCTCTGCATGAGAAGCACAGCCCAGTTCTTGGTCTCGGCCAATTGCAGTCCCTGCTCAGGTCCTAAGACCATCATGCAAGTCGCGATCGCATCGGCTAACGCGCAATTATCAGCTACGACCGATGCAGAAGCAAGCTGATGTATAACCGGTCGACCGGTGTTTGGATCGATCGTATGGGAAAATCGCTGCCCGTCGGATTCAAAAAAATTGCGATAATCGCCACTTGTGGCCAAGGCGACACCCGAGAGTCCGATAATGGTTTTGATCGATCGCTTGAAATCGAGCGGGGCTTCGATGCCAACTTGCCACGGTTGGCCATCGGCTCGATTGCCTTTGGCAAAGATCTCTCCTCCGATCTCGACAAAGTAATTCTTAATACCGTTGGTCTCGATGACGTTGCCAACGCGATCCGCACCATGCCCCTTGGCGATTGCCGACAGATCCACTCGCAACATTGGGTCCTTTTTCTTCAGGGCGGGTGGGTCCATACGGACGGACAAATTTTCGTAACCAACATGAGCTTTTGCCGCTTCCAATTCCTCGTCAGATGGGATGGTGTTCTTGCGTTTGACTGGGCCGAATCCCCAAAGATCGACAAGCGGTCCGACGGTCACGTCAAAGGCTCCACCAGAGACCACGGATATTTGCAACGACAAATCTGCCACCTGAGCGGTCTCAATCGAAACAGAAAACCAATCGGTCGAATTGGAATCATTGAATCGCGTGATTTCCGAATCCTTCAAGTAGGTCGACATCTGCTGATTGACGCTTTTTAGTTCCTCGTCGATCAATCGATGCATTTCCTGTCGGGATGGGCTTCCTAACTCTGGAAGATACCGAATCGTGTAAGTGGTCCCCATCGTGGAACCTTGCAGCAATGGCGGAGTCTCAACCGGTTTGGTTTGCGGACGGCTACAACTCGATGACGTTGCCGCTAACACGCAGATGAGTACAGCAAGGTTGGCGAAACGGGAGCGTAAAGTTGGTCGCGGTAAAAGCAACTTGGTTTTTCCAAAGTCACCCTCCCACTGGGAGGGTCGAGCGAAGCGAGGGGAGGGTGAAGTGCCATCGGCACTCTGTGAATTTATCAGAAAGATTCATTGTCTGTGGCTGAGCGAGGCCCTCGCTCAGGATTTGCAGGGACCCAACGAGCGAAGGGCCTCGCTCGTCCACAAGTACTTTTCGCTCCTAGGCTGTGAATGTATTATTGTCGCCTTTCGCTTCGCGAAAGTGCGTCTAGTATACGCACTTTTGCGGAGCAAAAGGCGACACTTGTTATCCTCCGAAATCATCGAATGCGATGTTGCTTTGAGGTACCCCAAGGTCATCGAGCATTTTGAAGACGGCCGAGTTCATCATGGGCGGTCCGCATAAGTAGTACTCGATATCTTCTGGGGCCGGATGATTCTTGAGATAATTTTCCAATACAACTTGATGGATAAACCCCACGTGGCCCGTCCAATGGTCCTCCGGTTTGGGTTCGGAAAGGGCGATATGGAATTTGAAATTCGGAAATTCCTTTTCGATACCTCGAAAATGATCAATGTAAAATAATTCGCGGACGCTGCGACCACCGTACCAATACGAAACCTTGCGTTTGGTCTTTCGGTTTCGAAAGAGTTCAAAAATATGGCTTCGCAATGGCGCCATACCGGCACCACCTCCAATGTAAACCATCTCGTTGTCGGTATCCTTGATAAAGAATTCCCCATAAGGGCCGGAGATAGTCACTTTATCGCCAGGTTTTAATCCGAAGATGTACGAGCTAACCTTACCAGGTGGAGTTCCATCGGGGGCGCGTGGCGGAGGAGAGGCCACACGCACATTGAGCATGATGATCCCTTTTTCGCCGGGATAATTGGCCATCGAATAGGCGCGAAAGACAGGCTCCTCGACGGTAGAATCGTACCGCCAGATCTTGAACTTGTCCCAATCCTCGCGGAACTGCTCTTCGATATCGAAGTCTTTGTAATGGACCATGTGCGGAGGTACTTCGATTTGAATGAAGCCACCTGACTTGAAGTCCACCGCCTCACCTTCCGGCAACTCGAGTATCAACTCCTTGATGAAAGTTGCCACGTTGTGATTCGAACGAACCGTACAGACCCATTTCTTCGTCTCCAAGACTTCATGTGGGACCTCAATTTTCATGTCTTGCTTGACCGCAACCTGACAGCTCAGGCGGTAGCCTTCACGCGCCTTGGTATTGCTGATGTGTGTTCGCTCGGTGGCCAAGATCTCACCGCCGCCAGACAGGATTCGGACTTTGCATTGAGCACAGGTTCCTCCACCGCCGCAAGCGCTCGATACGAATATCCCGTTGTTGGCCAGGCATCCCAGAAGTTTCCCGCCAGCATGTACGGTGATGGTCTTACTGTCGTTGATAACGAGCTTCACATCGCCAGCGGCCACCAGGACCTTCTTGGCAGCCAGGATAACAATGACCAAAGACAAGACGACAGCCGTGAAAAAAAACACGCCGATCAGAACCAAATTAACGCCGGTCATAGCTGGATCCCCGAAAAAGCCATGAAGGCCATGGCCACCAAGCCGACGGTGATGAAGGTGATTCCGAGTCCACGCAGCCCGACAGGAATATTGCTGTAACGCAATTTCTCGCGAACTGCTGCCAGGGCGATGATCGCCAACGCCCAACCGAAACCGGATCCAAAGCCATAAACCACACTCTCGCCAAGGTCATAGCCCCGCTGATCCATGAATAACGAGCCAGCCAAGATCGCGCAGTTGACCGTGATCAATGGCAGGAAGATCCCAAGTGCGTTGTAGAGTGCGGGAAAAAAGCGATCGAGCACCAACTCCAAAATCTGCACGATCGCAGCAATCACTCCGATATAGCTAATAAAGCCGAGGAAGCTTAAATCGACGGAGGCAAAGCTCGGGCCCAATGTATGAGCCAGAGCCCCCTCGGAAAGCAAATACTGATACAGCAAGTTGTTGGCGGGAACGGTGATCGCTTGCACGATGGTGACTGCAATACCCAATCCAATGGCTGTCTTAAGATTCTTTGAGATGGCAATAAAAGTACACATCCCCAAGAAGAAGGCGAGCGCCATGTTTTCTAAGAAAACACACGTCAAAAACAGGCTCAAGTAATGCTCAAAACTGTGAATTGTCATAATGTTATGCCTCCTCAACTTGATCGGGTTTGAACGTCCGTACGATCCAAATCAGGATTCCGATAAGGAAAAATGCGCTCGGGGATAACAGGAGTAGACCGTTCGGGGTGTACCAACCACCGTCGGTGACTTTGGATAGGATTGGGAAACCGAACAGCGATCCGGATCCAAAGAGCTCGCGAACGAACGCAACCAGTATCAGTACGGCGCTGTAGCCTAGTCCGTTCCCAATTCCATCTAGGAAACTCATCCAGGCCGTGTTTTTCATGGCGAAGCCCTCTGCCCGCCCCATCACGATGCAGTTGGTAATAATCAAACCAACAAACACGCTCATCGTCTTGCTTATTTGAAAGAAATAGGCTTTCAGAATCTGATCGACCACGATCACCAGCGACGCGATCACGACCATCTGTACGATCATCCGAATGCTGCTTGGGATGTAGTTTCGCAAGGCCGCCACCGCCGCACTCGAAAACGCGGTGACCAACGTCACTGCAATGCACATCACCAGCGCGGTGGAGAGCTGTGTCGTAACCGCCAGGGACGAACAGACACCAAGCACCTGAAACGTGATCGGATTGTTGTTCAGAACAGGGTCTAGGAGAACCTTTTTAGGGGATGGGGCTAACATGGGTAGCACCTTTCTGAGAAGCCAATTTCTCAAGATAAGGACCGAAAGCGTCACTGCTGAACCAGTACTTAATCATGCTATCGACACCGCGACTGGTAATCGTCGCGCCGGATAGTCCATCTACCATATAAGGCAAGTTTTCAGGGGTCGGACTCCCTTTGGCAACACCCACGGCCAACATTGCGTCCGTTGATTCGCCTTTCCAAACCTGTTTTCCTTGCCACTGTTTCTTCCATTTCGGATTCTCGACTTCGCCTCCCAAGCCGGGCGTTTCACCATGCTCGTAATAGGTCAAGCCGCTAATCGTTTTCAAGTCGTTTTTCAAAGCCACAAATCCGTACATCGTGGACCAAAGCCCTTTGCCGTAAATCGGCAGAACCACTTGTTGAAGTGCGCCTTGCTTGTCCTTCACCAAGTAGACCCATGTGAACTTTTCGCGCTTTTCGATGCCGATATTGAACTTGCCTGGATGGATCGTGGCGTTCATCTTGTCGTCTTTGGCGGCTTTGCGTTCGTCAAAAGACTCGTTCGCAATCGCCTTGTCGTCTACGTATTCTCCAGTTTGAAGATCGACTACCCTGGGTTCAATCGTCCCGTCGGTGAACATATCGGTGATTTCCTTCGCCTTGAGTTCACCCTTGCCCAGTCCAGCCGCCTCGACGATGTTTCGTTGTCGGTCCAACAATTTGTTCTTGCCTTGTACGTCCTTCAGAGCCACCGCGGCCGTGCTGACCAGCAGCGAGCAGGCGATGCAAAGCACCAGCGTTACAACGAACGTATTGGTCATAGAATCACGTTGCTCAGGAAGCATAGCGAGCTGCCCTCCGTCGGATGTTGGCTTGAATCACGCAGTAATCGATAAACGGTGCGAACACGTTGCCGAACAAGATCGCCAACATAATACCCTCAGGGAATGCCGGATTCACCACGCGAATGAGGATAGTCATGGCACCTATCAGTATTCCGTAAAACCATTTGCCAGTTTCAGTCATGGAAGCGCTGACCGGGTCGGTAGCCATAAAGACCGTCCCAAATGCCAGCCCACTAATCACAAAATGCCACCACGGGGGAACGTTGAACATCGAATTCGTTTGACTACCAATAAAGTAGAACAAAGAGGAGACGGCAAGCGCACCCAAGAAGACGCCGCTCATGATTCGCCAAGAGCCGATCCTGGTAGCGATCAGAATCACCGCCCCGATCAAACACGCTAAGGTGCTAGTTTCTCCAATGGAACCTGGAATCGTTCCAAGGAATGAATCCCACCAAGTCTGACTTCGCTCGCCGCCAGTGGTCATGATATGCGCGAGCGAGTCGACTGTGTTTGGGTACTTGGCCATGTCGGTTGCGGCCAATTGCCCCAACGCCGTCGCCCCCGAAAATCCATCGATCTTTCCTTCACCCGCGACGTACTTCGAGGCGATCCAGACTCGGTCACCCGTCAATTCGCGAGCATAGGCAAAGTACAAAAAGCACCGCGCGGTCAGTGCAGGGTTGAGGAAATTGCGGCCTGTACCTCCAAAAATCTCCTTGCCAATCACCACTCCAAAAGCGATCCCAATCGCAACTTGCCATAACGGTATGTCGGGAGGGAGCGTCAGCGGGAAAAGCAGTCCGGTGACTAGAAAGCCTTCATTGATTTCGTGTTTGCGAACCACACTAAAGATGACTTCGCAAATGCCGCCAACGGTCATGCAGACCAAATAGATGGGCAAAAAATACATGGCGCCTAAAACGAAACAATCCAACACATTGCTCGGGTTATGAGTCAAACCCAAAGCTGTATGGATCGCGTGGTGCCAATCGAAATAGGGCTCCATCTTCATCTCATTCAGGGACGTAATCGCGAGGTTGGCCTGGTACCCGACATTCCAAATTCCAAACAGTGTGCATGGAATCAGGGAAACCACCACCATGATCATCATGCGCTTTAAGTCGAGCGCATCCCGAATATGGGTCAAGCCCTTGGTCACGTTGCCTGGCGTATAAAGAAATGTGTCCCCTGCTTCATACAGAGGATAGAGCTTTTCCAGCTTGCCCCCTTTGGCAAAAATGGGATGGACTCGGTCAAGCATGTTGCGAAGGAACTTCATTAGTCAGCTATCCCTCATTCTCAATCGTTGTCAGATTGTCGCGGAGAATATTGCCGTACTCATACTTGCCTGGACAGACAAACGTACACAAAGCCAGATCCTCTTCGTCTAATTCTAGGCAGCCTAACTCCTGAGCGCGGACCGTGTCACGCGAAATCAGAGCTCGCAACAGTAAAGTCGGCAAGATATCGAGCGGCATCACTCGCTCGTACGTCCCAATAGGAACCATGGCCCGTTCGCTTCCCTCAGTACTCGTGGTCAACGCAAATTTCTTGGGCGCCGACCAAGCCGAAGCGAAGGCGCGTGTGATCGAAAACTTGTTGAAGCCCGGCCTTTGCCACCCCAACAACTCACGCTGATTCCCTTCGGCTACGCAACAGACTTGGAGGTGGTAGCGACCGAGGTATCCAACGCGATCCTCGATTTGACGACCACACAGAATCGAACCTGAGATGATGCGATGGCTGGCCCCCTTAAGCTCTCCATGGGTGAGTTCCGCAAGCGAGGCTCCTAGACGCGACTTGAGTAGCCGAGGCTTGGCCACGCATGGACCAGCCAACGAGATCACTCGCGTTGGGTCTAGTCTGCCCTGCGTGAACGCTCGACCGATGGCAATGACATCCTGATAATCGAGATGCCAGTTGGTGATGCCAGGCGCGGCCGGTCTCAAAAAGTGCATGTGGGTGCCGACCAAGCCAGAGGGATGCGGGCCACCGAATTCCGCCACGCGCACCTTGGGTATCATCTCTCCCGGGGTCTCCGTGCCGTTGGCGCGGCACACAAAGACTGTCCCCTCGGTTAAACGAGCAACTGCATCTAGCCCGGCCGCAAAATCTTCTTTAGCTTCTCGAATCACCACATTAGGTTGGACAGCTAGCGGGTTGCTATCCATCGCATTGACAAAGATGGCGTTGGGAAAGGACTTAGGCGAGGGAAGTCGACTGTAGGGGCGTGTTCTAAAAGCGGTCCAAAGCCCGGTGGCAACGATTCTCGCTGTAACTTCCAGACGGCTCAAATTCGAAATCTGAGTTGCTCTGATGACCGGGAACTCCTGACGCAACTCGTTGTCCGCGATATCGATCACCAGCGACAAAAAGTGACGCTTCTCCCCGCGATGAACGGCTCGAACGCGTCCGCCAGCTGGCGATGTAAAAACAACTCCGTCCGTTTGCTTGTCAACTAGGATAGGTTGGCCAAGCTTAACTTCGTCTCCTTCAGCCACAAGCAGCGTCGGACGAAGCCCAAGATAATCACTGGAGACCAAAGCAACTTGGCCCACAGGCTTGAAATCAACAGCTTGTTCCGGCTCACCCTCAATCGGGATAGCTAATCCCTTCGAAATCTCAAACCTTTCAACCATTGCATAACTTCGATTCGTTATCTTCCGAGGAAAATTAAATGAAGTGATTCGAACAACCTTCAGCCTTGAATGTAAACCTTTAAATAGTGGTTCTCGACGGCAAGCAAGTCGAATTGAGCTTTGACAACGTCCCCGATGGATATCATTCCGACTAGGCGGCCGGTATCCATAATTGGGAGATGTCGTACTCGACTTGTGGTCATCTTTCCCATGATTTCTCCGACCTCGTCGCTGGGATGCCCCGTGACCAGATTCCGGGTCATGAAATCACCCACTGAAAGAGCGCTCAAGTCTTGCCTATGGCTTTGGATGGCCTTCAAGATATCCCTTTCGGTGATAATCCCGACGATCAAATCCGCTTCGGAAACCAACAACGAACCGCAGTTGAAATGAACCAGTCGCTCGACTGCATCGGCCAAACTCGCGCTGGGCAAGATCTGATAGACCGTATGCCCCTTGCTCTGCAAGATCTCGTACCCTCAAAAAGTGACTTTACGCGATACCTCACATTTGACAGGCACCAAACGGCCAAAAAGAAATAACGACTACTTCAGACGCATTGCGTCCATTAAGCCCGTTCGGAACCTCTAATGGGAATTTAATCGCCACGGACGCTGGCCGCAAGCAAGGGATAGCTAGTCCAACCCAATTATTTCAGATATTTCCTGTGCGGTGCAAAAATCGGGAATGTGCAAACATCGGGAGTGTGCAAACATCGGGAGTGCGAGGCTCCTGCCGAGCTTCTCACTCCAAACCGACCATCCGAACGCGATAAACTTGCTCCTCCATTGCCTCAGACAGAAACTGATGCGTTAAAGCGTATTTCTGGATCCGTTTGGAATCCTCGACTTCGTGTCCCAATCGATACGCAACTCGCCCGATCCGATAATTGTCTTCCAGATCTGCCAACTTAACCCGCGTTGCGATTGGATCGGTGCTGAGGTTGATGATGTATTCGCAGTAGGTGCATTGCTCCGACTTGCTCAAACGCACGATCGCTTGGATGGCTGAATCGCTGATTTCATTTTGAGTTAATTCTTGCACGCTGCCGCCAACATCCTCGATGTAGTCATGCAGCACGGCAGCTTGTTTTTCAATCGGATCGTCCACGGATTGCATGACCCGCAAAAGGTGCAATATATAGGGCTGGCCAGCTTTGTCGCGTTGGCCTCGATGGGCATTGACGGCCAAGGCGATGGCTCGCTCAAGTGCATCCCATGGACTTATACTCATTCGAGGCCCTTGCGATAGAAATGAAACCGATGTCGATTCTTGGAGTCCGATTCATGGATCGCTTTCTTAATCGGCGGGAAAGCATAAGGCTCAAATGCGTTGAGACCAGCCAGCTCGTCAATGCGGTAGGGAGCCATCGCAGGCAAATCATTCCAACCGAAAATAAAAAGTCCGTTGGGACAAAGCGAATGGTAAATCGCTTGCAGCGTGTGGTTGATAGCGTTGAGTTCATTCAGTCCACAACCGTACACGCCATTAAAAACCACCACATCCAGCGAATTAGGTTGGAAGTGTTGAGCGATGTTCTCGCACGAGTCGATGATATGCGTTGCCCCACCATATTGAGCTTCCTCGGGGCTGATTTCCATGGTGATGAAATCGCGATCGCGAAAAATGCTGGGGTAGTGAAGCGTGTACCAAGCGCAGCCAACAAACAGAATCCGACGATAATCGGGCGTTCGCAAAAGCTCTGGAAAGACAACCTGCTCCAACAACTTTCGATCCGCCCTTTTTTTGCGCACGTCGATCCCAAACCGAATTAAGTTCCGGTGCAACCCAATCCGCAGTTTTTTCAGCTTACTGTTACCCATCTATGGAAGTCCTTAGGAAATTGTTTTGGCTTAACCATTGGACTGCGTCTCGAATGGATTCGTCGGCGGGCCGAGGTTGATAGCCTAACTCGGCGATGGCCCGCTGGCTGCTAAACCATTGAAATTGAGACGACATGGCGATGGCCGCGGAATTGACTTCCATCTCATCTCGCATGAACTTGCTGATCATATCACCGAACGCGCCTGCGATGAGTTTCGCGGGAGCACGCATGTGGGTTAAGGGGCCTTTTTTACCGAGAGCTGACCGGATTCGACGCCAGAGATCGAGATAAGTCATATTTTCGCCCCCGAGGATATAGTGGCGACCGGAATCACCGCGATCGATCGCGTTTAAGATGGCTTGTGCAACGTCGCGAGGATCGCAAACGGTACAACCACCCGAGGGTGATAGCGGTGCAAATCCTTCCAAGGCTTGAATCATTCTGCCGCTGCTCGGTTTCCAGTCCCACGGTCCGAGCATAAATCCTGGGTGGACGATCACCACGTTTTGGCCCGCTTTTGCCGCATCGACCGCTAAGCGTTCCGCGGCCATCTTCGTTACGACATAGGTGCATGGAATCTGTCCATCACCCGGGGTATCTTCGTCGACAATCGATTTTTTTGTCCCAACGGCTAGCGTATTTACGGTGGATACATGAATGAACTTGATTCCGCGTCGGCCCGCCTCATCCAGCAAATATTTTGTTCCGTCGCGGTTGACCTGCAATCCCTGATCCAGGCATTTCCAACCGATATGAATGTTTGCTGCGCAATGGATGACCGCATCAAAGCGACTTTCAAAAACTTTGGCCAATATCTCCCGGTCGCCGACATCGACTGGAAATACTTCAATATTCAGGTCTTCGAACGCTCGGTTTTTTCTATCGGATCTGCTTACGCTTGCAATCTCCATCCCACGTTTTAGGGCTAGCCGGGCCACGTTGTTGCCTAACAATCCACTTGCACCCGTGATTAAGATTCGCATTCGTTGAAATCCTCCATGGTGAGACAAAACACGCACGCGACCGCCACTCGGGGGGAGGGATGCCAGCATCTGCGTCTTGGTTTATAATCTTCTTCCACTCTTCCCAAGATCAATTTAACGAAAATCCCTAATGCCGATTATTACGACTCGCAAACTTTTCAAGCAGTTCGGCACTGGCGATGTCGCCGTTGAAGTATTACGAGGGGTGGATTTGACCATTGAAAGTGGCGAGTTTGTAGCCGTTATGGGCCCGTCCGGTTCTGGAAAGAGCACGCTCATGAGTATTATCGGTGGAATCGAACCGCCGACAAGCGGCGAGGTGATTCTCGATGGCGTGGATATTGCAAAGCTCAGCGATGACCAGCGGACCATTATGCGGCGACGCAAAATCGGATTTGTCTTTCAAGCGTTCAATCTTATCCCAACGTTGTCGGCGCTTGAAAATGTGGCGTTGCCCCTGGAACTGGACGGTGTCGATCGAAAGACGGCCAAAGCCAGAGCGGCAGAAGCTTTAGAGCGGGTAGAACTGCTGCACCGAGCCGACCACATTCCAGCAAAATTATCTGGCGGCGAACAGCAGCGCGTTGCTGTGGCCCGGGCTCTGGCGATCAAGCCTGCGATTCTGCTAGCCGATGAACCAACCGGCAACCTTGATTCTCGACAAAGCGGTCGGGTCACGCAACTTTTACGTGATTTAGCATCACAGTCTAAGCAAACCATTGTCATGGTGACCCATGATGCCAACGTGGCTCGGTCTGCTTTTCGATTGCTGATGTTCCGAGACGGCAATATCGAACGGGACATTCCGCAGGACGAGTTTGCGGCCAATTCGCAAGCGTTCAACGTAGGCTCCAACGTAGGCTCGGGACAGTTCCCCAAATCCTCTTCGCCCATCGCCAGCGATCCAGCGATTCTCTCGGAGGGGAGTCGCTAATGCCCTTGAGAAGACTTTCCATTCGGGAAATCCGAAGCCGTCCGGCTCGCAGTTTGCTGACACTGCTGAGCATCGTCATTGGCGTTTCCGCCATCGTTGCGACCTACCTCGCATCCGATTCCGCTCAGCTAGCGCAGATTGCAATGGTTCGCGCCGTGACCGGAAACGCTTCGCTTGAAATCGAAGCCGTGGGTGGTGCTTCCTTCGAAGGCAAGCCATTGGAGCCTGTCGCAAAGTTGCCAGGCGTTCAAATTGCTTCGCCCATCTTGCGGCGGTATAGCAACATGAAAGTAATAAGACCACCGGAAAATCCGCCGGTCTCAACTTCGACCGACGCGAGCTCCGACGAAGCGAAGGTCGAAACCGTTTTTACGCGTTATCGTGTACAGCTCCTGGGAGTCGTTCCTGAATCGGACCGCCAAGTGCGCAGCTATACCTTGGTGGCCGGCAAAGACTTAGAAGACCCCAGCACCGATGCGGCCTCCGTTCTCATGGATGCCAGCTTTGCGGAATCGGCAAAGGTATCGATCGGTAGTTCGGTAGCTTTCGAAACCCGAAGCGGGACGCAGTCTGCTCAGGTCGTTGGATTGTTGAAACCAAACGACGCTAGCGCGGGGATCCAATCGGGATTAATTGTTGCCCGACTGCTAACGGTCCAGCGCTGGACCAAGTCGCCTGGCAAACTGGATGCGGTGCAACTGGTGCTCGACAAAGAGGCAAAAGTGGATCAAGTTGCTGAGGCCGTCAGAGCCATGCTACCAACAGGCTTGCGTGTTCATCAACCCACCATGCGTAGCCAAGTGGCCGACGAAAGCACCGTGGCTATGCAACAGGGACTTCGGCTGGCAACAGCCTTTGCGCTGATCATTTCCGCATTCATCATTTACAACACGTTTCAAATGAACGTTGGGGAGCGACGCAGGCAACTGGGAATCTTGAGATCGATGGGAGCAACACGTCATCAGTTGCTTTGGATGATCGTTCGAGAAGGGCTGTGGCTGGGCATGATTGGTACACTCCTGGGTTGTTTTGTTGGTCATTTGGGAGCCGCGATTTTGAGAAGCTCGACCTCGAAACTGCTTCAAATCGAGATACCGCCGAGCCCCTGGTCGATCTGGCCCTACGCGATTGCCGTTGTTTGTGGCTTGGGAGTAGCGTTGCTGGGGGCATTCTTCCCAGCCCTGAGAGCTTCGAAGCTGTCCCCATCAGAAGCCATGCGAGTTGTTGCCAAAGGGGAGTTTAGTACATCGAGAGCCGCATGGTTGGGGCTTGGTGGTACGCTCATGGTCATCGGGCTTGCGGTTCAAGCGCTAGCTGTTCTTCGCGTGATCGATCTGAGCCAGGTGGTCTTGGGAACCATGCTCATGAAAATTGGCATGGTCTTTTTGCTTCCGGCCTTGATCGGTGATTTGACCGCTTGGGTTGCCTGGCTCCTCAGTTTCTTTTTGAAGACCGAGGGCATGCTTGCACGTCGCCAAATCCTGCGTCATCGAGGCCGATCGTCCCTAACGATCGGCATTGTGTTCATTGCCATGGGGACTGGCCTAGGCATGGCGAGTACGATTTTGGACAACATTGGCAATGTTGAGAGTTGGTACAAAAGATCGATTGTTGGCGACTTTTTTGTGCGAGCCGCCATGCCGGATATGAATAGTGGTCAGGCCGCCGACATGCCAGATGGACTGGCCGAAAAAGTCGCCGCGATGCCCGGTGTTGCGTTGGTCGATACGCTGCGATTTGTTCGCGCACGAACCAACGATAGTTCCGTCGTGGCCGTGGTTCGCAACTTCAATTCGGACAGTCAAGACTATTTCGATTTGACCGAAGGTAATGAAGCCGAAGTAATGAAGGGAGTTCGCAGCGGTGAGGTGGTTTTGGGATCCGTATTGTCGCAGCGGTTGAATTTGCACATTGGCGACACGCTGCCGCTTGAGACCAATGAGGGTTCGACAACGCTCAAGGTGGTGGGGGTCACCAACGAGTACATTGCGGGGGGCCTTACCCTTTACTTGCAAGCTGAATATGCAAAAAAGTTATTGAGCGTGGACGGGACGGACGTGATCGTAGTGAAAGCCAATCCAAAGGATCTTATCAGTGTTGAGAAACAGCTGAGAGAACTGTGCTCTGAGACGGGCATGATGTTCCAATCGTATGTCGATCTGGTGAAAGTGATTCGAGATACGCTCAATGGTGTGGTGGGTGGTCTTTGGGCCGTGCTTGCACTTGGTTCGGTGATCGCGGCTTTTGGTTTGATCAACACGCTGGCGATGAATATTTTGGAGCAGACAAGGGAAATTGGTATGCTGCGAGTGGTGGCCATGACCCGCTGGCAAATCCGAAAAATGATCTTGGCCCAAGCCTTGATCATGGGGATCATCGGCATCGTGCCTGGGGTCTTGACCGGTCTATGGATTCACTATGTTATCAACTTAACCACGATGCCGGTGACTGGTCATGCGGTCCTGTTTACGATCTATCCATGGCTACTGGCGGGTGCGCCGATTTTTGAGCTCTTGGTGGTGGTCGTGGCCGCCATGGTCCCCGCCGAACGCGCCGCGCGACTGAATGTCTCGAGCGCGTTGCAATATGAGTGATCGTGGGCGACGTCGCTCCGCGACTCGCGTCAGTGACCTATCCGACCCAACGCCCCGTTCATCCCAAAGAACGTATCTTGCAACGACTCGCATTGACTACTCCGAATTCCATTTCGTTCTTATTCGATAAGCTAGGGCAAAAGAAGAGCCAATAGGGTTCCATCATGGCGGACATCAGTCGGCGGAGCGACTGATCCACGGCGACGTCGCTCCGCGACTCGCGTCAATGACCTATCCGACCCAGGCCCCCGCTCATCCTAAAAAACCTTCCTTGCAACGACTCGCATTGGCTATTCCGAATGTCATTTCATTTTTATGGAATGAGCTTGGATTAAGAAACAAACCGATCGGGTTCTAACATGCAGGAACGAAGCGAACGGTGCCACGTTCGTGGCAAACCACCGTCGTTAGTAGGCGAGCGGCAGGCTCACGCCTACCTGCCGCGTGGGCATTTCCTTCCGTTCCCGTGCTATACTTGCAAGGCGAGCGGCCGATTGGAATATCCCAAAGCGAAGGTAAGAGCGTAAGCGAGGGACAATTTCGCCGGTCCCTCACCTATGTTTCTGGTTATGATTGGTAGTTTTCCCATCGCCTCTCGCCTAAAAGAATATGGAGGGAAATCGAATGACCTTGGAATTGACTGTTGTCGGTGATCAGCTCTGGAAAAGGATTGGGGAGTCTATGGATCGAGTTGAGCAAAGACTACGTAAGACGATTGAAATTCTCGAAACAACTGGAATTCCGTTTGCGATCGTTGGGGGCAATGCGGTTCGAATTTGGGTAGCTCAGGTTGATCCTGGTGCCGTACGCGCAACCAATGATGTAGATGTATTGATTCGCCCAGAGGATCTCGAGCAGGTTAAACAAATAATGGCAGTGAGTGGTTACCATTATCGTAAAGTGGCAGCCTTGGACATGTTTCTTGAGGGAAAAGACGATTCGGTGCGCTATGCGATCCATGTCGTACTTGCAAATCGTATGGTTAAGCAAGATGACTACGAAGCAAACCCCGACGTTGAGCCGACCGAGTATGGTGATGGAATCCGCACGTTGCCATTGGAGCGATTGGTACGAATGAAACTCAACTCGTTTCGACTCAAAGACCGAGTGCACATTTTAGATATGATTGATGTTGGCCTGCTGGACCAGGGCTGGATAGCCAAGTTTCCGACGCCCCTCGGAGAAAGACTGAGGTCGCTAATCGAGAATCCTAACCAGTAACGCCGATGCGCCGATGCCAAGAGAATTGGAACCCGATCGATTTCGCAATGGAGCTATGGAAGCTGGAGTCTCGCAAATCGCGTTAGTAGTCACCAATTACTTCACCACTAGCTCGACTTCCAATGCCTTGCCATACTACTAGATCAATTTCATTGGACACGAATTGCACGTGACCATCGCAATAAATCGCATTTACTCCGCCCACGTGTTTGCTATGGGCGGCCACGTTGTGGCTGAGCCGACTCCACCAATAGAAGTTTCTTTGGCTATGCGGCAAACCTCCTCGGCAATCAATCTGACTATCATTCGGGCAACGAATGTGGTTGTACATGGTGTGCCCTGGGGCACCGTAGAGAATGCGGCTGCCACGCGTTAACTGCAGCCTATTTCCGCTCACACAATCCTGAGGATATTGAAGCAGTTCAGGGCCAGCATTCGTATTGTTGTTATCAGTCGTCAACACAAAACCTGTTGTCGGTCGACTTCCGTTCCAATTTCCCGAACTGTTTGCGCGGTCACTTGGGTCTGACAAAATCTGTTCGCCAATACAAACCGTTTGGCTTGTTCCGTCGGTAATATCAGTAAATCTTACCTTTGAATTTTCGTAGAAGATTCCGGTAACTTGAATTCCGGCAGGATTCCGCGTGGAAACTGGAAACGTCGTACCGGTATTCAAAACATAGTTGGTGACACCCGCGAACCCGACTCCCTGCGCCAAGGATCGAATACCACTATCTGATGGGCATAAGAACATGGGGGGCTGAGTGATACTCATGTCGTTGTTGGCAGAGGTATCCGGTCCACTTGTGAAGTTGACTTGGTTGTAAATTACACTCTGTTCCAATTGCGGCAAGAGAAATGCATAAGCTGAGAAGCAATTTCCGTTTCCAGTGGAAGCATTTCCGTTCGCTGAGGCAGTCAAGTTATCGCTTGCTGACACATTGACTACACGGCCCGGTGGAAGAGTTCGCAACGCGGACTGATAGTTATGCATGGCCAGTCCAAGTTGCTTCAGATTATTAAAACACTGGACGCGCCTAGCGGCTTCCCGTGCTTGTTGAACAGCCGGAAGAAAGAGTCCGACCAAAATACCAACGATGGCAATAACCACTAGCAATTCGACGAGCGTAAACCCGCGAAATATTGGTTTCTTGATTGAGGCCAAAGTGATTCTTTCCATCTCGCCGGTTGCAAAAGTGTTGCAACCACCGCTAAACACCAGCTATTTGGTTCTTGATTACTTCGGAGTGTCCATCAGGCGATGTGGAACGCTTCAATATGGGTTTCTCGCATGGTGACTCCTTCGAAAACGAAACATGGTGGGTCGTCATATTTGAGCAGTCGCAGACCACTAAACATGGATTCCGCAATGAGCCGTACAATATCATCTTTGGCGGGCACAAATCGTATTGGAGCACCACTCCCTGTCAATTTTGGAGAACTATGCGATTGATCGCCCGAAAGTATTCTAACCAGTAATCGACCGTTGGGTTTGAGGATGCGAGCGGCTTCAGAGAGTAGACTCTTTTGCTCTTCCTCGCTGAGTGGCACATTGAATGATCCCCGAAGTCGAACCTCGTCTTGCGACTGGTCGCAAACGTCAATTCGAGATGGTATCGGAGTTCCAAGCTTATGCTCCCAGACACATGCTTCGTCAGGCAACGTACTACCAGTCATTAACTCAACGCTCTGCCCCGCACCGCGACGGTCCAACTCATCATCATCTAGCGTGTAGAATTCCCACAACGTATTGTCAGGATCATGAACCCAGAACTTTGTCTGCTTCGCATAGCAGCATTCAACCCCCTCTTCACGCTGCGAACGCACGCCAGCTTTTTCAAGGCGTTCTTGAACGTTTACAAGTTGCCGTGCGTCGGTGAGCCGAATGCCAAGATGATTTAGCGTGCCTCCGCCACAGCGGCCGTTTGGCTCAAGAGACAATACTAGCGGAGGTATGTTCGGTTCAAACTTGGCGTAGTCTGCTCGCTCCTTGGCTGGTGGTTGATCAAACAGGATTCGGTAAAAGTCGATCGAGCGGCTTAGGTCCGACACGTTGAGCGAAATATGAAATCGAACGGGATTCGTGACAATAGTGGGAAGGCTCATTGGGATGTCTCGACTCTTTCAAGAGGTTGTGGAAGTGGCGTAAACCAAGCAATCACTGCCATCACCAATACTAGTCCGGCAAGGAGTTGGAATATCCACGTGTAGGACGTGGTCATCTGTTTGCTGTATGAGAATATAAGCGGTCCGGAGGCAGATGCGAAGACAGTTAGCATTTGAGCGACTCCCTGAATACGTCCAAGCTCTTTTTGACCGTAAAGTTTGCCCCAAGTGGCGAAAAAAAGCAATGCAACAGCCCCTGAAGCGATCCCAAGACCGACTCCATAAGCATAGGCATGCCACATTCGAGTCGCCAACGGAAGACCAATCAGTGCAACCGAAGTCGTCAGCAAGCAGACCGCAAGAAGGCGGCTTAACGATACGTAATTGACCAACCAGCCAAAGAAAAGCTTCGAAATCAAGGCAACGACAGTCACCAACGACAGAACATTAAAATAAAGTTTTTCATCGAAACCTCGCTCTCTGAATATATCGACGTTAAAAAGCGAGACTCCTGCGTAGATCATTCCCCAAAGCGAAATAGTCAGACTAAAAACCCAGAAGGCCGGTGTTGCCAACGCTTCGGCGAGTGTGTGCCCACTAGTATTCGCATCTTGCTTCTCGGGCGAGGCCGAGCCGCGAGGATATAGAAAGATTGCGAACGCAGACATGGTCATTAGAGTGAATCCAACGCAGCCCCAGATCAGTCGCCAATCATACTTGCCGTCGGTCAACGCCCAGCCGACACCTTGAATCAATACTAAGTGGAAGGGAACGGACAAAATTGCGTACCACGCCATTGCCATTCCGATTCGTCGTCCGTCGAATGATTTGGCGACGATTGTCAAGCTCACAACGGACAACGCACTTTGGCCAAGCCCACGAGTAAGTATGAGCGACGCGAACAAAGCTTGCCAACTTTGTACCATCGACATCCACACAACTGAGATTCCTAAAAGCGTCAAATTTGCGATCAGAATCAAACGTCGGTCAAATCGATCAAATAGCCATCCAACCGGCAGGCAAAAGAATGCACCCAGGAGTGTTCCCCAGAAATTGAGCGAAGCGTAAAAGACGCGTCCCTCGGCGGTTGCTAGATTGAGGTCAGCCAGCATTGGTTCGGTAACCATCCCCAAGCCATGGGTACGACCGGGATAGGTTGCTGCCATTGCCATCGCACCGACTAGTATCGGTCCCCAGCCGTAGTGAATCACTCGCTCGGTCCACGAGCGACCCGTTGAAGTCCAACCGACCTTTTGCAGAGACTCATAGGGAGCTGTTTGAATGGTCATGAATCGCAAGGACTTCGCTGTTTTTGGTTACCGAAAGAACAATTGGTCGCGTACCTCGGCTGGCGACTTGAAGCGAATCCATTCGTGAAACTCTCGGTAGTGTTTCTGGTATTGATTGCCACCATCGGAAAGTGCGTTGTAACTAATAAAGTAACCGCGACGACTGGACTTGCTCATGTTGGCTGCGGACAGGTGTGGAGTGAAGCAACCAAAGATGGCCACGTCCCCAGGCTCTAGTATCAACGGCACGGGCTCGACTCCAAGCATTTCATGCGTCAGGCAGTGGTGCTGCCCATCCTTCGGCGAGAGATATCCTTGTTTGTGTATGCCAGGGTAAACCTCCGTGGCACCACTTTCATCGGTGAAACAATCAATGGCCACCAACACCGTCAGAAAACTCTCTGGAAATCCTGGCCACCCGATCCAGTCTTGATGCAGCGTGGCTCCTAGCGCACCAGCTGGCTTGTAGATGAGTTTCTCTTTGAACAAGCAAGCGGGTTCGCCATAGATGTCGTAAAGGATATCACTCAAATGCTCGTCTTGCGTAACTTCATTTGCAATCGGTGAAAGGTCAGCAATCGGATCAAGCACTTCGAAAACGGGTTGCCCCGTTTCAACTTGCAGCTTGAACCGAACTCGCATATTCATCGGGTCAATTAGTTCCGAATAATCGCGAGCGATCCGGTCCACTTCGTCGCCCAGGGATTTGACCTTTTCGATATTGAAAACGTTGCGAAGGATCAAATAACCATCGTCGCGATAGCTTTGAACCTGCTCGCACGTCAGTGCTTTGAGAAGTTTCCGATCCGCAAATGCCTTAGTTGTCACCGCTGATTACCTCACCGCCAATACGAGTTGCCAATGCTCGCCAGACTGTCATGTCAATCGTGTCTGCAACGAACCGAGTGCTGCCGTCACAATAACTCGCGTTGACACCACCAGTATGCCGACTGCGTGCCGTACTCAGTCCATGTCCTGAGCTGCGAGTTACCGGATCGCTTCCCGTAAAGTTGGCAACGCAATCAGGGTTTATCTTGTCATTTGGAGCATAGTAATGGTTGTAACTGGTACATCGAGGTTCGCCTGCAACCCAGGTGTACATCCGACGCTGGCTGAAATTGACTCTCAACGAACTGCCGCAATTGGTATCATTCGTTTCAGCTCCAGGGTTGACGAACATCGTCTGCGGCTTAAGTTCGGCGCGCGACGACAAGGTGGTCGATTCGCCACCCTCACCTAGTATGCGTTCTGAAACACCAATGGTGTTGCTCGAGCCATCCTTGATATCGGTGATTTTCACCTTGGATTGTGCATAGAAAACACCGTCGGCATCCCAGGGTGAGCCACGCGATCATGTGCGTCCGGTCGACGTGCCAGAGCCTTTGCTAAATGGATAATTCGAGGGTGCGAAGTCCCCAGCGATCGGTTTGGCATTGCTGCTTACCGACTCGGCTTTGTCGCTTGGGCTCAGATATGTTGGCA
>JANMLD010000469.1:0-5633 GCA_031372345.1 Pirellula sp.
GCCAGCCAATGAAAATCTGCAAACGCTGAGCATCGTTAATGCTGAGTTGGTGGATCCACTGAATCCGAGCAACGTCATCCCGCCACGATCCGGTGAAAGCATCGCAGTAACGACCGTTGGGCCGAATACCTTTGTTAATTACACTCCAGGCACGAACTACAATCTACGGATCGGTGGTACTGTGTTTGTGCGTCTATCGGTCAAGGACTCGTTGGATCCAAATGATCAAGGCTCGGTCCAAACACGGACTAGCATTCTAAGAATCACGATCAATCCGGTGAACGATTCGCCGCTGTTCAGTTTGGCTGCCGTTGCTCCAACAGTGGCACCCAACGCCTTTACCAACACTCCGACCGTGAATGCGAACGGCGAAGAAATCACGGTCACCGTGAACGAAGATGCGCCAACGCAGAAGATGCGAATTTTCACAGGAATTGCTGCGGGACCTGCCTTGGCCAATGATGAGCTTGGCAGTGGACTGTTTATAGCCGACAAGCAGCCTACTGACTTCATCGTCACCATCCGACCACAAGATACCTACTTATTCACTGCCACGGGTCTTCCCAAGGTCAATCAAATCGGTGGAGGCATTGGCGAGTTGGAGTACACGTTGGCTGCCGACGCCAATTCGTTGGCCTTAGGTCCAGCCATTGTTACCTTTCAGATCGACGACAAGAGTGGAGCGGCGTCTGCCCCCAACGGTCCTACCGGAAATCTGTCGAAGATTCACACGGTGACAATCAATGTTCGGCCTGTGAACGATGCTCCGGTATTGCTCGATGATGCAAAGACCTTTAACGAGGACATTGCACAATCCTGGAATCAAACCGACTTCTTGGTTGGAGACGTCACAGGACCTGCCAACGAAAATCTGCAAACACTCAAGATCGTCAACGCCGTTTTGGTCAATGCGGCCAACGTCTTGATTGCTGCTCGACCGGGTGAAAGCGTTTCCGTAACCACGGTCGGACCCAATACGTTTGTCAATTACACGCCGGGCACGAACTACAATCGATTGATTGCAAGTACGGTATTCGTTCGACTATCAGTTCAGGATTCTTTGGACGTCAACGATCAAGGAACGGTACAAACCGTTTCTAGCCTCTTGGCCATCACGATTGATCCGGTGAACGATTCGCCATTGTTCGATTTGGTAGCGGTTCCGCCGACAACGACGGTTCCAACCACGAATCCATCGACCGGGTCTATGTCGATGGCCCTGACCGTAGAAGAGGACGCCGCGACTCAGAAACTGGCGATTTTCTCAGGAATTGCGGCTGGACCAGTTCTTGCCGACGACGAACTTGGAAACGTATTAGGTTTGCCAGCCCAGCCAACCAACTTCATTATCACGGTTCGCCCTCAAGACCGATTCTTGTTTACGGCTGCGGGTCAGCCTAAGGTCAACTTGCTAGCTGGTGGTCGCGGTGAACTCGAGTTTACCCTGGCTCCCGATGCAAACACGATCTTGGGACCCGTGGTAATCACCTTCCAGATCAATGACAATGGCGGACCAGGCGCCGCTCCGAATGGTCCGACCGGACCGCTTTCGAAGACGCATACGGTTACCATCAATGTGAATCCGGTGAACGACGCTCCCCAGTTCACCATGTCCACCAACACATTTAGCACCATCGAGGATACGCCGCTAACACGCATTCCGGGCTTCTTGACCGGGATTGTTCCAGGACCTGTTACCGCCATCGACGAAGTCGGCCAAACCGTGACGATTACGGTCGCTCCTGCGGATGCTATCAACGGCGTCAGCTACTTCAAAGTCCAGCCTAGAATTACCGGAACGGGTGATCTCGAGTTCCAACTGAATGACGATGTCAATAGTCGGTTCTCGGGCAGTCTAAATATCGCGGTTACGGCAACCGACAACGGCACTCCGCTGATTGCCTCGACCACCAAAATTTTGACGATTACGGCAGCGGACATCAACGATTCGCCTTCGTTTACGTTGAACAAACCGGTCATTTCGATTCGTGAAGACGAAGAGACATTTGCACCGGTCACCACGCAGACCGTGATCACGGATTTTGTTCGAAATCTGCGTCGTGGACCGGATACCGCCAGGGACGAATCCGGCTTCGAACAAGACGTTGCTCAGGTTCTGTCCTTTGAAACGATCGTGAATTCCAATCCGACGCTCTTCACAGCGACCGGGCAACCGACCATCGATACGGCCACCGGAAATCTGATTTTCCACACGGCCCCAGACCGCAGTGGCACGTCGGTGTTCGTGGTCCGATTAACAGACAATGGACGGGCTGGTCCTCCACCCAACAGCAATGTAAGTGCAACGGCCACGTTCACGATCAATATCCGATCGGTCAACGACGCGCCTGAGTTCAGTCTTCCGACTTCAAGGCAGACGACTGCCGATGAAGATCAGGGAGTGGTCACCGTCCCAGGTTTCGCAATCGGGATTAGGCCCGGGCCAGCCACAGCGATTGACGAGAGCACCCAGGAACTCAACTTCCTAGTGCGAGCGGAAAACCCGAGTGTCTTCGCGGTCCAGCCGACGATTCAAGCGGACGGTACGCTCGTATACCAGACCGCCAGAGATGTAAACGACAATACGAGGGATGCCAACGGGGCACTGCTGAGCCGTCGGGTCTTTGTGTCTCTTCGAGACAATGGCCCATCGACCAGCCCTGACATCAATCTTTCGGCCGAACAGACCTTCACCGTCAATATCAATCCGATCAACGATCCACCGATTCCAAGTCCACACGTAGTCTTAGGTGCCGAGGAAACGCGAATCACGATTACGGCTGCTAGCATCATCGCTGGACTGTCTCCGGACGCACCAGGTCCGCTTGATGAAGTGGTTGCTGGACAGCGAGTGCGAATGACTCAAATCGAGCGCACGACAGATCGCGGTGGTATCGTAACGCCGATTTTCGTGGCTGACCAGATCATCAGCTTCGAATACAGTCCGCCGCTCAACTACGTTGGCGACGATCTCATTCGCTACGTCGTTACCGACGATGGCGTTCCGCAAGCTAGTGCCACTGGAACCATTACCATTCAGTTGTCGCCTATCAATGATCCACCTCAATTCATCGCCGGTAGCGACATCACGGTTCAAGAAGATGCGCCAGCGTTTTCGGCTGCTTGGGCAACCGCGATCCTTGCCGGACCACCAAGTGCGCTCGATGAAATCAACGGTGTTCCACCGCTCACACCGGCCCAAACGGTCAGCTTTGTCCTTACAACCAACAACAATTCGTTGTTCTCAGTATTGCCCGCCGTCAGTCCGACCGGTGTCTTGACCTTCACTCTTGCCAAAGATGCGAATGGTCGAGCCATCGTCGATGTGGTCGCGGTCGATAGCGGTTCGGGGACAGCTCCGAACAACAATCGCTCTGCTGTTTCCAAGTTGACAATCGTCGCTAATCCGCTCAACGACGCCCCTGGCTTCAATGTCATTGGCAACGTTTCAGTCGAAGAGGACTCAGCTCGCTACACGGCTCCGGCCATCAAGGATATCGTTCCTGCTCAAGGGTTGAACGACACTCCGGCCACGGGCGCCGACGAAGCTGGGCAAACCGTTTCGATATTCACGTCCAACAACAACAATAGCCTTTTCTCAGTCCAACCCACGATTAGTGCGGCTGGGGTTTTGGAGTTCGTTCCAGCTCAAGACGCGTTCGGTATAGCGATCGTCAGCGTTTTCGCTCGCGACAACGGTGCTAACACGCCTCCAAATGTGAATCAGTCTGCGGCCAAGACATTTACGATCACACTGCAGCAAAAGAACGATGCTCCGGTCGCAGTCAATGATCGCTATACGACGGGTGAGGATACGATTTTGACAGTCAACGCACCGGGAGTGATCTCGAATGATCGCGATGTCGATTTGCCAAACGACACCATCACCGTCAGCTCGTCGCAAACGACCAGTACGCTGGGTGCCATCGTGAGCGTGTTGCCGAACGGTCAGTTTACGTATGACTCTCGCAACGCAGCACAATTGCAAAGGCTTGTAGACGGCGAGACTGCAGTTGACACCTTTACCTACACGCTTCGCGATGCGGTTGGCCTTACCAGCAACCTGGCGACGGTGACGATTACTGTTTCAGGCTCGAACGATACTCCAGTCGCAGTCAACGATAATTTGAGTGTACCGTTCGGAATAACCGAATTGCTCAACGTCTTGGCCAACGATAAAGACGCTGACAATTCCATTGATCCACGGACCGTAGAGATCGGCCAATTGGCTTCGCATGGCACAGCCACTTCACAGCCGACGGGACGCATCGAGTATCGACCCGCCCCTGGCTTCAAGGGAATCGACACCTTTACCTATCGTGTTCGGGATGCACTCGGTGCTCTTTCGAACGAAGCCTTGGTAACCGTTACGATTAATACCTCACCGCTGGCGGTAGCCGATTTTGCTAGAACGAATGTTGGTACGCCAGTTGTAATCGATATACTTCGAAACGACAGCGATCCGGATGGATCACTCAATCGAGGTTCCGTCACCATTGCGAGTGGCCCGGATGTCGGAACAGCGGCTGTTCAAGCGGACGGTTCGATTCGATACTCGCCGCCCGCCGGTTTTGCTGGGACAGCCAGCCTGCAGTATTCGGTACAGGACAACGATGGCCTCTCAAGCAATCTTGCAACCGTCACGATTATCGTCGGTGGTTCGATTCATCAGAATCCATCGAACAATTTGGATGTGAATGCGGACGGAAGCATTTCTCCGATCGACGTCTTGATCTTGATCAACGACATCAATTTCAACGGTGAAAGAAGGCTTCCTTCCAACCTTCCAATACCACCTTATTTGGATCCGAATGGAAACGGTTCCATCGATCCGCTCGACGTATTGTTGGTCATCAATTACATCAATGAACGTGGGAATTCTGGGGCTGGTGAAGGTGAAACGTCCATGGCGAATCTCGGATATAGCCAAGAGATCGTGCGGACTCCGACCAAGGACGAGATCATCATCGGAATCCAGCAATCGGAGTACAGGTCGAGTGATGAAGGGCAAATTGATATGGCAGTTTCTGCGGTTGCAGGAGAGTCGCTTCGATATGGTCCTGACTTAGCGATAGCAAGCGAAAACGATCGATCGGATGATTCATTGGAAAGCTACTTGGCTGGTTGGGTAACGAAAACCAAGCGGTCGGAAAGTTCGCTCGATTCGATTTTCGCTGACGAAGGTTGGATGTAAGTACGTAGGTCAGTCGCTCCGCCGACTGACGTCCTGGCTCGTACCGACCCAGCCCTGACCGAGTGTCCGATCTGTGAGAACCGTTCTTGCGGGGCAACTCGCATGGGTTGTTGCTGCTACACTGACCGCGAGTCGCGGAGCGAACTCGCCCACGTGGGTCAGTCGCTCCGCCGACTGACGTCCTGGCTCGTAGCGACCCGGCCCTGACCGAGCGTGCGATCTGTGCGAACCGTTCTTGCGGGGCAACTCGGATGGGTTGTTCCGGCTACGCTGACCGAGAGTCGCGGAGCGAACTCGCCCAGTGCGCCTTCAAAGGCGTTTGAACAGCAGGGTGTAAGTCCCTGCCAGGGTAACGTTACCGCCCTGAATCCGACAATGGTAACTGCGGTTTTCAACAGAAAGCGGTGGAGAGCAACCTGAGGAGAATAACCAGTCCGTA
>JANMLD010000483.1:0-19548 GCA_031372345.1 Pirellula sp.
CGCCAAAGGACCATAACTTGGCTTGGCCCTTGGCCTCTAGGCCGTGGCAGGCGACTCACCAAACACTAAAGCTAGCAAAACGATAACGAAGACTATGGAAACGACAGCCCCAGGATTTGAGTTTGAGCAACCGATTTTGGACATTGAGATCCAGCTGCGGACTCTTGAGAAAAACGATAGTCACACCGAAGCCGAGCAGGAGCAAATGCGACAGCTGCGTCGCAAGTGGACAGAGACGACACGAGGCATCTACGCCAATCTTACGCCGTGGCAGATTGTTCAAGTTTCTCGTCACAAGGACAGGCCATACACCAAGGACTATTTGAACCTTGCGTTCGATGAATTCATCGAGTTGCATGGGGACAAGTTTTTTGGCGACGACCGGGCGATGTTGACGGGTTTCGCGAAATTGGGTCGGTACAAAGTGCTGGTCGTTGGCCATCAGAAAGGTCGAACGTATAAGGAGCGAGCCGCTTGTCATTTTGGTTGTGCCCACCCGGAAGGCTATCGGAAATCGATGTCCAAGATGAAGCTAGCGGAAAAGTACAAGCTTCCCATCATTTGCTTCATCGACACACCAGGCGCGTACCCAGGGATTGGGGCGGAGGAGCGAGGCCAATCGCAAGTCATTGCCGAGAGCATGTTCTTGATGAGTCAGCTTAAGACTCCGATTATTTGCGTGGTGATTGGCGAGGGCGGATCGGGAGGAGCGTTGGGGATAGGCGTTGGCAATCGGATTGCCATGCTTCAGTACGCCTATTACTCCGTGATCAGTCCGGAGGGCTGTGCCGGCATCTTGTGGAAGAGTCACCAGTACGCGTCAAAAGCTGCGGATGCGTTAAGGTTCACTTCATCGCACTTAGCCAAGTTAGGCGTTATCGATGACGTAATCGAAGAGCCTTTGGGGGGCGCGCATCGGGATCCGCGCCAAATGGCATCGCGTGTTAAGGCTTACTTAACCAAGACACTGGACCAACTCGTCAAAGTCAGCCCGGAGGACTTAGCGACCGACCGCTACGACAAATTCCGTCAGATGGGGACGTATTTGGAGCAGATGGAGGACGGGTCGACAGAGGTCCGGGGAGCGGTCGTCACGAGCTGATGAGGACGGGGGGTGGACGGAGTTCCGGGGAGCGGTCGTCGCGGGCTGATCCGGGAGCTTCGCACGGCAGTGCCAAAATCGAGGCAAACCAGCCAAACGCAAAAACCCAGGGTAAAATCCATATCAAACCGAACATAAGAAACATTATCGGACGTTTCGGATGGGTGTTTTTCGGGGCCTGCCCTTGGGCTTTTAGGCGAGCGGCGATGTGAAAACTAGCAATCATAACCCGATACGTAACCCGACACGTAAGTGAGGGACCTGCGAAATTGTCCCTCGCTTACGCTTCGGGTTGGGATACTGCACTCTGCCACTCGCCACTCGCCAAAGAAGGAACTTTTGGTCTGGACAGCCGGCGGCAAACCTCGCCTGACCTGACTTCCTTGCGATAGCCGCAAGCTCAGCCCAGCCGAAAACAATTGCGCAAAAGGGCTGGATCGCAAACCGACGCAACAGGCTAATCGGTGCATTCCTACAGAGTCATCTTAAAGCTGGGATGAATCCCAGCACTCCAAATGGCTACAAATCGCGATCCCGAACGCCAAGCAAATAGAGCACCGCATCGAGCCCCATCGTGGAAACTTGATGTTCGGCCGCCAGTCGCACCACCGGCTTGGCATGAAACGCAATCCCCAAACCTGCCCGCGCCAACATGGGCAAATCGTTGGCGCCATCCCCAATGGCAATACACTGCTTGCGATCAACGCCCTCCTCCGCCGCGAGTTGATCCAATAAAGCTGCCTTGCGCTGTGCGTTGACGATCGGGCCAATCACTCTGCCGGTTAACTTTCCGTCGATGATTTCAAGTTCATTCGCGTACACATGATCGATCGCCAATCGCTTTTGCAAGTAGTTACCAAAATAGGTAAACCCGCCCGAAAGAATGGCTGTGCGATACCCGAATCGTCGCAGGGTCGTCAGCAATCGTTCGGCCCCCTCCGTGAGCACCAACCGCTCCGCAATTTTCGGCAAAACGCTTTCCGAGAGACCAGCCAACGATTTTACGCGTTTTCGCAGCGATTCGTCGAAGTCCAATTCTCCTCGCATGGCCGCTTCGGTAATAGCGCTGACTTCATCGCCAACCCCCGCTTCTTTAGCGAGCTCGTCGATCACTTCGGCTTGCAATAGGGTCGAGTCCATGTCCAAAGCCACAACGCGTCGGCTACGCCGAAAAGCATCGTCGCGCTGCCATGCCAAATCGAGATTGAGGCGGCTCGAAAGGTCCAGCAAACTCGCTTTCAACTGAGACGTGTCGCGAGGTTCGCCACGCAGCGAAAACTCAACACACGCACGGGTCAACGAGTTGGTAGCAATACGCGGAGGGCGACCTGAAAGTCGCGTGATGACATCGATATTCAACCCTTGATCGGCTAACATCCGACTGACCGCGTGGAACTGCACCGCACTTATGGAACGCGCTAACAAAGTCAAAATGAATCGCGATTTTCCTTGGCGACCGACCCATGCATCGTAATCCTTGTCTCCAATCCGCTTTGGATTGCATTTCAGCCCCAGCGAGCTACCGCATTCCTGCATTTCTTGAATGATGCGATCACTATCTTCGCCCGATGGGATCTGAACCAATATGCCAAGCAACAAGGACTGATGGATGACGGCTTGATTGACATCGATAATGGAACAACCAAACTTGGCCAACAACTCGGAAAGAGCCGCCGTCAACCCCGGTCGGTCTTCTCCCGTGAATCGAAACAAAATGAGTGAAGCGGAACAAGTTGCGGTTGGATGCATGGAACTGGATACGGGCACTTAGACTATCGGCAGAATGTCGCCTTTCGCTCCGCGAAAGTGCGCTTCGTAACGCACTTTCTCAGAGCGAAAGGCGACAATACTATAATCACAACCATTTAGCGTGGCAGCACTTCATTGCCGCCGAAGCCGGTCTGAAATTGGTTCGGCCAATTGTTCGACGGCTGAGCTGGTTGAGATGGTTGTGGTTGTGAAACAGGCCAGCCGATTGGCTGTTGTGCATTGCTTGCATTTCCCCGTGGATCGATGGCTTGATTTCCCCAGCCTGGGTTCGGCTGCGCTCCGCTTTGCCCCCCCTGCCCTGCCCCGAATAATCCGCCAAAGCTTGGATTTTGCGGTGCCCCGCCCTGCCCCGGCAAAAAGTTGGTTGGCATCTGGCCGTTGCTAACGTCGGTCCCAAACTGATTCACCCTCTGCTGGACCATGTTGCCAAGCCCATCCAGAAATCCGTCGCCTGCCGGTGGCGTCAAGCCGTTTTGATTCTGCTGCAATCGTCGTTCTACATTTTCAATATACGGTCCAACGACTTGTTTCAGCTCAGCCGGCAGTATCCCGCCAGCGTTGGCTAGTGCGCGACTGATGTAAAGGCCACTGCGTGAATTCGCAATACGTTGCTGCTGGGCTGAGCCGAGCAATGTCATAGCAAACATCGTGATGAGCATGCACAACGCCATGCCTTTGATCAAGCCAAATCCGGCCCCCAATTGCCTATCAAAATCCTTGAGTTTCACTTTGTCAATCGAGGTGCTTACTAAACGAAACAACATCCAGATGATCAAGCTAGATCCAAAATACAGAAGAAGCATCGCCAAAAACAAATTCCACGGCGGCTGAGCATTAATCATTTTCGCCACATCGTTGCGAAACAAGTAAGCAACGAAATAGCTAGCAATGATCGATGCTAGCGAGGCAAGTTGCCACGCAAATCCTTTGATCGCACCAAATATGGTTGTCGCTGCTAAAACGATCAACATGATCAAATCGTAAGCCTGCATTGCTAGCTATCCCTTCCGTGGTTTCAATGTCGCGAGTCTGTTGCGGAGCAGACTTTTTCGTGTCTATCGACTATAGCGATTCGCACTCTGAAGTGCGAAGAGCAAAATAGCCCCCCTGCCCTGCCCCGGAAGTAAAGGCTCGTATGCTCTGGGACGTGCCACACGTCTACATGGATCGCGGCTCGGCTGGTCTGGACGTAGCTAAATCTAGAATGCTAAAAGACTTTGTGGATGGATGTTCGTCCGTCCGACCTCACTTCCATCACATCATGGCCGATTTCAAAACTCACATTTGCGTTAGTACCGTTGCCGGTGCTTTTTATGCAGTTGGCGGCTATCAAGCCGGCTTGCCATGGGAAAGTTGCGCAATCGGCGGAGCGCTTTGCAGCGTAAGCGGCATGCTCCCAGACCTCGATAGCGATTCGGGGATCCCACTTCGTGAAGCGGTTGCTTTCTCTTCTGCGTTTGTACCGATGCTCATGGTCGATCGCCTCCAGCGAATCGGTTGCAATCATGAGATGATGCTTCTCATTACGGTGGCGGTCTATTTCTTTCTCCGATTCGGATTGGCAGAGATTTTCCGACGGTACACGGTCCACCGCGGCATGTGGCATAGCGTGCCCGCTGGCCTGTCGGCTGCCTTATTCGCATTCCTGGTCTGCTCCTGCGAAAACATGAACTTGAGACTCTTCAAAACGGTCGCCATTTTCATCGGATTTATGTCCCACATCTTGCTCGATGAAATTTGGTCGGTGGAATACCGTCGCGGGCGATACATGTTCAAACACAGTTTTGGAACGGCGCTCAAGTTTTGGAGCGGGAACCGAATTGCAAATATTTTTAGTTACGCACTGCTGGCGTCACTCTGCATTCTTGCGTACAAGGACGAAGGACTCATGAGTCGCTTTGATTATCAAGCCAAGGATGTACCGCACACGGCGGTACAATGGGTCCAAACAATACGGTCTATGTGGTGAGCCACCCAACTCGTACCTGAATGGTGGGACACGCCCACGTGTGGCACGCCCAAAGCGATAGCGGTGGGCGTAGGAACTGTGGCAAGTGTTTCTAACGACCAAGATGCCCTTCTTGTACTCAAGGTGCGGACAGGGCATGCAAACGCACGGTTGGAAATGGCCCATAGCGAAAATAGCATACCCCTGCCCCCCCTGCCCTGCCCTGCCCCGCGTGAGACGCCGGGCTTGGGTCTGCACCATTTGCGTCAATGCAAATTGGCAAGAAAGTTCCTGGATGCAATCAGTCCTTTTTTTTCTAACTGCTCCGAGCCGAGGAAGTCTTCGTCCTCGAGCTCAATACTAATGCCACCGGAGTAGCCATTGTCTGCGAGAATGCGCAAAATCAACGGCCAATTAGCGCAGCCGCGGCCCGGCAATCGATATCGCCAAGTAAGACCAGAATACCTTCGGGATGATTGCACAGGTTGAAACGTCGAGTCCTGGTAGAGCCCAAATTCATACGTCCTGTCCGGCGACAATTCCGTATCCTTGGCATGCACATGGACCACGTGAGAACCAAATTCTCGCAGGTAACGTATTGGATCAATTCCCATCCGAATGAGATGCGAAGGATCGTAGTTGAGGCCAAGCCCCTCGGGGATTTCTTTGAGAAGAGCTCGCACACTTTCCGGTGTACAACCGATTCCCGGATAGTACGGGGCTTGACCTGGAAAGCCTTCGATGGCAACCGTCGCGTTGGCTTTTGCAGCCACCATGCAAAGTGGCGACATAACGGTTATTGCCATTTTGAAGTTATCGATTCTGCTCCTGCAGTCATCGCCCAAGAGGCAAGCGAAGAATTTTCTCGCGCCGACAGCCGCAAGCCTTGGTATCATTTCAAGATTTGCATCGAGTGTGGCTTGCCTGATCGCATCGTCGATGGAAAGTAGCTTTGCGTAGTCGAGGAGGTCGAGTGTTCCAATCCTCATCCCTCGGGCTTCAATCGATTGAATATCGGCGCAAGTCAAATTCATTAAGTCGAGGAATTCGAACCCCATTTCCGTTGCCCAGTCTGCTAGCTCGGAAAGGCTTTTCTGTTGCCAGTCTCCCCAGCCTCGCCGAAAACCAATTGAAAACTTTCCTACGCGAATGTGCATGGCGTTGTAGCAAAAGTCGTGAGACTTCTAAAAGTTTAGGACTTAGTAGGACAAAATGGCCTACTTTTTGAGGGTGTTCCCAACCGCTAACGATTGTAACGACAGCGTCGGTTCCATTGGAGCTTCGGTCCAATTTAGCAATGCAATCGTTGCAGGAACCTAGTTTACAACTATCATGAATATTCAAACCTAGATCCGATATGAATCCCAACTCTGTCCAGCAAAATGATTGAAAGTCAAACGCGAGAAGCAGACAAGCGAAGTCGGGTAACCACATGCGATTGGCCGCGAAAAGTCGATGTCTTCGGGGTGCAGATAAGTGTTACAGACTACGATGAACTGGTCGGTTGTATTCTCCAGTCAGCCATAGCCAGCGAGCCAGCAGTTGTTTCTTTGTTCGCCGTTCACGCTGTGATTACAGCCAGTGACGATTCCGAACTGCGTCGAAAAGTCAATTCGTTTCAGGCTATCGGTCCCGATGGACAACCCGTCCGGTGGGCCATGAACTGGTTGCACAAGACGAAGCTGACGGATCGCGTTTATGGTCCGGAAACCACGCTCCGCATTTGTAGGGCCGCAGCCGATGAGGAAGTCCCAATCTATCTGTATGGAAGTACACCATCGGTGCTCGCGAGTTTGAGTTCCAATTTAATTTCCAAGTTCCCGAAACTGCAGATCGCAGGATGTGAGTCGCCACCCTTTCGAAAATTAACCGAACAAGAATCCGATGAATTGGTGGATCGTGTTCACCATAGTGGCGCTAAGATTTTTTTCATCGGTTTAGGCTGTCCAAAACAAGATCATTTTGCGTTCGAATTCGCCCAGCGACTCAACTGCGTGCAAGTCGCGGTGGGAGCAGCCTTCGATTTTCATGCTGGCACCAAGAGCACAGCTCCCGCTTGGATGCAAAAACGTGGACTTGAATGGGTCTTCCGACTTGCAGCCGAACCGCGTCGCCTATGGAAACGGTACCTAGTAACGAATTCGGTCTACATGTTTAAGCTATGTCGAGCGACGTTTGCAGGCACGAAATCGCGTTAGCATTGCAGTTTTCATTTGGTTCCTTTTTTAAACTTCAAAAGCTTTTGGACGAATAACAATGGACAACAAGAACAACCTCATCGTAGTTGCTGGCGGTGGTGGATTTATAGGTGGGCATCTTGTTGAGTATTTTCGAAAACAGGGTGCGACGCGAATCCGTTGCATCGACGTCAAACCGATGAACGAGTGGTACCAAGTCTTTGATGATGTCGAAAACGTGGTAGCGGATCTGGAAGAGAAGCAGGCTTGCTTGGATGCATGCAAGGGGGCTTACGAGGTCTATAACTTAGCCGCCGACATGGGTGGTATGGGCTTCATCGAGAACAATAAAGCACTCTGCATGCTGTCGGTTTTGATCAATACACACATGCTTCAGGCTTCCGTGGCGGCCGGAGTCAAGCGATTCTTTTATGCCAGTTCGGCTTGTGTCTACAACGGGGACAAACAACGCAATCCCTTGGTGACCCCACTTAAAGAGGAAGATGCTTATCCGGCTATGCCCGAGGATGGGTACGGTTGGGAGAAGTTGTTTTCGGAACGAATGTGCCGGCACTTTAGGGAAGATTTCGGACTGGAGACTCGAGTCGCTCGATTTCACAACGTCTATGGAATTCTGGGCACGTGGGACGGCGGGCGTGAAAAAGCTCCGGCGGCCATGTGCCGAAAGGTCATTCATGCCAAGGCAACGAATGACCACTCGATTGAGATTTGGGGCGACGGCATGCAAACTCGCAGTTTCATGTACATCGACGATTGCGTGTACGGTATCGATCGCATCATGCACAGCGACATCCTCGAACCGATCAATCTCGGCTCGTCGGAGCTAGTCACGATCAACGGATTAGCGGACATTGTCGAACAAATTGCTGGAGTGAAACTGGACCGACACTACAATTTGGACGCTCCCAAAGGTGTGAATGGTCGAAACAGCGACAATGCACTTATCCAGAAATACCTTGGCTGGGAACCGTCCATTGCGCTTCGCGACGGCATGGCCAAGACATACGCTTGGATCGAAAGCGAGTATGCAAAGAAGCATCAAGAAGTTTCCGCAGTCTAAATCCGACCGCATGCAAATGCCCCCGAGTTGACTCGGGGGATGTTTACCATAACTCTAGTAGCTGGCTAGGAATTGACTCGCTCAATGTTCCTACCGACAAATTTTCCTACCAACGACATTCATGAAAGGGTAGGAAGATGGATTGGTACGAAGATAGTCGCAGCATGTGGTTGAAGTTTAGGGGGCTACACGGGCTACACCCCTGCCCTACCCTGATCTGTCTCCAGCCTCAAGCCTCAAGCCTCACCCCCCCCCTGCCCTGCCCCGATTTCTAACGCCTCGAGCACTCTGCGACCATCGATTTTGGGGCAAAAACAGAAATCCGTGGTTCGAGACGAAACCTGTGCCAACCGACAGTGTTATTCTCTTGTTCTCGATTTGTCGCCTTTTGCTCCGCAAAAGTGCGTTTGCAAAGCACACTTTCGCGTAAAGAAAGGTCACCATGGACACACTCCTTATCCAGATTTCCAGGACTGAATTTACATGAACTTTCGAGTGAAGTCGTTCGTTTTAATGCTGTACTGTGTAATTGTTCTGATCGCGTCCAATTCCCCTGCGATTGCGCAGCGAGATGCGACCGTGACGGACAAGACGAGCCGATTCAAGGAGGCGATCGATGCCTTCGTCGAGGCGGACAAAACCAATCCGCCACCGAAGCATTCGATTCTGTTTATCGGCAGCAGTATCTTTCGACAATGGACAAATCTGAAGGAGCAGATGGCCCCGCTGCCAGTTTTCAATCGCGCCTTTGGCGGTTCGCAAACCGCAGATATCCTCGAGCATATGGTTAGCGTCGTTTTGCCTTATGAGCCCAAAGTAATCGTTTACTACTGCGGTAGCAACGATGTCAACGCAAAGAAGTCTGCGACCGAGATTGCCGATCGATTCAAGGAGTTCGTTGAACGTGTTGGCAAACAATTACCGCAGACCAAGATACTCTATGTCTCGATCAACCGAGCACCACAAAAGCAAGCCAAATGGGACGTTGTCGATGATGCCAACAGGCAGATCCAAGCGTACTGTGATCGCAATCAACAACTCGGTTTCATCGATGTCAATCCAGCACTTTTTGATAAAAACGGAAACCCTCGCATAGAGTTGTACCGCGACGACAAACTGCATTTCTTGGAGCCCGCGTACGAAGCGTTCACCGCCATCATCAAGCCGGTCGTCGCCAAAACATGGGCTTCCGTGCAATCAGCCGCGGTACTTGTCGCTGCTCCGGCCGATGAAGGTGAACTTGGAACGCATGGGTTCGCTCCATCGGGCGACGTGCGTATCCATTACGTTACAAAAGGTGAAGGTCCATTGGTCGTTATGATTCATGGCTTTCCCGACTTCTGGTACACGTGGCGCAAGCAAATGCCCGCTCTTGCGGAAAAGTTCCAAGTCGTGGCGATCGATCAACGAGGATACAACCTTAGCGATCAGCCGATCGGCGTCGAAAACTACACCCTCGACAAGCTCGTTGGCGATGTGCGAAATGTGATTCTGCACTTCAAACGAGAACAGGCCATCGTCATTGGTCATGATTGGGGAGGCATGGTTGCTTGGCAGTTCGCGATGACTCACCCCAAAATGACCGAGCGATTGGTCATTCTCAATCTGCCTCATCCCAACGGACTGCGGCGAGAACTTGCCAATAACCCTGAACAACAAAAGAACAGTGCCTATGCCAGGTTTTTCCAAACGCAGGCTGCCGCATCGCTATTGAAAGCAGAAACGTTGGTCGAATGGGTCAAGGAGCCTGATGCTCGTGCAAAATATGTTGAGGCGATGCAGCGTTCATCGATGGAAGGGATGCTGAACTATTACAAAGCGAACTATCCCCGCGAGCCCTACACCGTTCCCGAAGACGCTGGTCCTAAAGTACAGTGCTCCGTCCTCATGATTCACGGCCTCAAGGACAAAGCCCTACTGCCTGGTGCGCTGAACGATACATGGAAATGGCTGGAGAAGGATTTGACGCTGGTGACGGTCCCAGAATCGGAGCACTTTGTTCAGCAGGACGCATCGGAAACAGTGACGCGTACGATCGTGAATTGGCTCAATCGATAAAACGGCAAAGGTAAGTGGGCGAGCGAGGCCCTTCGCTCGCTATTGAATATTAGAGATTGACAATTCCAGTCTGAGCGAAGGGCCTCGCTCAGCCACACTAGAGACAACAGCTACACTAGAGACAACACCTACACTTGAGACAACACCTACACTTGAGTCAACAGCCCGAGACTAAGCAGCGGCAGATCGGCTCGTGAGTTCGGCGTTGGCGTTCTCAATCGTTCGTCCGTCTACCTTGGATTTATCTTGTGCGTAAGCAACCATCAGAGCCAAATCACACAGACGGTTGATGCGTCGCGGAGCTCCAAGCGTCAATTCCTGAATCAAGTTCACCGCTTCCTCGTCAAACATCAGCGGCTTGTTCCAGCCGGCTGATTGCAATCGATGTCGTATGTAGGCTTCCGTTTCCTCGCGACCGAATCGTTCGAGCACACAACGAACCGCAATGCGGTCTTCGAGAGCCGTATGGCGTGCCAAGTGCGATAACAGCGTCGGAGATCCAGACAAAACCAACGTGATGGCGGATTCCGCGTCGGTCAGTTCGGTCGCCAGATTCAAAAGCAAGCGGAGTGGTTCAAGCGATCCAAAGCTCTCCAGCAGATGGGCTTCGTCGATGGCGATCACGCTATGTTGCTTGTCCCCTACGTTGTGACGCAGGAGGCGCTCAATGGTTTCAATCGATTGCCCAATTCCGCCAAAGGTGTCGGATCCTTCGTGCGGCGCGATTTGCCTAGCGATGTACCGAAGCAACTGATCGGGCGGCATTGCAGGATAGACAACGCGGACCGTCGGAGCAACGAATTCTGGCAGTTGTGCGAAAACAGCATCGAGCACCATCGTTTTTCCGAGTCCTGGCTCTCCACATAGGACGGCCACTGAGCGTCGCGTTTCGATTGCGTAGTGCAATTTCAGCAACGCCGCTTCATGAAAATTCGATGGATAGTAAAAGCTAGATTCTAGCCCGCTATCGAATGGTCGGCCTTGAAGGCCCCAATGTGCTTGGTACATAGGATCGAACCTACCGTTCGTTTTTAGGGAGGGTTAACTCTGAAAGTTTTCAACAAGTCCGATCGAGGAAATCCCCATGCCTCGAAGAATACTCACGGCCGAATCCACTTTTTCCTTGATGCTCAATTCCGTGTCCACCACGACGATCGCCGCATCCACGACGGTTTCTTGGGCTACCCCTACCAGGTCGCGTTGCTCCAGGTTGAGTCGATTGCCATCGATAAAGACCATGTCAAACGCATTGGAAATTCGGCGGATCAACTTAGCCATGCGATGCAAATTGGCATGCATTTGCTGTTGTGAAATGACGCAAGTCAATGGAAAGAGGGTGATCCGATCCGCGATGGAATGGATTGCGATTTCATGCAACGGAACATTCTCAAACAAGCAGTCTTGCCAGCCCTGCTGCATATCGAGTCTGAGTTGATCGATAAGACTTGGACAGAATGTATCTCCGTCGAGCAGTGCGACTCGCAAACCAGCGCTGGCAGCACATCGAGCCATGTGCATGGCTACGGTGCTGCGTCCAACTCCCCGTTCGCCACTCGTGATGGCCATGACTTTGAGCCCATCGCGATTGGCGAGGCTTAGATGCTTGCCGATCTGCCGAAAGGCGTCTGCATGGGACGTTTCAATTTGCTTGACAACTTCGGGCCAGTAGAAAAGGTCGACTTCCCAACTGGGACTGAATGCAACGGGCAACGGAAGGCCGGTATTCAGTGGACTGGCTTCGGTGGCCTTCGAGGCTGCAGGGGTGGTTGTCGCACTCGCGACATTGTTGGATAAGTGGGATGAATCCATCCGGCGAGTGACGCTGGCGTCGGTTGTTTTTGCAGGAGCCTGTTGCCTGGAAGTTGGAGCTGAAGGCGCCGTTTGTTTGGAATGCGGCAGCGTTGAATACGCAGGCAGTGTAGGCAGAGTAGCGTGGGACGGCGAGCCTGTCCCAAAAGCGATGGGTTCGGTGATTTCTGCAAGTGCCTGTTCGGTGGGTCTTGAATTGGATACGCGTTGAGGTGCTGCGTGACCGACTAGACCGTCTACGTACATGACTTGATCGTAGGACACTCTCGACGAGGGCTCGTCGGAATAGACAGGTGGGGCTTTTGGAGCAGGTTGGGCGACCGAAACTGGTTGAGCGACAGGAGCCATTTGAGGAGCCGTCGCCGTTGTCGCCGTTGTGGTCGGCTTGCGAAATTGGGCGGCTTCGCGTGTTACCGCGTTGACTCCATTGCGTACGATCGCAGGGAGGGACGTAGACTCGAGAGCTTTCATGCCACGTTCCGCGCCAAGCGGCGACCAGAATCCTTGCGTCGGACTGACACGTGCTTGCGAGGGCTGGGTGTGGGGCGCAGGCTCGATAGACGAAGGCAGTGTAGGCTGAGTTAGCGGGTTTGTGTTGGTGTGGTTTGGATCGAAACGCAGTTTCATTCCCGAAGGCAGCGACTGTGAAGGTTGAATCGGAGTCGAGGAGGGATTGCGAGGTGCGTTGGCTGTCGGTCTCGCTACGTTTGGCTCTTGCGGAGTCCGAACATCTGTGGAGACCGGAGCAGCATTTATCGATGTCGCTTGCAAGGCACGATTCTTCAGATAAGCCCTCAAAAATGCCTGATTCACTTCGCTCATGATCAATCAATTCCATTCAATCAAACGTGGTGCGTTTTTCTTTAGTTTCCGGGAGGATATCCAATCGAATTGCCACTTTGAGTGGGTGCTATCGGCGTGTACGGAATTGGAGCCGTCGATGTTTGTGGGCCGATACTCTGATATCGGTTCGAACCGTTTGCAGGTTGCCGAATCAACTGTGTCGTTTGAGTTGGATTGGATGACCCTTGACGACCGCTCAGTGCGTTTTGCTCGTAGGCAGGAATGGTCAGCGCTGGGTATTCTTTAGGTAGCGGGGGATAGGGCCTGCCTGACATCATGCGACTATCATCCACGTTGTTCGGCTGGAAAGAACTGGTACCGGATGTCGGATAGTTCTCGGAAACAGGCCCAACGCTGGAAATGGGACTCGCTGGAATGCCTTGTGCGACACTCCCAGGGAGTGAAGGGATATTCCAAGTGTTTGGTTGAATGCTCTGTTTGCCGCGTTCATGCAAATCGATCAACTCGCGTGTGGTCCTGAACGGTGACGAGGTATCAACGATGACGGAGCTCGTTGCGATCGCGTTACCGCCACCGCCCACTGAATCACCCGCAGGAAAGCCTTCTGCAACAGGTTGCCTAGGATCCTCAAAGGCCGAATTGGTTTGACGCGAGTTTGAATTGGCAGCAGGTCGCGGTTCGGGGAAACTGAGGCCAGTTTGAGCCATGTGACTCGCTGAATCTGTTTTTTCTGAGGCAAAATCGGTTTCCCCAGCATGCAATGGTTTTGTGCTAGGAAGCAAGAGCATGGGTGGCTTAGCTTGAACGAGCGACTGCTCGTCATTCAAACTGCCTGACAGAGCGTTTCCTATCGGCTCGTTGGCGTCTTGACTGGCTATCAAGTCGGGAAAACGATCCGACCCATTCGATGGCTTAGCTAGTTCGGGCAAGGCTGCTGAGCTGTTTGTGTTTGCCGAATCAGGAAGGCTGGCGAGCGATGGTCCCAAGTCTATCGGCTTAAGCACAATCGATTTCGGTATCGGTAAAGGAGTTATTTCCGCTTTGGATTCCGCGATTGGCTTTTGCAGGCTCGGAATAGATTGTGGACTACTTGACGCGATCGTGTTGTTCGAAACCGGCTTCGTTTCCTGAGTATTTCGGAGCACCAGCAGACAAAGGGCCAGGATTAATAAGCCGACGGCAATATTGTACGGCCGATTGCTCTTGGTTACGGACTTTATTGGCGCAGGACTGGTGGCGGAAATCTCCGCAGGAACGAAAGCAACACCCGAAGTGGACTCTTGTTTGTTTGGTTGTGACTCGTTGGTTTTGAATTTGCCCATTCCGCCAACGATGCTGGGCTGAACATTTCTTAATGAAAACAGTACCGGTACTGATCCAGTTCCAAATCCCTGCGGATTTTTCTGTTGCCTGATGGATTCGGACATTGGGACGATTCCTTTCGAACCAAGCAGCCCCTTACAAGGGCTCATTAAATGAGTTCATTTCAAGCCGATCGCATCCGAGGATCGGATACGCAAGGGCAGACTAATATCGGATATCGGTTGGATGAATTCGATTCTTGAGTTTTTAACGATCAAAGAGTCTCGGCAAAATGCGATAACTTTTCTGCCATTCCTATCCAGGTCGAAGCCACTATCGCTATGTGGAGGCTAGAAATGCAGGCTCCGTAGGGGAAGAGCAATTTCAAAAAACCGCGATTGGTAAGGGGCGAATCGAGAGAAAACCCACCCATTGGGGGTGCTTTTAGAGCACGAGACAGTTTGACTTCCGTCCGGCAAACGCCCAACAATCGTCATAGCTCTCATTGGCTGCGCGGCTTACGCGATAAGAAAAGTTGAAAATTGCGAAGCGAAGTAGGGGAATCTTTCCTGCAAAGTATCATCCAAGGAGGCAGTGGATTGCGACTACCAAGCGAGAAAATGAATGGCCGGCAGCAAAAAGAGAAAAGTACGAAAGCTAGCAATTGAGTCGCTAGAATCTCGGCGCGTCATGGCAACCCTCCCATACGGAGCAGAAGCTGACGACACTGGGGAATTTTTGCTTGGGCGTATCGCGGTAACGCCAGTTTTCCTTGAAAGCGATGGAAGCATCGATGCGAGTACGGAGAATTGGACGCCAAGTCATATCAATCAAGTCCTTAACAATATTCAGACGGGATTGAACTGGTGGACTCAGCTGTTAGCCACAAAGAGCTCAGTGCACACTCTGGAATGGGTGATCGATACGACGTTTACCTCCAACTTAACTCCCACGCCTTACGAACCGATAGCCCGGAACTCGAACGCCTACTCCATGTGGGTCTCGAAATTTCTGAGCGACGTTGGATTTGCAAGCAGTTCGAATCTCGACGACAACGTTCGAGCTTTTAATAACTCACAACGGGAGAAACTGGACACGGATTGGGCGTTTACCATTTTCGTAGTGAACTCCCAAAATGATGGGGACGGCAGTTTTGCACCCGGTGGTTCCTTTTCGCGAGCCTTCGCTTTTGCGGGCGGACTTTTCGAGGTTGTGCCGTCGACTCGACCCGCATCGACCTTCACGCATGAAACCGGCCACATGTTTTGGGCCAGGGACGAGTACATCGGGGGTGGGAACTACACTCAACGGCGAGGTTACTACAACTCTCAGAACACCAACGCCATCGACCTCAATCCGACCCCGAACTTCCAGCAGGAATTGAGCATCATGTCCGCTGGCTCAACTCTCCAGTCGGCTTACAGCTTGCTCGTAACCTCGGACGCGACACTCGCCCAACTGGGTTGGAAGGACAGCGATCAAGACGGCATTTTTGATGTGTTGGATGTTCCGTTGAAGCTGGAGGGGACTGGCCGATGGAATAGCGCAACCAACTCGTACCGTTTTGTGGGCCGGTCCATTGTCCAGACACTAGCCAATCGAAATACTTCGGGCGCTCAACACGACATTACGCTCAACAAAGTAGGCAGGATTGAATATCGAATCGGCAACGGTGCGTGGACGACTTTCTCTACTCCGAATCAATACATCGTAGACCTCGATCTCAATATTCCTTTGGGGGGCGTGACTTCTGGGCAAATCGAAATCCGAGCGATCGACCCTCGCATTGGAATCACTAGCAACATCTTCAGCGGTCAAATTGGGGCAGCCCCTGATACAACTACGAACCCAGGCATCCAAGGATTTGTTTGGAATGACGCTAATCGAAGCAACACGTGGGGGACCAACGAAACTGGGTTAGCGGGCATGTCGGTTACTATTGTAAACGCAAGCAACCAACCGGTCGTCCTCCAGACAAGTGTCGAGCCAGATAATTTCCCGACAGGGATTTTCAACAATACGGTTAGCGGCGTTCGGCTAGATGCGATTGGGGAAGACACTTCCGGAACCATCGGTATCTTTGATGATCCCAACGCTTCGACCGGAATCAAGATTTTCAAGCCGTTCTCTTTTTCCGCAAACAATTACGTCGACGCGTTTCGCGGCAATAACCAACAGTTGCGAGTTCGCTTCGACAACCTAACATCCTACGTTTCGATCGACGCAATAGCGGTCGCGGACAATACCGATGTGCGGATCGATGCCTTCGCAACGGATGGTTCGTTGATAAAACGAATAGAAAAGAAAGGGTTGATCAATGGACAGAAAACTACCCTGGATGTGGGAACCGATACGGCGCAGATCGCTTCGGTCGTCGTTCGAGGCTTTAACAACTCCTTCATAAAGCTTGACAACCTCCGCTTTGGCCCAAAGACTACAGTCAAGACAGCTAGCGACGGGAGCTATTCGCTTCCGTACTTGCCTGCCGGCACCTACAACGTGTTGGTGCAACCGAGCGACCCTGGATTCGCTTTTACCAGCCCGGCAACGGGACTTCAAACCGTGGTCTTGGCGAGCAATGGTATTCAATCGCATATCGACTTCGGACTGATTCGTGTAGCGAGTCCTTGGCAGAACCAAACCCTTAACGAAGATGTCGACAACGGGGGAACGGTCGATCCGCTAGATGTCTTAATCCTGATCAACGAAATCAATCGCAATGGCTCTCGCGCCCTCGATGGATCAGGCATAACATCGCCTCCATATTACGATGTCAACGGCGATCGTACTATTGCACCAATCGATGTCCTTCAAGTCATCAACTACATCAACCGAACGTCTGCTCTCGGCGTAGGCGAGGGCGAAACTGCCTCGCTCACCATGATGCCATTAGCAGATTCTCCGTCTCCCTTTGCCTCCTTTGTTTTGGATGCGAGGGCCGAACAGCCGACGACCTGGATTGTTTCGAGTTCGAATGCGCGTGGCCGACGCGTTTCGAGTGGGCCGGAACAATGCGGCTGCCCTGCCTGCACCTCGTTTGCACCAAGCGGAGAATCCAGCCCTGCCATCATCGATATCGCCACCGCCAGCAAATCCAAACAGCCAACCGCGAAACAAGCATCGCTACTTGACGATTCGCTGACAGGCAGGGCATTTGAAAGCCTGGATGACTTTCTTAAGAGCTGGGAAGTATAAGTCAGTAGAACCGAAACGCAGCTCTACTGCTTCGGAGGGAGCAAGGGGTAGCTCGACCCTCCCAAGTAAAAAGTCTGGTTTAGTCACCCTCCCAGAGGGAGGGTGACTACGACTACGGGAGTTTATCTCGCTGCGGCTTTCAATTCAGCGAACCGCTTGCGCATCTCGTCGAGGACAGGCTTTTGTTTTGGATCCGCGACAAGGTCATTCTCTTCGAGCGGATCGGATCGCAGATCGAATAGCTGTTCTTGTTTGAAATCAGGCCAATAAAAGTACTTCCAGTCTTTGCGGACCAACGCTTCCGATGAAGGAATGAAATCGATGTCCCTAATGGTGGCGTGTTCATAAAAGTATTCGTTTCGCCAGACTGGCAGTTCTTTGGCTTGATATAACGTTGAAAAATCTCGGCCCTGCATTCTCGGTGGTGCGGCAAGGTTTGCGGCCCCAAGAATCGTTGGTGCGAGGTCTGCGTTCAACGTAATTTGATCGTTCGTCTGCCCAGATCGATCCTTTGGCATGCGTGGGTCGTGCACGATGAGCGGTACCCGAATACTCTCCTGATGCGGATACCACTTGTCCGCCAAGCCATGCTCCGCGTGAAAGTACCCGTTGTCCGTGGTAAAGATAACCAGGGTGCTTTCATACAAACCCTGCGACTTCAACTCAGCGATCACTTTGCCGCAGGTCGCATCAACTTCCGATACGAGTCGATAATAATTCTTCATGTACTCTTGATAGCGTTCTGGGGTATCAAAACGCCAATGGTAACGGTTTCGTCCTTCGTTTTTCTCATTCGCAATGAACGGCGGTAGCCTCTTGAAGTACTCGTCGGTCGACGTCTTGGGAACAGGTATCGTGACGCCTTCGTAAAGCGACATGCTTTGCGGCTGTGGCAGATACTGTTTCGGATTGCCATCTTCGGCATGCGTAGCAAAGAATGCCAGAGTCAAACAAAAGGGTTTATCGGCAGGCCTGGACCGGAGGAACTCCATCGCATCGTTTTCGTTCCGCTGAGTTACGTGGATTTCCGTTCCATCTTTTTGCTTCATCCAGTGGGTGCCGGCATACGATCGGCCAAAATCAAAATTTTCGGCAGGGAATTTTCCATTGTGCCACTTTCCAATATGCCCCACGAAATAACCGTTGGCCCTCAAGAGCCCAGGATACGTTTCAGACCAAGGAGTATCGAACGCTTCGAACGCTTTGTTTCCATGTCGAGACATCCATTGACCCGTGAACAGCGTTGCGCGACTGACGCCGCAGATTGAGGTTGTGACACAATTATGCGTGAAGCGGATTCCCTCCTTGGCAAGCTGGTCCAGGTTGGGTGTTTTTACCACCGGATTTCCGGCGCAACCAAGCGTGTCATGTCGCCAATCATCCGCAAACAACACCACGATATTCATGGGCTCCGTCTCGGCGGAGACGCGTTGTCCAACCCAATAGAACAGGACTAACGCAAGGGTGAGCATGAATTTCATGGAAGGCAATTCTCTCTGTGTCTTATGAACTCTGTATCGGATTGAATTCGCAGGAATCTAGGCGACCCCGCGTTGCAAGGTCATTTTACAGCATCCGATGCATTGTTGTATGATAGAGACCGGCTGTCCGCTCGCACCTTTTACCAATGAATTATGAAAATTGAACTTTATCGAGATTTAGAATCCTACCACACATGGGCGATGGGCAAGGTTCTAGGGCAATGCAAAAGCCTCGATGGCGATGCACTAACTGCAACGTTGCCAATCGGACCCGGTAGTCTACTAGCGACGCTCAAGCACATGGCGGCGGCCGAACAGGTCTGGCTCGATCGCTGGCTCTTGAAACCAAATCCGAGCATGCATGACATGCCAAATTCCATCGACGAACTGGAGTCCGTGTTTGCGTCTCTAGCCCGCGATCGGACCATTTTGCTGGAAAGCGATCCAAACGCTCTTTCCAAGTCCATCTCCTATCGGAATATGAAGGGTGAACCGGACGAGCAGAAACTGGGGGATTTGGTCCTGCACGTACTGAACCATGGCGTCCACCACCGAGCACAAGTCGTGCATTTCCTCAAGCGGCAAGGCAAAACCTTTCCGGGCGGCATCGACTACATCTTCTACCGCATTGCCCGGCCAACCACCCTCTTGCGGGCCGAGGTCGCACAGGGGTGCCGGCAATGGGGACTCGAGGTTGGCGAGACGGCAGTCCCATACAATGCCCCAGATTTGGAATCGCTGGCTCAGTATTGCGACTACGGCGACTGGGCCATGCGAAGACTCTTCGATCAATGCCGTGACTTAACGGACGATCAATTGGA
>JANMLD010000489.1:0-12689 GCA_031372345.1 Pirellula sp.
GTTCGCTCTGGACGGGAAACACGAGCCTGTTTAACGATTTGAGATGTTGGCTTTGTCATGCGAGATTTTTAGCGCACCAATTGCATTAAAACAACCCCGGCGGGATAATTTCACAGCCTAGGAGCGAAAGGCGACAATAAAGGCGACAATAAAGGCGACAACACTACGCGTTCAAAAGAATCTTCTTGCAGACGTTGCCTTCGTTCTGCGTCGAGCGTTCCGGTCGGCCTTGATGCGCGTAAACCAGCTTCCAATGATCGACACCGAGCATATGCAAGATGGTGGCATGCAGATCATGCACATGCAGTCGATCTTCGACTGCGTGCAATCCAATCTCATCGGTCCTGCCAATCGCCTGGCCACCACGAACACCACCCCCCGCCATCCACATCGTAAAACCATAGGCGTTATGGTCGCGACCGTCCCCCTTTTCGCTCATCGGAGTTCGTCCGAACTCGCCGCCCCAAACCACGAGCGTACTATCCAGCAACCCTCGCTCCTTTAGATCTTTTAAAAGACCCGCAATCGGCTTGTCGCTCGTTAGACACATTTTGCCATGGTTCTTTTCGATGGCGGAATGCGAATCCCACTTGCTACCTGCACCGTGGTACAACTGGACAAAACGCACGCCCCGTTCGACCAGCCGACGGGCCAACAAGCAGTTCTTTCCAAAGGAAGCGGTCTCTTTGTCATCGATGCCATACATGGCTTGCGTACGTTCTGTTTCCTGCGACAAATCGACTGCTTCGGGGGCTTCCGCTTGCATCCGAAACGCAAGCTCGTACGAATTGATGCGAGCTTCCAACTCGGAGTCGCTGGAACGCTGTGCTTGATGCTGCTTGTTGATTTGGTTTAGGAGTTGCAGTTTGGCCGCTTGCCGTTCCGATCCGACTTTGTCGGGTGTCTTCAAAAAATCGATCGGCGCTTTGCTTCCGTTTAGCGCGATCCCTTGGTAACTAGCGGGCATGAAGCCAGCGGACCAATTGCGGGGACCATTAATAACATGCCCGTCACCATCCTCGATCACGACGAAGGCTGGCAGATTTTCGTTTGCAGTCCCCAATCCATAGGTGACCCAACTCCCCAGCGAAGGACGTCCACCCAGAATCGAGCCAGAATTCATTTGGCAAACGCCGTTCGAATGGTTCAAGCCATTGGCCCAACACGAGCGAATGACCGCAAGATCATCCGCATGTTCGGCCGTATGAGGTAACCAATCGGAGACCCAAAGTCCACTCTCGCCATGCTGTGCCCATTTTCGTTTGCTAGGCATCAGCGGAGCGTCGTACTCACCCATGGGTGTGATGATCGGACCGAAACTCTCAGGCAGAGGTTTGCCGGCTAGTTTTTCCAGTTCCGGCTTGGGGTCGAAGAGGTCGATGTGACTCGGCCCACCCTCCATGAACAGGAAGATGACGCTCTTGGCCGTTGGCGTGTGATGGGGAGCTTTCACGGACACGTCCGTTTTTTCAGCGGCCGCTACTTGTTGCATGAGCGAAGCCAGCACGAGCGATCCAAACCCCGCGCCCGCTTGTTGAAGCATGTCGCGGCGATTCAAATAGCCGCTACCTCGTTGATTGGGATTGAATGCCTGCATGACGATCGCCAGCTATTCCATGTGTAGGAATGAATTCGAGTTGATCAAAACGTGACAGTAGTCCACAAACAAAGGATGCCAAGCGTTTTCGCTATTCGCTTCGCCAGCACGGATAAAATGCATGGCCGAATCCACCTCAGAAGTGGATGGGAACTTCAAGAAAACTCGCTCATACGCTTCTTGGATTGATGCCTCAGGCGAAGTTTTCTGGCTGATGATCTGTTTGGCCATGTTTTCGGCTCGAGCGTTCACCCATTCCGAGTTCATCATCATCAGCGATTGCAACGGGGTCGTCGTTGCATTCCGCTTGGCAGTCGACGAACTACCATCCGGGGAATCAAATAGCGAAAGAAATCGGTCTTGCGAGTTTCGCATGGAGCGCACGAAGATGGATCGAACTGTCTTGGAGGAGTCCAACGACGCACCTTCGTGCATTGGTTTCAGTTCGCCGGTTGCGGTCAGGATCGAATCCCGAATTTGCTCAGCGTCCAGTCGTCGTGGAGCATATCGCCACAACCATCGATTGTTTGGATCGATCTGCATGGCGGTGGCTGACGAAGCGGGATAGGCCGATTGACGGTAAGTACGGCTATTGAGTATCCAGCGATGCAACGCTTTGAAGTGACCACCGTTCTCGGCAAAGTGGGTAGCTAAATAGTCAAGCAGTTCGGGATGCGTTGGCGGTTCCGTCAATCGGCCAAAGTCACTCGCATTGGGCACGATCCCCTGGCCGAAGTGCTGTTGCCAAACGCGGTTGACAATGACCCGCCAAGTCAATTGATTTTCAGAACTAACCATCCAGTTGGCCAGGGCCAATCGTCGTCCGCTGGAGTTTCGGTCGGGCAGCGGGGCGATGGCCATCGATTCGGGATTGAGAATGGATGGGATGCCAGGTGAAATCGGCCCGAGCCCTGCTTTTCCAGGGATGTAAACTTCCGCAGGCTCCGTGCTGGCGTCCGTGGCGGTCAGCGAAACCGGCAACGCCTTTGGCTTCGGTGCAGGCACTTGTTTTAGATACTCTTTGGCAAGCTGCCAATTGGTCAGCTGCTCATCTTTAAGTACCTTGTCCCACTTGATCTCATTGACGTCACGCGTTTGCTGAAGCGATGCCAAATGAGCGATTTGCTTTTCGCGAGTCGTTCGTTCCTCGGCGGACTTTAAGAGCGCCGGTCGCACTTCAGGCGGAAATTTGTCGACTGCCTTTCGAATGGTTTTTTCTCGCAAGGGAGCTTCAATGGCTTCGATCGTATCCAGGAACGGCTGAGCCGTTTCCCGCCATACCTCCACGTCGGAACGATACTGAGCGACCTCTTCGTGGGTGGCGGCGGGCAAGTCTTCCCGCGGGATCAAACCAGAGAAGTACGCCTGAAGGCGAAAGTAATCTTTTTGCAGCAACGGATCAAATTTATGATCGTGGCATCGGGCACAACCGTAGCCTAAGCCCATGAAGGCTTCACCCGTGACATCCGTGAGATCGTTAAGAATGGCGGTCCACTGACCGGTGACATCGCGTTGGTTGTATTCGTAGATCCAGAGCCGCAAATAGCCACTTGCGTCGCGGCACTCGAGTGAGTTCGGATCGATTTCATCGCCTGCCAACTGCTCGCGAACGAAGTCGCCATAAGGTTTGTCGTCGTTGAAGGCTCGTACGACGTAGTCGCGATACCGATAGGCTGTCGGTCGGAAGTCATCTTGTTTGTAACCATCGGATTCGGCGAACCGAACGAGATCCAACCAGAATCGCCCCCAACGCTCGCCGTATCTCGGATCGGCAAGCAAACGATCGACCAGTTTCGGGTAAGCCGATTCGATTGGCTCGGCGAAGCACTCCGCCACTTCGGTTGGCGTTGGAGTAACACCCACCAAATCCAGATACACACGGCGAACTAAAGCCAGCGATTCGGCCGATTCCGCGAACGCAAGTTGTTTGGATGCAAGCGCCTGCTCGATAAATGAATCCAATCGCTGGCTGACCGACTCTTCTGAGTTCCGCTCTATTGCTGCTCGGGGCTGAAAGAACCAATAGGCGCGGTCATCGTCGTCGAAACCTTTGTCGCCACTCCTTTTAGACGTCATCGCCTCGGTTTTGGGTGGCCAGTAGCTCCCCTCGTTAATCCACTGCTCGATCACTTGGATTTTCTCATAGGACAACTTACCCGAGGGTGGCATCTCTAGATCTTTGTAGTGGATGGCCGACAGGATCAAGCTATCGCCGACCGCTGCCGAATCGACAACGGGACCGCTTTCTCCGCCTTTCACAAACGCAGCTTGGCTATCAAGCCGCAGTCCACCCTCTTGTTTTTCATCGCCATGGCATCGGATGCAGCTCTCTACCAAAAGCGGTCGCACCTTCGATTCAAAGAATCGCGTTTGGTTGGCCACTTCAGGAGTAGCAATATCATCATCCCTAGCAGCCGAGAAGACTGGCGTTAGCGAGAGTGCTCCTACAAGCAGACAAATCACAAGACTTCCGAATTTGCGTGCAATCATAGGAATTTAATCGCAAAAGGGCTTTGCATGGACAGGGGGTGGGAAGTCGCCTACTTAGAGGTTTTTGGAGAGTAGTTCATACTATCGTGCGTGCAGGGTGAATGTCAACCTGCAGAACCTATCGAAGGTAGTGTAGACCGCCTGTATAAGCCATGCTTCTAGAGTCGCCGTAGATCAGTCGCTCCGCCGACTGATGTTTATCGTAGATCAGTCGCTCCGCCGACTGATGTCCGCCATGCTGGAACCCTATTGGATTTTCCACAATCCTAGCTCATTCCTCAAAAACGATTTGAAATTCAGAATAGTCAACCGAGTCGTTGCAAGGGTAGTTTTTTAGTAGGAGCGGGCATTGGGTCGGATAGATCGCTGACCGCGAGTCGCGGAGCGACGTCGCCCACGATGTGGCTACTTGTCCCTGATCAGCGAGAATTGGATTTCAAGCGGCTTATCGGCTGCTGATGATAACACCTCGCGGACTGATTTCGAAAAATCGGAATAGGCGTCTCGTTCCTTGGCAAAGTCGAGACTCCAACTACCGTTCGAATTGGCCAAGTTTCTATTGTTGCTCGACACAATTTGCCTTGTATGCCACATTTGTTGGGTGCCATTTCTGGGTGGCCATACTTTCGTCAGGGCAACCGTCAGTTCCACGCCCGTAAGAGCATTGTTTCGATTGGCTTTGAATTTGATTCCGGACGCACCGTCTGGAAGTTGATGCGCAACTGAAATTAGAAGTTCCACGATTTTGGACTCAGTCAGCTGACGTGCTTCGAATGACGCGAGCTGTTGCTGCAAGTCACCCGTAAATGGCATTGAGTCTTTCGCAAACGTGATCGTAGTGACGGTTAGCGATAGTTGCCGTGCGAGTTCCCGTAATTCGCCAAGTCCATTCGATTCTAGCGGCCTCGATTCTATCGCCTCAAGGACTGCGGGCAATGCCCCAACTATTTTGCGCGGCTGGGATTCGGCCAGCAATTCGATGCCCCTCTCTGCTCGCCATTGGTTAATGGCGTGAATGCGTTGGACCTCGAGAACATCTGGCGTTCCTTTCGGATCGAAAGCGTACTTTTCAGGGAATCGTCCCATCAATACATGACCAGCCACATCGCAAATCCTAGGATCAATAAAGCTGTATTCATCCCAGGTGCCAGAAAGACCTTCACGCTGGTCCGTGTCACTCAGCGCATCAACCAGCAATGACTCCACTTCCTTTTTGACCGAATCCTCTATTGGCTGGCGATTGTCACCAATATTCAATGTCCCTCCTCCGTATCCGGTCGATGACGAGGAAATCATTCCCGTCGAAAAGCCGAACGCGGTTACTATTTCGAAACGCACTGCGATGGAGTGTGCAGCGTAGTGTTCGTGCAACACCGTTATGCAATCTGCCGAGTTCCTTGACGCCAAGAACCGAATCAGCTCTTCGACACCCTCCGACATTGAATCTGTCCTTGACTCGGTCCGTGCGGCCTCGATACTGGCTTGCTTCCATTCACGAACCATGGCATCGATGGCCATTTGTGGGTTTTGTTTAGCGATTTGCCGAGCTGCTGTTAGACGACTACTCAAGTCAGGAGCGTTGTCCAATTCAGCCATTAGAAACGTCCTTGCAGGTTCACCGAGCGAAGCAGCCAATTCGATCATGCCATTGCGAATCCATGAGGCATTAGAGCTTCGCGCGCCCTGGACGATCGCGTCCAACGCATCCTCCGGGTACTTTTCGACAAGCCTGCGTGCCTGGTCTCGAGCATACCGATCACCGCGCATGGTCGCTTCTATCAGGACCTGCTTTTCGCCTTTCTTTTGGACTTCGTTCCACCATGTCTCAACTTTTTCTTTGCCTTCATAGAAACCACGGTTGGCAATTCGACTAAGGATCTGCTTTGCACAATCTCCGACACGCAAGACGTGGTGGGAGAAATAGAAATCGCGATGATAGCCAACGGACCGTGTTAGACGCTGGTCGTCGAGCGACTTGATAAGTTGCGGTACTGCGTCAAAACCAATTTCGACAAGCTTTCCCGCTGGGCTGAGACTAAGTTTATTCTTCTCATAGTTATCGATCTCCATGCCCCATTGTGTCATGAAGTCCAACGAAAAAATGTCGCAACTGCCTGGTTGGCTCCATTGGTGACCATTCTGGTCTCTCAATTGAAAGATCAGCTCGGCAACTTTTTGTTCCACGGTCAGCTTGTCAAAGTCTTTAGCGGGTTCATGCAGTTCCTCTTCAGCTTGTATTTCCAAAAGCATTTCGGCGGTTTCCTTGGCACGCTCGTAGTGTTCTGACTTGGAGTAGTTTTTGAGGAACTTCTTGAGTCGAGTTAAGAGTTCGGCTCGAGAAACTTCGATATTGCCAAAATCAACAATGATCCGCCACATCGTCATGTTGGCCAGATCCTCCGAAAAAGCGTCCTGAAAACCAATTGCTTTCGCGTTCCAATTGCGGTCTTTTTCCAAGAGTTCTATTGCCGCGACCATCAACTCGCGCGATAGTCCTGCTTCATTCTGGGCGGCGCAGGCCCTCGCCAAAACAACAACCTCGCTACCTTCGTTCAATTGATTTCCAAAGCGCCGCCAAGAGTCGCGTTCTTTCGCAGCAGCGCGTTCGGCATGCTCACGCAAAAATGATTTGGAATACTCTGCTAGGTTCACCCGTTCGAATTTCCCAACGTTAAACGATTGTGCTTCTTGTCGTGTGAACGTGAAAAGCCGTACTTCAAGCCCCATCGTGTAAACCGTGAATTGTGTTTCCGACTCATTCAACAGAAATGCATAAATCGTACTGTTTTCCGGCGGTTCATTGCCAATCTGGAACCACGATTCGGTTGTGACTTTAACGAGGGGTAGTTTTGAGTAGTCGAGATAGCCAAGTTTATCAAACCACGTAAAGACTTCGGCGTCCTCATTTTTCGTTTGAACCAAGTTGGCGTTCTGACCTTGCGACATTCCAGTGACGGTACTGAGAACAACTAGGCATGCCAATGCACGTACGCGGTGGCTGCATTGCAGGACAATTTGCGATTCCATATGGATGAGTCCAATTTTGGTTTTGTTTTCACCGCCACTCCGCACTTGCTTCAAATCGATTCATGCCATCATTGTAGGCTAGGATCTCCTCAGTCGTTGCTTATTCCATAAACACGAATTGGGATTCAGAATTGTCAAAACGCCGTAGATCAGTCGCTCCGCCGACTGATGTCCATCATCGTGACCACTTTTGTATTCGTTCAGAGTACGGGACGAAGCCATCCTTGCTTTCGATTGACGCCAAAAGTTCCTTTGAAGTGCGTACCGCCACTAGGCATTCCAAGATGGATTGCTTCTCATTGGTTGTGAATTGCTCGGATGCAAATGCGCTTATGAACGGAACTTCATCGCTCTCTCCGACGATCCTGAGTGATCCCTTTTCGATTGTGCCACATCCGGTCAGCAATCGTTCTGCATAACTACTGATAACGCCGACGACTTTGGTTGCATTCGAGTCGTCTATTAGTTTGCGAGCAGTTATCGAGCAGGTTTCGCATACTTCCTCGCCCACGGTTTCAATTTCAAGTTCCTTGAGCGTCGACTTTGGCGAAGCAAATTTTTCGCTACACTTTTCGGGACCCCAGAGCACCCGATAGCCTTCCAAATCGAGTAAACTTGCTGCCTCATTTTCACGCCGAACAACAAACACACCTTTTTGATTCACACTCCCCTGTAGGTCAGTTAACTGAGCAAGAGGTGCTAATTCCATCTTTAGCTTTTTGGAATCGAATCGAACGACCGAATCTTTTCCAATAAAGATCGTTTTGTTGCCGAGCCCATGGTCCTTTTTTGCCTTCTCAATCGATTCACTCCACACAACACGAACCGACTTTCCGAGTTTAGATTGTAGGAAATCTGCCAGTTTTTCGTACTTTCGCTGTGCGAAACCTTGCACGCAACTGCATGCCAGCGGCAGTGCAAGGGGATCTGTAACAACCAGAGTTATTTCCGCATTCATGGGACCATATGGCTCAATTGCCAATGCAGTGATGCTAAGGGAAGCTAGCGGAAGGGCGGCGATTCCTCTGAGAACGGTTCTTCTGTTAAGCAAGTTCATTTAGGCATGTTCTCCGACTTAAGTTGGGATGATCGCTCGAAAGTGGACGGAGCAAAGGAATTCGCACTTTCAGCGGTGCGAGAGTTGCAAATCGAACGTTCTCACAATCTAATAACTATCGGAGTGATCAGCAAGCAGAATGAAAGAATGCCTTCCCGCCGACGGCGATGTTTTTTAATTATTTCGTTTGTCCAGAGCTTCGAGTTTGGGGAATTCAGTTTTGGCGGATTCTGACTTGCTGGCTACCTGAAGGAAATAAGAAACCAGGAAATTGAATTAAACTGATAGTTTACGTTGTTCGGTTAGCCTTCTGTCGGCGAGTGAGAACTAAATGGTACCTACCCTCATCCTGTTGCTTTTTGGATTTCAAACCAGTTCTGACCATGAAGATGTTGGAGTATTCGCTAAGGCACTTTGGTTCCTGCACGAGTTTGGACAAAGCGATTGTTCGTCCGCAAATCGAGATCGACAAATAAAGGGTACATTGGCGAAATCAATTTCAGCCGATCGGGAATTGACCCTGGATGAAGTCGATGGACTGATTGATAGCGAAGTGTTTCAAAAGTTCGCCGGTGAAGACAATCGCCTTACGGAAGAAGAGATTTCGACCGCACTAGAAATGGCGACGCCACCGTCGCGTCAACGCTTGACTCCTGAGATTTGTCGTCATGCGGCACTATTAACAACATCGTTTGACATGATTGAGTCTGAGCACCTCCAATCAATAAATCAACTTTCGGATTGGATTGCCAAGAACTGGACGCCTGATAGCACGTTGCATGTGCTGATAACTTGCACTGGGAATTCTCGCCGAAGTATTCTCGGTGCTAGTATGGGGAATTTGGCCGCTGCCTACTACGGTTTTGACAATATCCGTTTTCACTCCGGCGGTACGATTCCATCGGCTTTCAACAAGCGTACCATTGCGACATTGAAGGAAATCGGTTTTCAGATTGAGCCGACGGGAGATGAAGCGGAGCGTGGTGATTCCAAAACCCCCAATCTGATTTATCTTGTAAAGTGGGGAAAAGGTCTTGAAGCGGTTGAGTTCTCGAAGCGATACAACGTAAAGACAAATCCCCAATCAGATTTTTCTGCAATCATGGTTTGCTCGGAAGCCGACCAAGAATGTCCGACAGTTCCCGGTGCTTCGTTGCGAATCTCCATGACGTTTATTGATCCGAAACTATACGACGAGGGAGCTTTCGAAAAGAGCAAGTACGCGGAGAGACGCGACGACATAGGTCGCAATTTCTTGGCGGTAATGGCAAACGCACGTCGCAAGCTACAAGACATGAAATGGAAAAAGTAAGTAGGTAATCAACTCAAGCCGATCCAACGCAGAGCGAAATAGGCAATAGCCGCAATCAACGCTCCGCACGGGACAGTCGTGATCCAAGCCAACATGATCTCCAGAACTTTTCTCCCTTTGGCTTGCTTGGTACTTGCTCCCATCCCAAATAGCGAACCTACGCTCACGTGGGTTGTACTCACCGGCATGCTGTGAAAACTGGCTGTCGTTACGAGGATTGCGGTAACGAGGTTGGCTGCAAAGCCCTGTCCAGGCGTCATCCCTGTCACCTTTTTTCCTAACGTCTCTGCCACTTTCTTCGCATCGATCATCGCGCCAAGGGCGATCATGATCCCGATCATCAGTATTGCATATCGGGTCGAAAAACTCGGTATTATCAAAAGCAGAGCAGCCATCTTGGGAGTGTCGTTCAGTCCACGGGCAAAGCTCGCTGCACCTGCTGAAGCAAAGTGGGCGACGTCTAAGAGTCGATTTCGCTGATCTGGTGCCAAGCCCAAGGGTCGAAGTATCCAGTAGACGATTGCGCCAAGAAGTATCGCGACGAGCGGACTAAAAAAGAGTGGATAGAAAAAGTTCTTTCCTAGAGCATTCAAATGAACTTGATCCTCCGCCCCCGAAAGACCGGCCCCAGCAAGACCGGCCCCAACCAATGCACCAACGAGGGCATGGGTCGTGGAAACCGGAAAACCGAAGCGAGTAGCCAGAAAACTGGTGAGGGCAGCGCCTGCTGCAACTGCCGATGTGAAGCTGGGAGACTGCAGTAGCTCGTCGCTGACCAGTCCTTTACCACTGAACTTCTTGAGTAACCCCTCGGCGAGAAACAATGCAGCCATCGAGCCAGCGAATGTCGTCAGGGTTCCCCACCACAATGCTGTTTTCAAAGTTGTCGTTCCACTTCCGTACAGTGACGCGACTCCCTTGAAGTTTGCGTTGGCCCCATTGGTAAACGCAACAAAGCCAACTGAAACGATCAAGAAGGTTAGTGACACGCGAAGCCTACTTAGCTTTGTTCTCTTTGGTCTCGGCAGGATACTTTTTTAGAGACGCATACTCTTTCCATGAACCTTCGTAGAGTCGAACATTCGGGTACCCTGCAACGTGTGCCAAGTAGAATCGAAGCAGACTGCCCTCTCGCGACGTTCCGCAGTAGACAAGGATTTCCTTTTCTTTCGTCAACCCTGCACTGCTCAGTTCAGCCATTGCTTTGTCTTTCGCAATGAACTTGTGTGTGTTGTCCTTCTCCATCAGTCGAGCCCAGTGAAAACTAATGGCACCTGGAATGTGACCTTTCCGAAGCCAAACATCGTCTTCACCGATGTACTCGTTGTAGGGTCGCGCATCGACGAGGATTACATTGGGTTTATCCTTTTTTGAAAGGAGCTCATTCACATCAATTCCGATGTTCTTCTTTGCAACCTCCAGCATCTTGCCTGGCGGATTGCCGAAGTACTCCTGCGTTGTAGGCAACTTGCGCTTTTGCCATTCTGCAAGACCACCGTCAACGACCCGAATGTCTTGCACACCAAATTTTTCAAGAACGTAGGCCACCATACAAGTGCTTAGAATCTCATCGTTGGGAAGTTTGTCTCCGGTGGCGTACAAAATATGTGTGCGGTTTCGATCAATTCCGGCGCGAGCAAGCAAAATTGCGGTCAGGTCATCGGGAAGGTACTGAACTGGAACTCCCAGATCGGTCCCGCGAAGCGTATCGAAATTCAAGTGATGGGCGGTTGGAAGATGACCGCGGAAGTAGTCTTTGTATCCGCCCCGAGTATCAATCACAATCGGACGCTCGGCGGCGTTGGGGTTCTCGATCATCCGATTTGCGTCGCTGCACGAAATAATGGCGATTTCGGCTTCGGCAATTGTTCCTACTGCAATGAACGCAAAGAATGCAAGTTTCTGAATGAGGATCTTCATTGATGATTTCTCGTAAGTGGTTTTGAATTTCACATTAGTTTCGCAAATCCAGTTGGCAGCAGCCGAAATCGAGTGATTTCTTCGGTGTACGACTTGATAGGAAGTCCCCATTCAATTGGTAGTAAATGTACTTGCCGTCGCGAGTGGTAGTGACAAGCCCTGCGTGAAACAGCACTCTCAAATGATGGGACGCATTGGTCAAATCAATCTCAAGCAGCAATGCAATGTCGGTGACGCTTAATTTACCCGCTCGAAGCGCACGGACAACCTGCAAACGCACGGGATCTGCAAGTGCCTTTAAGTAGACGGCACAGAGTTCGGCGTTTTCTAACTCGGATTTCTTTTCGTCTGGGTCAACCATATGCGCATTCATTCCATTTTCTTCGGCTTAGCAGCAATCAATTGCATCGTAGCACTACCTTCACCTCGCCTGCACCATTATCGACGAGCGACAGCAAAACACAATCTCCAAAAGGGATGTTGGGGGGGATCCAACAGAATGCCCCACTACGCCCAGCCATTTCCCTGCTGAGGGCGTTCGAGGCTTGAGGCCTCGAACGGTTAAACATCAGCTTCAAGCAGGCCTAACGCCCCAAACAAAGAATCTAAGCTAAAACCACCAAAATCCGCTACGCGTGACTTGACAATGGGATTTGACGCTCAGACACTCTTACGTTCGTACGAGTGTGTGTTTGGCGTGTTCTTTCAAGATAGCTCCAGTTCTAAGGCAGGTCGAAACAAAATGAAGTCAAGCGGTGCATTTTCGAGAGCTGCGTTTACGTTGGTTGAATTGTTGGTGGTCATTGCGATTATAGGTATACTGGTGGGGCTTTTGTTGCCAGCTGTTCAAGCGGCGAGAGAAGCAGCTAGACGAATGCAGTGTCAAAACAATGTTCGGCAGCTTATGCTGGCCGCGCACAATCATGAATCTGCATTAAGGTCTTTACCCCCGTCGTATCGAGGGCAGCAAATAGGCGGAGCGCCTGGTTACTTCGATCTTTGGGGAACCCTGGCATTGCTGACTCCCTACCTTGAGCAGACCAACGTTTACAATGTGATCGACCTATCGAAAACGATGTATCAGCTTACTCCTCCCTACGGGATTCAGGCTCCCGTAGCTGTTGTCACTAAGGTGCCAACATTTGTGTGCCCAAGCGACAAAGCGGAGTCGGTATGCAGCAATGCCTATGCGATCGCTGGGGACTTCGCTCCCTCGAATTATGCTTTTTGCCTTGGCTCTGGCACGTCGACCGGTCGCACAGGTTGGCGTGGCTCACCCTGGGATG
>JANMLD010000011.1:0-2716 GCA_031372345.1 Pirellula sp.
GCGTATTTGTTTTTTCCAGCAGGCAATTCCGGCGGCTTCAATCCGATCCACTCGTCAGATCTGGTCATGCAAGCAACTCAACCCCTGCTTCGAGGTGCAGGTCGCCCGACGAACTTGGCTACCATTCGCATCGCGGAAAACCGATTGGAGCAAAGCCGGTTTGAAGTCGAATCGAAACTACAACAGCAGCTCCGCAGTATTGAGCAAGCCTACTGGCTGCTTCACGCGAATCACGTTCGCCGCAAAGCCATCGCAGACGCAATCGCATTTTCGAACGCGATTGTGGAAGTCGAGCGGAATCGGTTCGAGGCAGGAAGGGTCATCTATACCGATGTTGCCCGAGCTAGGTTTAAATTGGAGGACCTCTTTCAGCAGAAGTTAAAAGCGGAAAAAGAAATCCAACGCTTCAGTCTTCAAATCGGTCAACTAACCGGCATGGAAATTGACCCAACTACGATGCTTGAGCCATCCGACGTGCCAGAGCGTCGCAAGCCCGATTATGACTTGAATGCCGTCACCGCTGTAGCCCTACAACGCAATCCAGTTCTGCTCCGTCAGCGTTATGAAATCGCCGTTAGGCAGAATCAGGTCCAAGTGGCTCGCAATCAACTGCAACCGCAATTGGATTTGCGTTCCAGCGTTCGGTCAAGCGGGCTGGATAACGACTTGGGGAGTTCGCTCCGAGACATGTCGAAATTTGAATTCGTGGATGTGAGCGTAGGGTTGGTTTACGCTCGTCAGGTGGGCAACAGAGCGGCCAAATCGAAATACCGCCAAACGGAACTCGAGGCCCTTCGCGTTCGAGAACTGCTTGACGCCTTCGAGCGCCAGGTTGGCTTCAATATTGCAGAATCGTTGAACACATTGCAGCTTTCCTTTGCTACGTTTGAAAGTGCGTTGCGTCAGCTAGCGGAATCGCAACAATGGGTCAAATTGGCCAAGCTTCGTTACGAAAGTCCACCGGCTGAGTCTGGTTCCGAAGCATTGCTGGTATCGTTATTGGACTATCAGTCCGCGATTCAGTCGCAAGTGGACGCGCTGGTGAATGCTGCCCTAGCATTGGCGGATTACAACACAAGACTCGCTTCGGTCGAAGAACAACGAGGCACGCTGCTCGATCGCTGGGGGATAGCCGTTTCGGAGAGCAACTCGATGGATTCAGCGCCAGCCTCGACATCACCCTGAAACAGACACACTCCATCAATCCATCACTCCATCACTCCAATCCAAAGCTCCGATGAATCGGAGCACTCCAAAGTTGGCCGCTCCCTAGCCTTTGATCAACCAGAACCACATTTCGAAATCACCTCCGCGACGGCTATCTCCACTTGGCAAGCGTACGCCGAAGGCTTTGCCCAAGGCAGTGCCGGACTCATCCGTAGGGTCGAATCGGAACGTCTCCCCATCAAGATAGAGTTTGTTTTCTCGACCTCCGCTAGCCGCCCAAATGAAATTGCCTTTTAACGTGAGCCTCGCAAGTATTCGATCTCCTAAGCGACCTTGGAACTGATTCAGTCCGTTTATTACCTTCGTTAGACCGCCTACTGCGAATGGGGAAGGGGTCCATGTGATTTGAGCTCCGTTCACAACGACGTCAGCCGCCAATACGATAGGTGTATAACCAACAAGTCCCGTGTCACCCCAAAGTCGGATTTGCTCAGGAGTCATCGGGAACGGAACTTCAACCGTCACAAAGCAAGTCGGTTCTCCACGTTTCAGATTTGGGTCGTCCACCGTTGCTTTATCTATATCAAGATCGCATTCGATGCGCAGACCGGGTTCCATTTCGCTGATCGGAATTGACGATCCCAATTTTAATGGACCGAGCTTTCGAAAAACCCCTTTAATACGTACTCCAGGCTGAACCGAATCGCCACTGAATACGCGAGCCGTGAAACGGACTTCCACTGGTGCCACCGATAAACCAACTTTTTCTGTAATCGTCGCCTGCAATTCCTGCGTAGCCGACGATCCGCCAAGGATCCAGTCGCAAGCCGCACGACCATTGGCATCGGTGACTATGGGTTCTGTCGGTTTCGCGGAGCCGCCTCCTGATTGGACTTTAAAGGTCACCGGGACGCCTGGCACTGGGCCACATTGGTTCGCAACCAACACGACGATTTGCTCCGGCAACGCTTTCCCACTTGACGTAGTTTGTGCATCGCCGCTCACTTTGTAGATACTGATCTGTTCTGCAAGCCGATCGATTGCATCCTGCACGGTCACTCTCCCAGACAAGCCATCGCAACTGCCTGGCTGGTAAGCTACCTGACTAGCAACGCTAAGCTGTGCGTTGAAGATCAACGGAAGGGAGACTGGATTGCTTTGCGAGTCGAGGAGCTTAGCCACGACCTGCTGAACTGGGTTCGTAGCGTCCAGGTAAAAATCAACTTTTGCAAGTCTCATCGCATCCAGTTGCACGATTTCGAAAGACTGTGTCGGCGTTCCGCCCGCGACCACAATCAATCCTTCGCTGGGATTCGACACCGTATTGACGACATCGAACCGAACGCTTTTCGACCCTTCGATGCATTGTCCATTTGCGACACCTACAATCAATGGACAGGGAAGCTTGGTATGCTTGCTCGCACCCTTCTTCAAGTCGGGCATCACCTCTTGTCCATCCCCGCTAACGTAGAACAGGCGAGGGACTGTCGACAAAGCGGGCCAGAGGCAGCGGCAATCGCTGATCAATTTCGCATCACCATCTTTATCG
>JANMLD010000021.1:0-4550 GCA_031372345.1 Pirellula sp.
GATTGGAGGAAGCCCAGGCAAGACAACAAGCAACGACTACGTCGGAAACTCTGGCGCAGCTTCCTCCCGAGTAGAAATCGACCAAAATCTGGTCGGGAAATTTAGTTGTCGCTAATGCGGATATCTAGTTGTCGCCGAACAGATGGTCCAGACGTCAGCTAGATAATCCCCGATGTAAGCCTGTTGAAAGCGTCGCACATTCACATTGCAATGTATTTGGTCATCATCAAGTATTTCTAAGACTCTCTGCGCCTTTTTCAGAGGTAGCGTATTCAAGTACTCATGCCTTTCCTCGACCCAGTGAGGCTCTGTAAACTCCCGCAATAACTTTCCTGTACTTTGTTCAGAACTATTTGGTTTCAAGGGTAGCGGAGAAAGAAACTGCGTCTCAAGTTCCTCGGCGGCAAGTTTTTCGAGATGGCAAAAAGCCTGAATTATCACGGGCCGATTTGGCATCGCATACCATTTCCTTAGGCTATTCGCTAACTTAAGAGAGAGGTCCATGATAGTCGCACCGAAGAGCCATCCGGCCTCATTGAATCGCCCCGACGCTAATGCCACAAGCGAAGCCGAAGACCACGCAGCCGTAGACTCTAGGACGTCGACAAAATACTTTCCTTGAACTCCATTGCGTTGATTAAGAGAGGATACGATTCTGTCGATTCGCTTTTTATCCTCGATGCTGACTTGAACTTTCGATAATCCCGTCCTGGACTGAGAAAACGCCACGGCAATGTCGTGTTGAAGCTCTGGAAATCGTCGCGTTATTCGGAAAAACTCTTTCGAGCTGATATTCTGAAGGAAGACAAGACGCTGATCTGACAGCATCTCAGCCAACGAGTAATGAAATGCCTGATTTTCGGTTGAGTAAAATTCCTCACCTTGATGAGTGAGAGCGTCGTGCACTAAGGGTTTACTCGCTCCGTCCAGGATCGTGTAAGGATGCAGCAGAAGCCCGTCTTCTACAGTGCTTAATGCCATACATAGGCCGTAATCCGACGGAGTAGTTTTCGAATTAGTCCGAAGTTCGTCAGCCACCAGACAAGAAAACTCCGACCACATTGGTGGCGGTGGAAGAATCACGGCACCACCGTCTTCGACGACTGATCGCAATAGTAAAAGTTGACATGCGATTTCACCAACAGCAAGAATGTCATCACTTGCGACCTGTTTCTTCGCAAGTAAGCGCGTTCCAATAAGATCCCAAAGTACGAGGCGCTGACCGTAAAGAAAACCCAATTTTACAAGCAAGTCGAAGTTTTCGGTAATCCCGAACCCAACAGTCTGCACACGGTCTTCTCCGAACTTGCGTGTGGCTTCAATGCAGGAATCGCAATTCGATCCCGTGAGAAGGTCATGAAGTTCTGTTCGCAGCGCAGATACAGACGCGGGAGACACACGATCGGGAACAAAGACTGGATCTCCGTTGGATGTTCGAGTAATGCGAAGTCGTCTCTCCAATACTGACAGATAATCCAAGCTTACTCTTGTCGCGGCGTCGACGCTGTTTGTCATTGTTGATAGGAGTCGATGCTCCAAATCTCCGGTCTGAATGGTCTTACATGCCAAATCTACTACGATCCGACCAAGTGGGTCCTATCATACTGTCTTTCACGATCCGTTTTCGCCAACCGCATAGAATCCTGTAGACATCACCTCGCAAAAACCAAGTGTTGTGTTCAGGAGTTTCGAAAGATCAAAGGTAGCTTGCTCTTGCGTGACCACCCGCGATTCTTGGGGAAGGTCAATATTGCAGCGACGCAACAAAGAACCAGCTCAAAAAACTCCACCATGAATTACCCCCGAGTAACTTGCTGAACAAACCTCGCGCTCTTTAACTACAATCGCCATAACCGGCAATCTAACCGCACGTAGCGCAGCTTATCGGACGTTGAGCCCCTACCCAGCCGATACAACCGTTGTATGCCGACAATATGGCAGTCGGGTACGTCCAGATGGCCATGGTGTAGCGGGCGGTGCCCGTATTTCTATAGCAACTCAAGGTGGCCTGTGACCTGATCTATCTTGGATGCCTCATCGGGTCCGATTGCCAAACAAGTACGAGTTGGCTGTCCGTGAAATTCGGTTCGGCCGCTGTCTGTGATCAAATGGACCTCAAGCCCCAATTCGATGGCCTTGTCGTGAATGGCAATCAGCTCCTCTTCGCTGTTGCAGCGAACGCAGACTTTCGCAAAGGCCCCAGTGATCCAAGCTTGTGCATTGAGCGAGAAATCATTCAAACTCATCGATTTGGAACTCTGCAGCCGACGTGTGAGAAACGACATGGACGCATGAGCCCCTTGAGCGATCTGTTTTCCTCTGCGCATCTTCAGGTCGTGTCGAATGACGATGACCTGCTTTATATTTGGAACCTGTGATTCTTCCATTGACTGATTCCCTGCTTAGCTTCTGAGTATCAAATAACAACACCCGCGAGCCGGAAATTCGACCCGCGGGTGTTGAGTATAAGTATGCCGCAGTTGGACCGGAGTCCAAAACCGCGTTTACAGTTCGATAGCTTCGACTTCAGCGACGAATCGCTGGTTGTTGTCGGCGAGGAACGCACTGATCACGTTGAACACGGAGTCACTAAAGCCACCGATGTTCATAATGTCAGCTCGTTCGCAAGCCTGAACCGTCTGGTACGGCTGCAGATCGATGCAAACTAGCTTCGGGTTGGCTTCCTTACCTGCCAGCTTTCGCTGGTTGGCAACGAAGGCTTCCCAAGCCGTCATCACACCGGTCGAACCGTGCCGTCCTGTTCCGACCCAGCTCTCGTTATCGCTAACGAGAACAATGCCGGCGAACTTGCGCTTCGCATGCTTCTGGTTTGCAGCTACCAATGGCAGCGAACAATCTGTTCCACCACCACCGTACTTCGCCAGCCGTTCAGCAATGCTCAAGATCGAATCGTTTGGATCCATCTTGGCATCGTAAGCCGACGTATCGAACGGAATTACAACGCTGTCCGGGTTGCGTCGAAGGATCGCTGCGGCGAACAGTGCTGCCACGTCGATGCATCGCATCTTCGAAGTTGCACCTCGTCCACGATGTCCCGTTACCGCGCTGCTCATCGATCCAGACGTGTCCAAGCCAATAACAACCGGTCCCGGCAACTCCGGTACGTTTCCACAAGCGATCTCGGCTGCCTTATGCAGTGCAGTCTTAATCTTCTGCGGAACATTTTCATCCGCGTTCAAGTACGCAGCAAAATACTGGTACGGGAACTGCTTCGATCGTCGGATCTCCGACTCGTCAGCGATCCGGTCAGCCACGTAATCAACCATCGCACTTGTTGCCAACACATCGTGTCGCAGCAAAGTGTTCAAGTTCATACGCAGCGCCTGCGGACCCATCTTGCGAGCCAGTGAAGCCCAAACCGTCGGTCCCTTGGCAGCATCGGACAACAAGTCCCATCGGACGTTATCGAGTCCACCAGCGATCAAGGCTTGTGCTTCTTCGCTTTCCGAGCTGCGGTACGCGATCAGCGACTGAACTTCAACCGGCAAGTCGGCTTCCGTTGCCGGTGCCCACTTCTCGACTGCCTTATCAGTCAACCAACCGAACATCGCTCGGCGAGCGTTATCCTTCGGTGTCGGTCGAGCCATTCGTAGGATGTCCCGCAAGCTCGGATTGTTACCGATCGACGCGCTCAGTAGCTTTCCGACCGAGGCTGTGTTCAGCCATCGCTGGAATGCTCGCTGCAGTGAGCTCGACAAACCAACGCGGCCCTTACCAGCCTTGTTCTTGAACTGGCCTGACCGAATCATCTGGAACACAGTGCGCAGAACGCGACCGTTGTCGACCACGCGATCGAACACTCGGTGCATCAGTTCTGTATCACGAACAGACAGCGCTACCAGCAATGCAGCTGGCATGTCCTTCATGAACGCCTTCTCACGAGCGTACAGCGCCAGCTTCGCCAAGTACTGGTTGTCGTCGACCTCGTCGATCAACTTCAGCACTTCGTCCAGTTGCGTCTCAGCCGTGCTGTAGAACGCACTACCGAACGTACCCGTAGCGGCAACTTGAGCCAGGGCGTGCTTCGGCTCGAGCTTGTACGCGCGGCCACCCGCTTCGTTGACTGCGTTTGCCTTCGGAAGGCGGCCAAGCATGCTTGCGAATAGAGATTTGTTAACCATTGGAGTGATCTCCTAAACTAAAAACTGTTCGACGAAGGGTTGTTGAGAAAGGCTTTCGCCATCTTCCCTAAAGATGTAATCCCAACTGGCAGTCGAACGAGAATCGCAAAGCAGAATGAAGCACTACGCTTGATTCGCTTCCCCTTGTTCATTCATTTGTTTCTTGATTGCGTTTAAGGACCCGCTTGGATGCGAGAAGTTCACTGAAATTGACTGACGAAGTGAAAATCAGACATTGCTCTACCATTGAGCTACAACATCCTTGCAGACGCTGATGAGATTCGAACTCACGACACATGTAATCCGACTTGGCAGTCAGTCAAAAGACTCGCTGCGATAGTTGCCCATCGCAGCGAGTCTAAAAATTGCAACTGAACGAATTGGTTTGTTCAGATACTTTCGTTGTTG
>JANMLD010000039.1:0-10762 GCA_031372345.1 Pirellula sp.
GCACCCAATGATCGAAAACTAGGCTTGGCCCAACCAATCCAGACCAGAAGCTAGCCCGAAAAACAAAAAAATCACTCGCGGGCTTCGCTGAAAATCCAAATATCGAATACCTTCACAGCCTATCCGCGAAAGTGCGCCTCGCATACGCACTTTTGCGGAGCAAAAGGCGACTCTTGTGGACGAGCGAGGCCCTTCGCTCGAGGGGTTCAACAACTGAGCGAGGGCCTCGCTCAGCCACAAACCGAACTAGCGTTCGCTACCTGCAAACAACAACTTCGACGAACGTGCATTGGGTTCGTGTTCACAAGTTACGATCAAATCCATCGACGCCGTCCAGCGACCATTTGCGTCTCCTTGCACAACCCAATGCGGTATCATGCATACCGATTGATGCACCAGTTCGAAGCCCCCTTCGCTCTGGCTGACGGTGGCGACAGGGAAACACCAAAGCCCAGTCGGACGGTTGGATGTCCATTGCACATTCGCTCCCAACCATTGATCGATCATCCCGATATAGTCGGTCGATTCAATATTCAGCACCGTGCCAAGATGTCCCAATCTTTCGCAGCGTTCATTGTAAAAGAACCGATCGTCTGCGCCAGAGGGCAGGCCCGCGAAATTAAACTCCACACCGAAGTCGAACGGGCGGCCCGGCGGTAAGCCTTCGATCAAATAGGTGATCTCCAAAGCGTGGCTCCCTGCAAATAGCGTGATCCCTTTAGTGATGGTTAAAGGCACGCCCCATGCGTTCCCTTCTCGACGCAACTGAACCTGGATTTTCCCCGAGCCTCGCCTCAGCTTGGCGTCGTATGGCAACGCCACGAAGTCACCTCGCTCGGTCGCTCGACCGCGTTGGACATCTTCCGCAGTCGTACCGTGGTCATAAAAATGATCGACCAACGATTTACGAGGAGAATTGTCGTACTGAAGAAGATCTTCAAGTCCTTGTTGTTTGAACACAACTCGATCATGGATGCTGGCGGTTTCGCTCGACCCCTGACTGTTCCCTTGCTTAACCTTGGTGTGGTATTGTTCTGGTCGACGTTGCATGGTTGCCAACAAGTTATGTTCAATGCCGCGAATATCGAGTTCGTAGAGCATGCCGCCTTTGGCCGGGGCGATATAACCGATGAGTTGGTCGTTGGCCAATCGGATTTCAGGAAACAAATCCTTGTTGTAGTCTTCTGTTGTAACGTCAACCCACTCGCCGTGTCGTCCATTGGAGCGCTCGATGAGGTTGTCGGCCGCGATCAACTCGCTATAGGTTGCATTGCGAAGATGCGGCAAATAGATTCCGCCGAATGCGCCGTGCCAATAGGGGCAATTGCACTGTCCACGAAACAGGTGATCCTCCGCTTGAGGCAGCAACGACTTGTCTCCGTTGCCGCGACGTGCAAACTCCAATCGACGACTGACTTCCAGCATTCGGCAATACATTTCGTTGGCTTCGGAGTACTTGATCCGAAAATTGCGCCAGTATCCACCTCGAAGGAAGGTCTTGATCTGCGGCCAGCGGGAGTCGCTCTCCAAATCATGCACCATCGCATCGTAGGAACCCTGACGTTCAACGGGCAACGCCCATTCCGTCATTTCGCGGTACGAGCAGTCTGGCAAATACACAGAACCTGCTGGAGGAGTCTCCGTAATCGTCTCGGATGGAGTGGACGTGTACAGCCAATCGCGGTTGGCTGTCAACTGGTCGAAAAACTGACGCAGCCAGCCTCGCTCATAGACATGTTCTTTGGTGTTCGGCCACGTGCCAAACTTTTCGCCGTCGTCGCCAAACAAAAGCACTGAACCCGGTGCTCGGTCTGCAACGCTTCGACAATACTCGATGGTTTCAGACGCAGGTGCAAAGGGGAGCAAATAGCGAAGTCGCTCGCTGCCAGGAAAAACCCGCAGCACATGCCCATCGTCCTCAGTAAGGAAATAGTTGGTAAGTTGCGATTCGTCCCAGCCAGCCGCTCGAAAATGAAAATCGTCAAGGATCGTGTACTGCATTCCGGCGGGAACCAAGTCTCGCGTCAGCTGGCTTTCCCAAACACGCTCTGGCATCCACATTCCAGAGACTGCCGTATCGAATTGAGTCTGCAGCCAGCGGGTGTATTTTGTGATTTGACCAATGCGATCCCTGCTAGGAATCATGGTCAAGATCGGTTCGTAGAATGGACCGCCTACGATTTCAATTCTACCAGCGGCAACCAGCCCCTTAAGCCGGTTAATGTATTCGGGATGTCGTTCAGCCAGCCACATCATAAGGGGGCCAGACGTGTGCAGAGCCAGCTTCAGGTGTTCGTACGGCTCGAAGACTTCGAGAAAAGGCAAATAGCTGTCTTGATAGGCTTGTTCGATCACGCCATCGAAGTTTCCGACAGGCTGATGGTTGTGCAGAACTAGGCAAAGTCGAACCGAATTTTTCATAGGGTGAGTCCCGCTGAATCAAGGGGGCTAAATTAGACTAACAAACGTGAATGCAAGCGTTCCCGCCTAAATCGCGATAGTACGTGCTGCATCGGCAAAATCGGCAAAAGAGTTTCAGCCGAATCAGCAACAATTGTCTTGCCCCTACGGACAACCTAATTAGTTCGACCGTCAGTCTATTTCGGGCCTAGAATTTGCGTATGCAAGTTCAAATCCCGCAAAACCTGAAACCCGCAAACTCGTCGAAAGCTTGGTATTTCGTTGCGTTTTTTGCGTTGGCCGTTGGATGTAACAATCAACAACGGCCCGATCCGACGTCTTTGAAAATAGCCGACACGACGGACGGCCGATTGGAAAGCGGCCACCTGGTAAGTATGGGTTCCTCTACTCCCTCGTTAGACAACAATAACAATGTTCCCAGTCGGACAGAACCGATTGTCCCGATTGATAGCTCTTTACCTCGTAATACCCCAACACCCAAATTAGGAACGGGAAACGGTCGGCCGCCGATTTTGGCGGTTCGATTGCTGGACCATACGGCCTTCGGCGTTCCGATCGGGCTTTTCGCGGATCAAACAATGCTGCTGCGTAGCGATGGCGCCATACAACGGATCAAGAACTCGGATATCGTTCAACAGACCATCCTCAACGACCGATTCCATCCGATGGAAAGGAACGAGCTGGCTCAACAGCTTCGTGCTGAATTCGGCCGGAATTACTTAGTGAAAAGCGACCATCCTTATTTAATCGTCGCCCGATCCGAGCATATGGAGGCGTGGTCGAAACGCTTCCGGAGCCTTCAACATGCGTTCAAACACTATTGCATCACCCACGCCTTGCCAACTCGGGAAATTGAGTTCCCGTTGGTTGCAGTCGTGTTTGGATCCCGCAGCGAATTCTTGCGTTATGCCAATTCCGTGACAATAAAGATCCCTGAACACTGCGTTGGCTATTATTTCTCGGATAGCAATCGCATTCTGCTTTATGAATCTGCGGATACATCCACCCAAGAAACGCAGACCACCATTTGCCACGAGGCCACCCATCAACTCGCCTTCAATATGGGATTGCATCAACGTAGTGCCGCTACCCCTTTATGGCTTATTGAAGGGTTAGCAACCATGTTCGAATCCCCCTTGCTCTCCGGGTTGCAATCGCGCGAGGGTAAGTCGCTTTGGCCTGCATCCAGGCAAGCAACCTGGCAGGCCCTGTCGAAGCGTCCCGAATCGATCCAACGCTTGGTCGCCGGCCTCATCCACAATGATCTGACTTTTGAATCCGATTTCCAAAATGCCTACACGATTGCATGGGCCATGACAGCTTATCTTTCGCAACGCAATTCGCAGCAGTTTGGACCCTACTTGCAAAGCGTTGGCAATTTGCCGCCATTTCAAGACTACGGATCCGCTCAGAGAGTTGCAGACTTCCAAGCTGCATTTGGGAAAGACACTCGGCTCTTGACCAACAGAATCATAAAGTATCTTGAATCTCTCGAGTGATACTTGCCTGTCACCCACGGCAATCTTCAGATAGCCTCATCTCAACCCGATGCGTGAGCGAGGGACGACTCCACAAGTCCCTCACTTACGTATCGGGTTATGATTGGTATTTTTCTCATCGCCGTTTGCCTTAGCGACCAGAACTTGGCGATCCTAGCGAAATCGCATCGTCGTCCATCATGACTGGCTCCGACGACTCGTCGGCGTATTCTATTATGTCTGCGTCGCCAGACTGCTCCACATATTCCGCTCCCATCATGTGGTCGCTGAGGATGGAACCAACCCGCCCATGCTTTCTGTCGAAACGAGGCGTTCGAGATCCAAACGTCACGTAATCGTCCGCGTAGGGAGAGCAACAAAGACTGCAGCCGGTTACCGAGCAAATGACCAACACAAGCAATCCTATTGCAGACGGTCTCAATCGATTCATCACGAAACTCTTGTCCTTCGACGATTCCTAACTGGACTTTACTAGCGCACGTGTCGGCGATGACACCGGCAGCCGCTAAGGCTAGCATTCAAAATGGTCGAGTTGGAACTCGCCATCTCTGACATATGTAGCCTATCGGCTGGGAGGAGCTATGCAGTTTAGGTTGAGATTGCGGATTGAGAAAGATTTTCCTAAAGGGGGCGGGGGGACGAATTATTCAGTTTCGAGTGAACAAAAGCCGAAGATGACCTCGTAATGAGATCCGAATCCAAGACTCCATGTTTCGAGCGAGTAACGAAGTGAAAAAGCTTGGTCAGGGAACGCATGCAAGACGGAAACCATCGCATGGCAAGCCCTGGCGGGTTTGTTTGATCGCTGCCCTTTCGTTTAGTCTCTGGGGCGCCAACGTACTTCCCATCCAACAGGTCGAATATCAGCTCACTACAAATTTAGCAATTTCGCAGCATCGGATGCCAATGTTGCAAAGACTGGCTGGCAAGACGACCGAGTGCGAGTCAAAAGACCTCGCCGTATTCACCTCGCTGGAAATTCAGTCAATTGAAACAGGCCCGCCGTCATCTACGAACTCCGATTTGCGGTCCGTTCGAGTCAAAATTCGTTGCCCAATTCACTGCGACATTCATGATATCGAGCGTTCACTCAACGAATTGACCGCTCCATCTTTAGAGTCTTCCGAATGCCTTGTCTTTGCGAAGCAGCTTCATAAGGAGCAATGGCTGTTAGAGTCATCCGCCCATTCGATAAAGAGGTTGGCGCTAGATCTGGAACGCGAAAGGAATGCGATCGCAACCGATACGGTCGACACCGAACGAACTGCGAGCCAGGACACGATCGAGCTTCCAACATCCACGCCGTTTCGCTTGGCGTCGTTCCCCGCCGCTCTTCAGCCTCAGTCAGAACTCATGGATAAGCTTTGTCTTTTGAATCAAACCAGGACGGAGAATGTAGATTCCATGTTGCTAACGCTTGAGAGGTTGAAGGCCAAAGCCCGCGGTTTCCTTTCGTTGACCGGCTCACCCAGAATTGATCCGGTGGTTCGACCGCTGACCGTTTTCCGTTTCCTAGTGTTGTGTGTGTTGTGCGCGACGGTGTGGTTGCTCTTGATGGGATGGTTGCACCCTGTTTTAGGCAGACGGATGTTTGGACACGAAAGCCCGCCGTTCCATCGAGCCGTTCCCGTTCGTCACGAATCATCACGTGCGACTGAGATCTCCAAAACAGGGATCCAAAGAGCCATCCGATGGATGCAACGCGAGGGAATTCCCTATCTTGGCGCGATTCAAGTCGTTACCGAAGCGAGCATCGTCAGGGACGCTACCTCTGAGTTACGCACCCAGCATACATTGAGCTCGATACCCACCGAACGTCCATCGTCGAAACTCGATTCGAACCAATTGCTGAAGAGCCTAGGCGAAGGTTCGCTTGTTTTATGGATTGGATTATTTGCAGCAAGGCTGATGTTCGATCCGCTCTGGCGAGAGCTCATCGCTGTAGCCCCCTTGGCCGCCATTTCACGCATGATCTCGGGAATACAGTAATAAGGTTCATGGTGTTGACAAGGCTTAACCTCACTTCAAAAAAACCACGTTTTCGGAAACGGCCGCACCATGGTGTGAGCCGGAATCTGCTCATCGCAGGGCTGGCCTCCCTAGTCCTGGCCTCGTTTTCGGTGCTCGGACTATTTATTTATGTCAATGGGGCAACTCCAAATCCAACCGAGCAGCTTGAAATCGCAATGAGGCTCATGCGAAAGGGGGATAGCGAGTCCCCATTCCGAATCGCCAATGCCATCGATCCTAAGTCTCTAAAAAAGAAAGTAGATCTATCCAAACGTGAATTCCTGTTGGGCGCGAATGATCGCAAGACCGCCGAGGGAATCGTACAACGAAGGATCGCCCGCGATAAAAACGAACATGCAGTAAAGCACTTGGAGAAGAGTCGTGACCTCAAATTTCCGGAAGGATATGAGGGGCAGGGCAATTACTACCTTGGTATGGCCTTATTCGATTTGTTCCGTTGGGATGAAGCGGAGACACCATTGGAGCTTGCTTCCGAAAAATGGCCGCAGGGGAGAGCCGATGCGATCGAACGACTCATTGACATTGACATGTCGTTCGACAATCAGGATCCCGAGTCCGCGTTAGCCCGAATTGAACACTGGCGAAACTTGCCACGAAGTTCCGCCCACGAGCTCGATCGGTCTATGGTAAAGGAGATGCAAGCAACCTATGCCCAGGGTGACTTCACGAAGGCCGCAAAATTGCTCGCCAACGTTCCAATGGACTCTCCATATCGTCCAGGTGCCGACCTTGTCCATGGGCGGTGTATGCAACGGTTGGCAGAGACGAGCAAGGAACCGGAAAGGACCGAACGACTTCTAGCCGCTATGGACGACTTCCAACGGGTACTTGCGTCTGCCAAGCCCTCGGTCACCGTTCGACGACAGAGCAACCTGGAAATGGGTCGCGTCATTCGAAAACTAGGAAAGACAACTCAAGCCGTTAGCACGTTTAGCGCTCTTCGACTGTCGTCACCTTACGAACCGGAAAGCCTAGTCAGTGGGTTAGAAGAAATAGACTGCCTCATCGACCTGGGTCGAATCTCGGACGCATCCGACACGCTGGAACACATAGCCAAGAATTTTGGCGAGACAAAATGGTACATGAATGATTGGATGCCTCTGTCCGACATGCGGAAAAAAGTGGTTGCCTCGGGCGAACGGATGATCGACTCCAAGAATTACCGCGAAGCGGCTCGATTCGCCAAAAGCCTCCCCCCTTTATGCGATGAAACAGATCGCTTGCGAATGCGAAGTCGGCTCTACGAACTGTGGGCAAATTCCGAGTATGACAAGGACAAGGACAAGGAAAACGCCGTCGCCAGATCGCAATTCACCTTAGCAGCGGAAGCCTTTGAATCGCTGTCCATTAAGCTGATGAGAACGCCTCAGTACGATGCGCTTCTATGGCGTGCCATCGAAAACTATCGTTTGGCAGGTGCGTTCATGAAAAGCAATTCGCTCTTAGAAAACTATTTGCGGTTCGAATCGCGAGAGAACCAGCCCAAGGGGCTTTTGGCCATTGCCCGAAACTACAATGCTCTGGAAAGACCAGTACTAGCTTTGATGTCTCTCGATCGCATTTTGGAAAGCAATACCAGTACACCTCTCATTTACGATGCCCGTTTGGAAAAGGCCCGATTGCGATTGTCGAGCGAAGATTATCTGGAGGCTGAGGAACTGATCGTCCAAAACCTCTACTACGGCGACCTAACCCCGGCCAGTCCAATTTGGCGAGAGTCCTTGTTTTTGCTGAGTGACCTGCTCTACCGTCGAGGACTTAAGCTCTACGACCAAGCGAGTCAGGCAATTCTTCGGGACCCGAACAAAGCCTATGAAAACCTCGCAATCATAGAAAGGAGCTACGAAGAATTGATTCGCTCGATCGCTCGAACGGAAGAAGGGCTTAGACGATTCGAAAAAGACCCCCGACGACTTCAAATGCTCTACACGATGGCGAGTTCCTACAAGATGGCGTCCAGTTGGCCGGATTTGCTCCTGCGTGAGAATCGAAATGCCAACGAAGACACGCTTGCAAAATGGAGAGTACAACGCAAAGAGTTGCTTAACCAATCGAAGGAGACCTATTCCAAAATCGTGCAAGAAATTACGTCTGCCACCGATCTGTCCCAAACCAAAGAGTGGACCGAAAACCTACTTCGAAACAGTTACTTCGGGGTTGCGGATTTGCTCTACGGAGAAGGCGATTTTGAAGAAGCAATTGTTGCCTATCGAGAAACAGCCACCCGTTTTATCAGTGAGCCTGAAGCGCTCGAAGCCATGTTCCAAGTCGCCAACGCTCAGAAAAAACTCGGCAAGGTGTCGGAGAGCCGAAAAACGCTTGAGATGGCCAAAGACGTTCTTTCTCGGATCCCAGCGGAAAAGAATGCTCGATTCAAGGCGGTGACAAGTCATGACCGTACCGGTTGGGAAAAATACATCGATTGGCACTTAAAGGATCTATCAGGGACTCTGTAGTGTCTGAGATTGTCGCCGTTCGCTCCGCGAAAGTGCGCCTCATAAACGCACTTTTGCGGAGCAAAAGACGACGATTACAGCTTCAAGAAATTGGCCAGCAACTGCAATCCATCCCGTTGGCTTTTTTCTGGATGGAATTGGGTTGCCATGAGATTCCCTCGCCGAACCGCGGCGCAAAACGGCTTGCCGTAGTCCGCTTCCAACCAGACCAAATCTTGGCTGGCTGGCAGCACATAATAGCTGTGCACAAAATAAACGTATGGATTGCCCGTGATTCCGGCCAGCATGGAATCGTCAACTTGTCTACTCACCACTTGATTCCAACCCATATGCGGAATCTTGAAACTCGGTTCGTGAGCGCTCCTTTCGAATCGAACCACTTTCCCTGGCAGGATTCCCAATCCTTGATGCAGCCCTCCCTCGTCGCTGGTATCAAACAGCAGCTGCATCCCGAGGCAAATCCCCAAAAAAGGTTTGTCTGTCGCGGACCAAGCCTGAAGAAACGCGATGAGGCCGCGCTTGCTCAATTCTGCCATGGCGTCTCCAAAAGCCCCAACACCTGGCAATACAAGATGCGTCATGTGTGAGAGTTCGTCGCAATCACTGCTGATGATCGCATCGCCACCGACCCGTTCGATGGCTTTTTGAACGCTCCGAAGGTTGCCCATTTGGTAATCTACGATGCCAACTCGCTGTTCCATGTTGTCTTGATCCGGTCCGATTTGTCGCGTTTTGGGTTTTCATGGTTCGGAAATTGGACACGTATCTGCTGCCCAAGTGACAGCGCAGCGTCCACAAATTGTCAAAACGTCATGCACTTTGGACAAAGTTTAACCATCTTGGCGTTTCTCGCCTTCTCGAAAAACAAGTCCAAATCAACGAAAAATTTAGGGAAGTAGGTGTTTTTCATGAGAAACGGACCGCGAAGCGCCCTATTTCGACCAAAATCCGGCCCAATAGTTGCGTGTAGTGAACCAATGGTTGTTTCGAATCGTCGAATAACGGTTAGAGATGACCAGACTAGTCAAGTGTCGGTGCGATAGAACGATTGTCAACGTGGCAAACCGCTCAAACAATGCCCGACGCGAGACGAAAGGAAGTTCAACGATTGGACTTCGTACCCTATCGCCGAGTCGCTTGTAGCGGTTGGTAGCCGCATGGATTGCACAAGGTTCGACTCAGCATCAGGGAGCTAACAAATCATGAATACCGACTATCGCATTTCACTTATACGAGAACTAAGAGACCAGCAAGTTCGGTTTGCGCCTCGAGCCAAGAGGAACGAACAAGCGGATCGGGCAGAATCGTTGCTTTCGGAATTGGATCCAAGCAAGAATTACCCATACGACTTTCTGTTCTTCCGAGTTACCGAAGTGCGCCCCGACGGTACGGGCTACCGACTGATCAAAGGGGATGACGCGGTTCATGATCTTCGTCTGTTCGTCGAGGATATTACCGATTCGATGAATCTGCGAGTGGAAGAAGCCAAAGAACCGGTTCACACCGTCGAAGATTTAAGCAAGATGTTCAACGTGTCGACCAAGACGATTTCGCGTTGGAGAGATCAGGGACTTGTCTCCCGTCGTTTCCTAGCCGAAGGTCGTAAGCGTGTCGGATTCTTGCATTCCAGTGTGGATCGTTTCGTTACGCAAAACAAAAAGCGTGTTGAACGAGGTGAACGGTTCAGCCAAATCAGCGATGCAGAACGGGACGACATTATTGACCGTTCACGTCGTATTGCGGCTACCGGTTCCAACCTTTCGGAAGTTGCCAGAACAGTCGCGACCGAAGTGAATCGCAGCACCGAGACCATTCGATACACGATCAAGAACTTTGATCGCCAGTATCCGAAGATGGCTGTATTCCCCGATCAGCGTGAAGTGCTCTCGGACGAAGACCGACGGGCCATGTACCAGCAGCACAACCGAGGTGTATCGACCGTGGTGCTGGCCAAGCGATACGGTCGCATTCGCAGCAGCATCGTTCGTATTTTGAACGAACAACGGGCTATCAAGATTTTCGAATTGCCGTTGGATTTCATGCCCAATGCGGAATTTGACGATGAGTCCCGCGTAAACGAGATGGTGGCCGATCTCCCGGTCGCTGCCGAACCTGCTCGCAAGGTGCGTGCTCCAAGTGGCTTGCCTCCCTACTTGGCATCGCTATACGATGTGCCGTTGCTGACTCGCGAACAGGAGTACCACCTGTTCCGAAAAATGAACTACTTGAAGCATGTCGCGTCGAAGTTGCGATCGGAGTTGGACCCCAAGGCCCCGCTCGTTTCTCTGATGGACCAAATCGAAAAACTCTATGAGCAGTCGGTTGCCGTCAAGAACAAGATCGTTCAAGCAAACT
>JANMLD010000065.1:0-7617 GCA_031372345.1 Pirellula sp.
CCCTCCAAAAACTGAGCGTGGGCCTCGCTCAGCCACAGAAACCTGAGCGAGGGCCTCGCTCAGCCACAGACAATCGACGTTTTTGATCATTTCACCGCCTCGGAGCGAAAATGCGTTGTGGTTTGAAAGGTTTAGGAGCGAGAAGGGACAACAAATAGAGTGGTTCGAGTCCTCCGAGGAATTTCCGGTTAATCAATCTTTCCATCTCGAGAACTGTTGCCTATAGTTCAAGGGTGCAAACCGGAAACAGTTTGCAACAATTGCCTCCGGTCGTTTTTCCGGCTGAGGGACCATCATTATGCGTTGGCCTAGATCGCCAAGGGCAGTGCAGTAGCACGCTTGATCTACGCCAGTCTCGCAGCGGCTCCGTGTCGTGCCGCCTGACGGTCGGAGGAAAAAACAAGCGCTGGCCGGTGGTTCTACCATCGGCCAGCTTTGTTTCTAGGCGTCTAGAACTTGGTTGTTCTCAGGCATAAGAATCCCAAAACAAGGGACGTTGTGCCGACGATTCCCCATTGCATTACGGTCATATGCTCCACGCTATAGCAAATACCTTGCGAGATTTGGGAGACGAGGTTGGTGATAAGTTGCATGATCTCGTTTTCAAATACGATCGATGGGTCGGATAAAACTGGCTATTGTGTGATCCGATGCGGAATCACGACAATGCAACCTAGGTTTTTGAATCGACGATGCAAAAGATGCCGGATTGGCTTGGCAACTTCCTTGGGGAAGAATGTCGGATATGCCGGTTCTCCCGAAAAAACGGGGATTCGAGCCCGTTCGTCCGGTCGATTCGACGGAAAATAGTGACGTCGGTAGCAAGTACGCTTGCGGGTAGCGTGGCGAGGTATATAATCCTGCTAAGCGTGGGGTTGTAGCTCAATTGGTTAGAGCACCGGACTGTCGATCCGGAGGTTGCGGGTTCGACCCCCGTCGACCTCGCTTACGAAAGCCCTGGTTTTCTTTGTGAATTCCAGGGCTTTTTCGTTGATTTGTCCAGTCGATTGGGAACGAATTCATCAGAACCACGCGCTCATTCGGCCTCATTCGGCCTCATTCGGCGCGGACTTTTTTCCGTCGAGCGCTGAATGTATGGTCGTGCGCATTGAGGCGATGGTAAAAGGCTTTTGCAGGAAATTGGCGAGCCCTTGGCCTTGGAAGCCGACCAGTGCCTCTTGAGCATTGAAGCCGCTCATCAGCACCACACACACATCCGGCCTAAGCCGGCGCAGCTCTTTAAAGGTCTGTTCACCGTCCATGTGCGGCATAGTCAAGTCGAGAAGTACGAGCGTAAACTGAGCGGGATTATTGCGGAAGATCTCGATGGCTTCGCGTCCATCGGCGGCAAGCACATGGTTGAAACCTAGCAGAGGCATCATCTGCGCTACGGCGCTCCGCATCACCGCCTCGTCATCCACGACGAGCACGGTACCTTTGCCCTGCCATTCCGTTCTGGTATCCATCGACGACGTCGCGATGTCGCGAGCCCCGGTCGCCGCCGGAAAAAGCAGTTTGAAGGTGGTGCCGCGGCCCAGCGCGGAATCGACCTTGATCGCTCCCTTATGACCTCGCACGATGCCCAAGACTGCGGCCAGTCCAAGACCACGTCCGGTAAATTTCGTAGTGAAGAACGGATCGAAAATCCTCGTCTGTGTTTCTGCGCTCATTCCAGAGCCATTGTCGGAGACTTCGACAAAAACATAGTCGCCCTCCAGCAACTCGGGGTCCATTTGGTTGCCGTGGAGATAGTCGCGATCAACGTGAGTCAGGCCGGTGGCTATGCTGATCACCCCGCCTGTGTCGCCGATCGCTTCGGAGGCGTTGATCACGAGGTTCATGATCACTTGTCGAAGCTGAGTGGCGTCCACCTCAACCGGCGGGAGCCCTGACTCGAGGCGAAATCGGAGCATGCACCTCTTGCTGATCGAAATCTGCAGCATTTGCGAGGTTTGCTCCACGAGTTCGCCAAGGTCGAGCGTCTGCACCACGAAGTGACCGCGTCCCGAATAGGCGAGCATCTGCTTGCAAAGATCCGCGGCGCGCAGCGAGGCCTCGATGATTTGGTTCAGGCAATCCTGCGGAGCCGAGCCGGGCGGCACCTTCATTTGTGCGATGCTGGCATTGCCGAGGATGGCAGTGAGCAGGTTGTTGAAATCATGCGCGATGCCGCCCGCGAGCACGCCGAGACTTTCGAGCTTTTGTGTCTCCTGCACTTTGCGGTCGAGCAACTCTCGCTCGATTTTCGCTTGCCGGTCGAGGGTGATGTCGACATTGGTTCCAACGAATCCAATAACTTTGCCGTCCTCGGCGTGGATGGGAGCGGACGTTCCGTAAAGCCAGCTCACACGGCCCGCTCGGTCAACGAAACGATACTCAAAACCCCAGGTTCCCCCGCTCGCTACAGACTTACTCCATCGTTCACCGATCAACTCCCGGTCGTCATTATGGAGTGCCCTCAACCAGCCCTGGCCCACCGCATCTACCTGCGTCATGCCGGCCGCCTCGCACCATCTTCGGTTCACGTAGATGCAGTTCCCATCCTTATCGGTGAGGTAGATTAGGATAGGAGCACTTTCCGCCAGCGTGCGAAACTGCGTTTCACTTCGCCGCAAGGCTTTATCGGCTTTTCTTCGCTCGCGCTGCCTCGCCAGAAAAATCCCTGAGGAAATCAGGACGACGAGCGCAACGGGTCCGAGGTAATTCAGCAAGTCCCGGAAGCTGACTTCCCGCACTTCGAACACGCCGAACCACTTCTCATGCAAGGCATCGTAAGTACCACTCGTTTTGATCGTGGCCAGCCCTTCGTTGATATTCGCGAGCAGTTGCGAATTTCCCTTGTTAATGGCAAATGAAAATTTCTGCGAGAACCCGGCCTTCGCCTTCAGGGCCGTGACGTTGCGAATCTTCTCCTCCAGTAGGGTCTGCGTCCCAGCGAATTTACTCAACAACATGGCGTCATGTTTGCCGGACGCGATTAGCTTCAGACCGTCGGCAACATGATCGACCAGCACGAGCTGCTGCCCCCAACCTTTCGACATTGCGTAATCGTGCGCGAGATCGGCATTGAGCACGATGATCTCCTTGCCGATGAGATCCGCTTCCGACCGGATGGTAGATTCGTCTCTTCGCACCCAAATCGCGCCATTGTCGATCACATGTGGGACTGAAAAATCTGCGAAGGCACGGCGTTCATCCGATTGGGCAAGATTGATCAGCACGTCGATCTTCCCGGCCTCGAACTCTTCGAGAAGCTGACGAAACGGCCGCACGCGGATCGTATAGCTGAGGTCTTGTTCCGCTGCCACAGCCTTCCACAACTCGACCGTGAAACCACTGGCGGTTTCGTCCGTGTTGCCGATGGAAAAAGGCGGAAAGTCCACTTCGCTGCCGACGACGAGCTGCTTCGCCGAATGACCCTGCGACTGTGCGACTCCTGCCACTAACAGGAGCACTACGACCATTGCATAGCTCAGACAGATCGCCGGGAGGGAAAGAAGTTTGCCATCTTGCTTTGCGTTCAAGCGTTGCGTCCTTTTGATTGAAATCCCATCGTGGCGTATGCTGCCAACATCCGGTTGTGCATCGGTAAAATTACGCTCCGCCACTAGCAGCGTCGGCCACGATTTCCTATTGGTACTCCAACACGACAAGCGACACACCTTGGCGCGGAAGCTTGAACGACAGTTTTCCGATTCCTTGGTCGTTCACCAATGGTTCGGCTTCGCCCAGCGTGGCCAGTTTGGAGGCAAGTTCACCCAATTGACCGAGTAGCTTGCGGCCATCTTTCATGTAAGCATAATTCGGTTCGTCTGCACCAAAATAACGCCAAATGCGATGCAGCTCTCCATTGCTGGTGGCCGCATCGACTTGGATCGAAACGGGAAAGGAATCCTGTGCCAATGCGGGTTGGGCAATCAGGCTCAGTAAGCAAACTAGAGAGACGAAGGGATGGGCCAAAATCAGAGGTTTCGTAGTAAGAGGTCAAGAACTTGGAGTAGAGCAGCCCCCCTCGAGAGGTTTGAATAGCAACTGTGCGATGGTCACGGGCGATATCAAAGCGTATGATATCGTGGACTTCTACACCAGGGTAGAGCAGGAAATGCTGCGGTTCTCGTTGAATTTGCCAAGCTGAAGTTAACCTTCACCCTTCCGAAAAACTTACTTTGGTGGTCCTCAAAACCGGGAATGCATAATACCGTTATGGTAACTCGTTTCTTTCATTTCGATGTTCGTTTTACCCTTAAGTGTTGCCTGATGTTGACAGCAGCATTTTGGAGTATCGGACAGTCATTAGCGCAAGACTTACTTGGCTTAACTGTTTCTGGTTCGGCGTTGTTGGCCCTTCAAGGTTCCGCCAAAGATCAATCCGCATTAGAGCCCGGCTTCGAAAGCTTATTTAATGGCAAAGACCTTACCGGTTGGGGATTGAGGCGAACGACAGACGAACAACTTGCGTCGCGCAAGGGCTGGCAGGACAAAGACCGCAATGCTCCCCCCTGGCCGATCGTTTCCGAAGACATCGGCTTCGATGGTAAAGCCGCGTCGGACGACGGTCGCTTTGTTGCAAAAGATGGGTCTCTGGTGGTGACTACGCCAGCGGAAGGCAGAAAGATTCAAATGCTGTATACCAAACGTGAATTCGCACGCGACTTCGTTTTAAAACTCGAGTTCCGTGCTGCCCCAAACGCCGATAGCGGCGTATTCATCCGTGGGCTTCAATTGCAATGCCGTGACTTCCTAGAAGCTGGCCCATACAAGAATCTGAAAAAATTCAAGCTTCAGGATTGGAATGAACTTGTTGTGACCGTGAAGGGAAGAATCGCTCATTGCACTTGCAACGGCGAAGTTCTCGAAGCCGAATTAAAGATCCCCGCAACCGGACCCATCGGTGTAGAAGGGGACCGTGGGCAGTTGGAGTACCGCAACATTCGAATAAAGGAAGAACCAGCAAGTCTTCTGAAACCGACTGCCGACGTAGCAAGTTGGCGATTGGAGACCACTCAAAAAGGCAAGGGTACGATGGTCTCCAAGGATGACGCGATCGTCTTCGAAACAACTACCGTTGGTGACGAAAACTGGCACGTTCAAGCGTATCAAATCGATCTAGATCTCAAGGAAGGCGCCCAGTACACCGTCGCATTCCAATTGCGATCGCCCGAACGATCATCCGTTCTGTTGATGGGGCTGATCAATCAAGAGGACTGGCATGAGATTGGACTGCATGAAGAAATCAACGGCACCCCCGATTTTGTTAGCCATCAGTTTACTTTCACGGCCACTGGCGTTGTGCCCAAGAACAACCGGATCGGGTTCGTGCTTGGTTTCGACAAGGGGACTGTCCTGATCAAGGACATGACATTAACGCCCTCGCGTCAATAGGTTTTTGTGTGGTCATTGCAGATGCACAGAAGGTCTGTTACCGTAGCCGGGGCTTCTGGCCTCAATGCAGCACTCAAGGTCAACCAAAGTAATCGCAATGCAATATCACAGATTCGATTCGTACGGGTCGTCTAATATCTCGATCGTATTTCTTTTTGCCGCCATTCTCGGATGTGGGCAAGGAAACAATCCGACCACGGATCGATTGCTACGAGTTAGGACACAGGTTGTTTCGATAGTGTCTCACCCGCGAACCGCGTCCTTGACCGGCGAATTTCGTGCCCGCTATCAAAGCGATTTGGCTTTTCGATTAGGTGGTCGAATCGCGAGCCGCAACGTCGATGTCGGAGAACGCGTTTCCGCCGGCGACATTCTAGCGACGATTGATACGCAAGAGCAGAAAGCAGACATCGCAGCCGCCAAAGCCGCCTTGCGATCCGCCGAAGCCACACTTCAGCAAGCCTCTGCCAACGTAAAACGTGTGGAGCGATTGGTGGCCACGCAAGCCGCATCACAAGAGGAATACGATGATGCCAAGTCCGTTTTTCTCACCGCACAAGGGACCGTCGATATCGGCAAGGCCTCTATATTGACGGCCGAGGGACTTCTTAACTTTACAGAAATCAAAGCCGACAAATCAGGTGTGATCGTTGCAAGGACTGCGGAAGTAGGCCAAGTGGTGAACGCCGCTCAAACGGTTTTTACACTCGCGTATGACGGCGAACGCGAAGCCGTATTCGACGCTTTTCAAACGCATGTTGCCGAGAAGCCAGTCGACGATCGTGTCGATATTACCCTCGTTTCCAATCCAACGGTCAAGGCCACTGGTAGGGTTAGAGAGATTGCACCATCGATAGATCCGTCCAGTGGCACGGTACGTGTCAAAGTGGCCATCGATGCACCACCTGAGCAGATGACCCTGGGAGCCCCCGTGACCGGTGTTGCCAAATTCCAGTCGACGGACGTCGCGATTCTTCCGTGGACCGCGCTGGCTCGGCAGGGGGAAAAGGCTACTGTTTGGCTTGTGGATCCGGCGACCAGCACTGCGGTCGAGCGTGTCGTCACGATCGGAAGTTATGCCTCTGGAGTGATTCTTGTAAATAACGGCCTCGAGGCTGGAGACGTTGTGATAACTGACGGTGTCCAACTCGTTCGGCCAGGTCAAAAAGTGAAAGCGATTGCAACCCAGAATGGAGCATCGCAATGATTCACTCCACTTTCTTCACGAAAATGCAGATTGTGTGTTTTGGACTTCTATTGGTGCTTTCGGGTTGTGGCCATAAAGAGACTTCACATACGGTCGTGAGGCCGGTACTGTCGGTCGTCGCCTCAGCGCAAAGTGGACCAACCGACGGATACAGTGGACTTATCGAACCTCGCTATCGTACCGATCTTGGCTTCCGAGTGCTCGGAAAAATCGTTGCCAGGGATGTGAATGTCGGAGACTCGGTGAAGGCTGGCGACCGACTGGCGGCCATCGACCCGGAACTGCTTCAGTTCGCAGTTCGTTCCACCGAGGCGTTGCTGTCCAATGCACAGGCCCAGCTTGTCAACTCAGAGTCCAACCTGAAGAGACAAACAACTTTGTTGGCAAGGAAGATCACTCCTCAAGCGGAATTCGACGCAGCTCAGCAGGCCAACGAGGCAGCCGCATCTGCGGTAACCCAAGCTCATGCCAATCTCGCGAAGGCCCGCGAACAGCTTTTTTACACCGAACTTTTTGCCGATATCGATGGTGTAGTTATGAGCATTGCGGCGGAGGCTGGACAAACCGTCGCGGCAGGCCAAACGGTCATCTCCATTGCAAGTCCCGAACTTCGAGAAGCGGTCGTCGATCTCGGCGAAGAGGTCGTTTCCTCGTTAGCTGATGGAGCTGAATTTCGCGTCACACTCCAAATCAGTCCCAATATTGAATCTATTGGACGCGTTCGCGAGATGGCACCGCAAGCCGATGCAACGACTCGTACCCGTCGGGTCAGGATCGCATTGACGGATCCGCCGGACGCATTTCGATTGGGTGCGACCATTACTGCCTATTCCAAGATAGCGCTTCAGGAAAGAATTCGCTTGCCTCATTCCGCTGTGCTCAACAAAGATGGATCGACTTTCGTTTGGATCGTCGACGAAGTGAACAAGAAAGTGAATCGTGCGCCAGTAAGCATTTCCAATCGTGATGAAAACGGTGTCGAAATCGCAGCTGGGATACAGGTCGGCGTTCGTGTGTTAACGGCTGGT
>JANMLD010000069.1:0-7139 GCA_031372345.1 Pirellula sp.
TGCCGAGCCAAGGCGGCGCCAGCTCGGCAGGAGCCTCTCCCTCCCTAAAATAGCGCCGCAGCCATTAAGTCTGCGATAGTGCCTGGATTGCCTCGATGCGCGTCGTCACGCAAATAGTCATCAAATCGATGCCACGCTGACTCATACTCGGCACTTCCATATGGACCAGAAGCGATCACCACTCCGGCATGTGCTTGCACAATCTTTGCAAACGATCGGCCTTGCTTTCGAGCGATGAGGCTGTCTACGCGTTCCGAAAGCAACTCGATTTGCACGCATCGTATCGCATCGGCTTTTGCGAGCCCTGCCACTTGTTTGAGCTCAAGGCGTCGCGAGATGGCCAACACCAACTCGAAATTGCTGATGTATTGAAGGGCAATGTCGTCCCACTCGGCTGCAAGCTTCATCGCGTCGAGGATGTTGATTGGAGCTGCATGTCGAACGTCCATCGACGCCGCTTGGCCGAGGCCGCCGGGCTTTGCAACACGTATCGCTTCATAAATGGCGAGTGAGTCCTCCGGTGTCAGCGTTGCTAACGTTTCCTGAAGACGCTCTCGAAACGTCCTGGTTCCGATTGGATGGTCGGTCAGACGATTCGTAGCCACGACGACCGGTGCCAGGAGAAGTATCGTACCAAGGCTCGTATTCGTACTAACGGCATCCATCATCGCATGCACCGCCTGCAATACGATTTGCCCTACTGATAGACCGTAGCACTGATCGATTGACTCGCCGATGGCCTTGGCAGCGATTAAAAAATGCTGGTGGTTCAAATCCCGAAACGAAGCATGCGGATGTACATTGCCAGCCTTCATTGCCGAACATTCCGCTTCGATCGCAACTTGGACTCTAGTGCCGACCGACATGATCGCCATCCGTGAGTTGCTGAAGTTCCTCCAGGACTTCGACCGACGCTTCTTCCATCACGTAATGGCCAACATCCGTCAGCTCGCGTCGCGTGGCGTTGGGCCAAGCGAGATGCATTCGTTCCATGCATTCCGGTCGGAAACACCAGTCGCGCATTCCCCAAACAAAATGGATCGGAAGTGCACTGAGTTTGGGTAGATTGCGTTCCAGTTGCTGCAAGACATTCCACGTTGGATGCTTTGGCGACATCGGAATATCCTTTACGAATCCATTGATGGCAACTCGATGCCGGGGCGAATCGTAGGGGGCAAGCAACCCATCGCGAGCATTGTTGCTCAGCCTTGGCAATCGATCGATCGCCATGGATATGGCCGCTCGTGCGAACGCGTTTAAATAGCGGATGGCCCAAGAGCCCAGTATTGGAAGGCGACAGGCAGCGATGCGGCGTGGAATGTAGGTAGGAGGAAAAGCCGCCGTATTGAGGATCAGCAGCTTACGAAACCGTTCGGCTCGCTCGACCGCTGCTCCCAGACCAATGGCGCCGCCCCAGTCGTGAACCACCAGTGTAACTTGTTGCAGGTTGAGTTCGTCGATCAATCGAACCAAGTTAGCGGTGTGCTGGGCAAGAGTATATGGGTACTGCTGCGGTTTATCGCTAAGTCCGCACCCCACATGGTCGACGGCAATCACACGATGTGTACCTCGAAAGCGTGAGATGATCGAGCGGTAGTAGAAGGACCACGTTGGGTTGCCATGGACACACAAAATAGTGGGGGTGCCATTCTTCTTGGGCCCTTCGTCCACATAATGCAATCGTACGTTCGGCGCAAGCTCTAGGAAGTGAGACGCAAAGGGGTATTCGTCCCGCCAATGGTTAGCCGTCGATGATGGGTTCATCCGAAACTAAACGCCCGCTTTCGGAACGCTGGAATTCGCAACGCTGTTACGGATGTCCGCGAAGGTGCGTAGGTCGTATGGCAAGCCCACATAATCCAATAGGCGGCACAAGCCTCGAAAGGCTACACCGAAACCGTCTGGTCCACTGAAGCCGCCGAATTGGCCACCACCTTTGACGTGGGGTTCGAGGTCCAAGAACAATCCTGGAATACCTCGTTTGGCAAGTTTCGTTAGCAATTGCGAGTAGTCTCGTTTCACGTCGCGAAATATAGCTTCGTGTCCCGAGTCACCTTGATCGGCTGGTACAAAGCTCTTTAGGGAATCCTCATCGACGTGGGTCGATCGCGTTGTCGGTCGTTGGTAGTCTTTGACGTGCAGCCAGCCCATGCCTTCTTTCATCGCCAAGTACTCTTCATAAACTTGTTCGGTCGACATTCCTTGGCAAACCAGATTGGCTCCGTCAAAAATCAGGAGCATGGCTGGATCGGCAACACCATCGTAGAGTTTTTTGAGCAGCTTGCCAGTTTGCCCGATCAAGTTGGCTTCAACTTCGAGACCAAAGGTCAGCCCGTGGGAATCGCACACGCGTGCAATTTGTCCAAGTTGATCGATGGCTTGAGTTAGATGGGCCTCGGGATTTGTTCCTCGCGGATGGTAGAACGAAAAACCGCGAATGAGTTTGCAATCGAAGGTGTTTGCCAGATCGCATGCTCTTTGGACATCCTTCGTCAAGTATTCATTTAATGGCACGAACCGATTGGATGTTCCGTCCTCGATGTCGAGCAACTTCACTTTCCCGATCGGCGAACCGAGCGACGAAACGCGTAGGCCGTATTCGGCTTGCAATGTCAAAATGCGTTGGATCGCATCGGGTGCCAGCAGCATTGCGTTTTGGATGCCTGCGCCAGCGTCGATGAATCGCAGCGTGTAGTACCGAAGCCCCAAGGCGGCAAATGCGCAGAATTGCTGTTCGGCGGTTTTTTGGTTTGCGGCTTCGTCAGCAAACCCGCTAAGCAAAACAGGTTTTGGTGTGAAGGGATGCGTTTCTGTGGCCATTTTACTTTGCCTTTTCATGCGTTACGGTAATGACCGAAGTGATACCGCCACGAGCGCCCCAACGGCTTTCGAGCGTGACGCGACGGGGTTTTACGATCGTTACGAAGTCATCGAGAATTCGATTGGTCACGTTTTCGTAGAAGATCCCTTCGTTTCGAAACTTCTGCAAATACAACTTGAGGCTTTTCAGTTCCACGCATTTTGCATCCGGAACGTAGCGAAAGATCAGGGTTCCAAAGTCAGGCTGTCCCGTCTTGGGACACATGGAGGTAAACTCGGGGCATTCGATCTCAATGTGATACTCGCGATCAGGGAAGGAGTTGTCGAAGCACTCAAGTTGATCTTGGAACGGTGTGCCAGGCACAGGAAATTCTCCTTGGGATAACGGCTAGTCAGGATACGCGTGGAATGGTTTTTGTGTATTCTGATGATTCGGCCCTAGATTAACAGTGCATTTTGTCAAACGACGCGTATTCGAGGCCAGCGTGATCCGGATCTCAGAGATTTTCCACAGCGTCCAGGGGGAAGGCCGATTTACGGGTACCCCAAGTGTGTTTATTCGCACCAGTGGCTGCAACCTGCGATGTTGGTTTTGCGACACTCGCTATGCCTCTTGGGAACCCGAGGGCGACTCCTGGTCGGTGGAGTCCATCGTGGAAGCCGCTACACAATGGACAACTCCGCACGTGGTCATCACAGGTGGCGAGCCCATGATCTTTGAGGAGCTTCGCGAGGTTTGCGATGAACTTCACCGACTTGGGCGGCACATCACGATTGAAACGGCAGGGACCATTCACCGGGATCTCGCCTGTGATCTTTGGTCCATTAGCCCAAAGCTGAGTAATTCAACCCCGATCGGATTCGCTTCCGATGAGTGGGTTCGGCAGCATGATCAGCGTCGTAAGCAGCCGAACGTCGTACGTCAACTGATGGCCCAAGGCGAGTACCAACTCAAGTTCGTGGTCGGCTCCATTCTCGATGCCGAGGAAGTGCTTAACTACTTGAAGGATTTGGGGGAGTGGGATCGAGACCGCGTCATGTTGATGCCGCGAGGAACCACGGTTAAAGACTTGAATTTGCAGTCCACTTGGCTGACGACATGGTGTCGCGATCACGACTTAAGAATGTGCGATCGATCGCATATTTATTGGTTTGGAAATCGGCGAGGAACGTAGCCCATTGTCGCCTTTTGCTCCGCGAAAGTGCGCCTCGTTAACGCACTTTTGAGGTGCAAACTGCGACAAAGTTTTGCACCTTGGTTCGAAACGGGAGCAACGGAGGGGAGGGCGAGGCCTGCCGAGCCGGCGCCGCGTTGGTTCGGCAGGAGCCTCACCCTCCCGGGCAATGAATTTGCAGTCAATCTGACGATGACTACCCTAGCCGCTGGCGACCGAAAACTTTTACTTGCCCTGGCTCGCGATTTGATCTGCCGCGAACGGATTGAGAATCTCGACCGTTTTCCCTATGCGTGGCGGCACGATGGCTACCGGTTCTGCGTGAACTTGAACCCCTGGCAATTGGTTCGCATGCGGATTGATTACCGTTCGGGTTCGGTAGGGAGTTTCCTTCGGCACGGGATAATAATCGGGTGCCGATCGCAACTGTGGCAGAGACGCGTAAGGGCTATCTCCATACGGTCGTTCGAACCGTTTTCCGTAGTAGACTGGCGGGTAGATGGCAAAGTAGGGAGGCGTCGGAAGCCGGTTCCGAAAACTATTTTGGTAGCCCAAGCTGTAACCAAACTGGGAAGCGTACGGATCCTGTGCTTGCAGCGAGGGAGCTACCCAACCCAATGCAACAACGGTCGTCAACGACAAAATCAATCTCGAAAGCATGTTTTTACCTCAAAACGGTTAGTCCCCCAACCATTCCACGCTACTTGGATTCATGGTTGATTCAAGAGGTTTTCGTTCAATTTCCGACGTTTGTCTGCGACAGGGGTAAGGTTGTATCTATTCATCAATGATCGGTTTGTATGGCAAATCTTGCAAGATTTCGGATAGAATATGTCGCTTGCTCAGGACACTGGCAAAAAAGCCTAGGTTTCGAAACCCTCCAATCCCGATCCTGCCACCCACCGCTAGAAAAATGAATCCATCCAATTTCAATCGTCGCGATTTCTTGAACACTTCGGTTTCTGCTGGCGTCGCTTTGGGGCTTTCCCAAGGAGGCTTTTTTTCAGCACCAACGTACGCTAGCGAGAACAAAAAACTTGGCGTAGCGCTGGTTGGTCTTGGAAGTCTTAGTACCAATCAAATCGCGCCCTCGTTCCAGAAATCTGCGAACTGCAAGTTGGCCGCCATAGTGACTGGGACGCCTGAAAAAGAGAAAATCTGGTCCGATAAGTACGGAGTTGGTCGGGACCATATCTACAACTACAACAGCTTTGACAAATTAGCGTCTGATGACTCTGTTGACCTGGTGTATGTCGTTCTTCCAAACAGCATGCATGCCGAGTACACGATTCGTGCAGCCAAAGCGGGCAAGCATGTTTTGTGTGAAAAGCCGATGGCGAATTCCGCCGCGGACTGCCGTGACATGATCGCGGCTTGCCAGGCTGCGAACCGAAAACTTGCTATTGGCTACCGATGTCAATATGAGCCGCACCATGTGAAATGCGTCGAACTAGCGAGAAACAAAGAGCTTGGTGCAATCAAAATGATAGAAGCAGGCTTCGCTTTCAAGATCGGGGATCCCAAGCAGTGGCGACTCAACAAGAAATTGGCCGGTGGCGGAGCACTCATGGATGTCGGAGTTTACGCACTTCAAGCCTGCCGCTATTTGACGGGCGAAGAACCAAGCTTCATCACAGCTCAAGAAACCAAAACGGATGCCGTCAAATTCGCGGAAGTGGATGAGTCCATTACCTGGCTTATGCAGTTCCCATCGGGCGTGTTGGCTTACTGCAGCACCAGCTACAACTTCAATGGATTAAATCGTTTCAATGCGTTCACGGAAAACGGGTTCATTCGAATGGATCCCGCCTTTAGCTATAACGGCAATCGAATGGAGACTTCGAAAGGCAAAGTCGAACTAGATGCGCCGGACCAGTTCGCGACCGAAATGGACGCATTTGCGAAGTGTATTTTGGAAAACCAACCCTCCAAGGTTTCAGGCGAAGAAGGACTCAAAGACTTGCTCGTTGTCGAAGCTATTTACAAGTCGATCGAGACGCGAACCTCGATAAAAGTTGTTGGGTAATCCTTGGCAACGCTCCCCCTAATGATGAACACGGGCTAATGAACATGCCGATTCGCGATTCCAACGATGAAACGGATGGATCGACGCGAAAACCGATTGAACTGCTGAGGATGAGCCCAGATCAGGCGATTCGAAACGAATCGGACCCTGAGGTTCGATTGTTTCCAACCGTTGGTTACTCAATCGCTAAGGGATCGCTTTGGCGGATTCAAATCCAGGGACGTATCTCGAAATCGGCCCCCGCCACGTTTGGCAAGCGATTGATGCTGCGAGGACTGATTCGAGCGCTTAATGTGTCCACTCAAGTTGCAGAGGGGAATCTGTTTCGTGATCGGGTTCGGGGTTTTATTTCGGCCCCTATTGCAGGCGCGCGCGTTCAGGTAGAGCTTGCCGGACAAAACTACGTTTTGCGCCGCAAATCCAAAGCCAGTGGGCTATTTAACTGCCGGCTGGATATTCCAACTAAGCAGATGCGGGCATTTCGAACTTATGGCCCTTTGTCCATCAGAAACGATAACGCGGAACAGGATTGTCTTCAGAAATGGGACATTGGGCTCGGTCAAATCAGCAGCCCAGTTTTCTTGGCCGAACGACGAGGGATTAGCGTCGTTACCGACATCGACGACACGATTAAATTGACGGAAGTGAACAGTCGGCGGCGCATGCTGCTCAGGACGTTTGCTGAACCCTTTGAGGCGATTGACGGAATGGCGAATGCCTATCAAAGATGGGCCGATCAAGGAGCCTTGTTTCACTACGTCAGCAGCAGCCCATGGCAGATTTACGATGCGATCAATCAGTTTCTCTTCGACGAACATTTTCCGTCTGGAAGCATGCACCTAAAGTGGTTTCGGTTGCGAGACGAGATCTTCAAGCGATGGCAAATCATCCGGCGGAAGAGCAAAGGAGGGGTCATACGCAACTTGATCAAACGTCTTCCCGAACGCACCTTCCTATTGGTTGGTGATAGTGGCGAGCGGGATCCAGAAATCTATGCGAAACTTGCCTCGAAGTTTCCGGCACAGGTCGCGCGTATTTGCATACGGCAAATCGACGCGAATCCTCTCGATGCCGAAAGGCTGAACAAGATTTACCGCCGGTATGGAATGACGGTGCCG
>JANMLD010000149.1:0-2120 GCA_031372345.1 Pirellula sp.
CAACTTCCCCGCCCCGGTCAACGGCGCACAGGTACCGAACTATCCAACCAGTCTGCCCCCAAGCGGATTGCCACAACCAGTTGGCCAATATGGCAATCAGAATCAACTTCCACCCATTGTGCCTGGGAACTTCAATCTCCCACAGGCCGGAAATTCTTTGCCGCCAGCCAACGATCCAAACCAAATTCGGAGATAGTTGACGACGAATTGTTTCCGAATTGACACACCAAAGAGGGTATAAACCCAAATAGTCCGTGAAATCTGTTCAATCAGAGAACTATTTGGGCATCTAAGTCAAAAGGAGAGCCCTTCATGGCTTGACCTATTTTGCTAGAATCCTCTATCTTTGGCACCCCGCCAATTATGTTTTGGCGATTGACTACTTTTCCACCACATTTTGAATTGAATTTGCTGAGGGGGCTCCCTGTTATGGCTTCTATTGAGGAACGAGTAATCGACATCGTTGCAGAACAACTGGGCGTCGAAAAAGACAAAATAAGTCGTGACACGCACTTTGTTAACGATCTTGGTGCAGACTCACTGGACACAGTTGAGCTGGTAATGGAATTAGAGGAAGAGTTCGACATCAGTATCCCCGAAGAAGCTGCCGAAAAAATCCAACGCGTGGGCGAAGCTGTGGACTATATCGAAAAGCAGCAAGCTTAGTCGAGTTCCAGTAGATTTCGTCTTCCCCTATCTAGGATCGCTTTCGGACAAAGTATGAAACGTCGTGTCGTCGTGACGGGGCTTGGTTGCGTTACGCCCCTGGCTTGTGAAGTCGATCTGCTTTGGCAGTCCGTTTTGGATGGCAAGAGTGGAATTCATCCGCTAACGGTGATCGACACGACGCGTCATAAAGTGCGTTTCGGTGGCGATGTTACGAATTTCAATCCAGGTGTCACAGTTGAGGCAAAGGACGCGAAACGGCTTGATCGTTTTACGTTGTTTGCCATGTTTGCTGGCTACCATGCAGTCCGCGACTCCGGATTAGAATTTGTAAAGGAAGATCCATTTCGCTGCGGGGTCATTCTGGGTTCGGGCATCGGTGGTCTCAACGAGATCGAAGAACAGATGTTCAAGATGTTCAGTCGCGGACCAGATCGCGTTAGCCCATTCACCATCCCGAAGATGATGCTCAACGCCGCCGGGGGAAATCTTGCGATCCAGTACGGGCTGAAAGGCCCAAACTTCGCCGTCGCAACCGCTTGCGCTAGCAGCAATAACGCAATGGGAGACGCCTTGAAGGCGATTCAATACGATGAAGCGGACGTGATGATAACCGGCGGAACCGAAGCGGCCATCACGGCCATGGGTGTGGCTGGTTTTGCCAACATGAAAGCCCTCTCGACCCGCAATGACGAACCAGAAAAAGCCAGTCGACCGTTCGATAGCGGCCGCGATGGATTCGTTCTTAGCGAAGGTTGTGGTGCACTTATCTTCGAAGAATACGAACACGCGAAAAAACGCGGCGCTCGCATTTACGGTGAGATTTTGGGATATGGAGGCTCGTGCGATGCCGGCCATATCACGGCCCCGGACGAACAAGGCCGGGGAGCTAGTCGAGCCATGCTCAACGCCCTCCGCGACGCAAAGCTCGATCCATCCGCCATCGATTACATCAACGCCCACGGTACAAGCACGCCTCTCGGCGACAAAGCCGAGACCGTAGCCGTGAAGAGCGTCTTCGGCGAATCTGCTCGCACAGTAGCCCTTTCCAGTACGAAAGGCCACTTGGGACATGCTCTGGGTGCCAGCGGAAGTATCGAAATGATTTTGACGATACTTAGCTGCTACCACGATGTGATCCCTCCCACGATCAATCTAGATACACCTGACCCTAATTGCGATCTGGATTACACTCCCAATCGAGCTCGGCAGATGCCAGTCAAGAACGCCATGAACAACAGCTTCCGTTACGGCGGTCACAACGCGACGGAGATCAGCGGTAAAATGCAGTAGCGAACACGGATTCAGCGGCCATTTGGATTCGCGTCGATTTGCGTTCTTGGGCGAGCGGCAGACGGAAAAGTACTTGCCAAGCGTTCCAATGGGAGAGCGATGCTCCTGCCGAGATGGCGCCGCCATGGTTCGGCAGGAGCCTCACCCTCCCGAGTAATGAC
>JANMLD010000166.1:0-6369 GCA_031372345.1 Pirellula sp.
AAATCAAGTCTGTGCAAGTGAGGCCATTTGCGTCTAGAGCAATTCAAGGGAAGCCAGTGAGCGAGCTCTCAAACTAGAACCAGAAGATCGACTTAACTCATTTCGTGATAAGCATTTGGATCAAAGTACAAGTGCCATTCGAGTCAGACCCTGTTTGCTGGACTGGGGTAACTTCGTTGGGGTCAGACTCGGGATTCGGGATTCAGCGTTAGGAATTGGGTAATGCCACCGCGCTGAACAGGCGGCGACATGAACGCATCCAACGAATAGATAACAACGGTCGCCGCCGCACCGACGCGCACTTCGAACGAAGTTGCCCGCTTCAAAACGCAGCAACGTGCCAAGACATTCTGGAGTTTTGTGTACGAAAACTCGACAATTAGCCCTGCTGATGCTCGACATAGGGACAGATGGTCGCTATTTGTTGAAAGTAGCTATTTCGACGCTCGAATTTGGGATTTCCTCGATTTGATTTGCTTTCGATTTGAGCTTTCGGTGTTGGTTTTGTCTGTCGTTGCGGACGTTGAGACAAATGAATCTGATTGCTTATGGTTTTGGACTGCTCGCTACTGATGGTTAAGTGCTATCGGTTTGCATGGGATCGATTTGGACAATTTGCAAATCAGGCTGACAAGCTTGGCATCGTTGAGCCAGATTCGATTCTCGCCTAGCTTGCCTTGCAACGATTCGTGCCACCTTGAGTTGCTCTGGAACTTCGGCACCCTTAAAAAAATACATTTCGTCTGGGGTCTGCCACCCTTTGAACGCCGAATGAGGAACGTGGGAGTTATGCTGCTCGACGTAGAACGCGACCAGCTTGCGCACCGTTTCTACGGAGTCGAGTTCGTTCAAAAATAACCATTGATGCTTGAGCATTCGCCACCATGCTTCAATCATGCTGTTGGAAAAGACCACGTCGACTTGAGCCAAAATTCGTTTGAGAGTGCCTGACTCTACAAGAGCCGTGACGGCGGAGTTGGTGTTTTCGACTCCACTATCCATGTAAACTTGTGGAACGGCGTCGGTTAGCCCTGACGCCGCTTGCTGTAACAGCGATGCCGTGGCAGCTGGATCGAAAGTTCCTCCGACGCACCACGCGAGAATCCGGCGCGAGAAGTTGTCGATGATCGCATGCAGATATGCTCGCTGTCCATCAAGCAAGCGCACAATGGAGGTGTCGATATGCCAGATTTCGTTTGGATTGGCTGCTCGAATGCCGATTTTAGGCTTGGGCGGATAGATTCGATTTCGCGGACGCTTCCAAGCATGGAGCCGAACCATTCGGTACCAAGACGTTGGCGAAGCAAAGACTTTTCCTAACCGCTGAGCAAGTCTGGCCAAAGCACCCGTATTGAGATGCCGATATTCCTTGGCCATGACCAAGTCTCGAATGGTATCGAGTTCACCACTTGTTAATCGACTGGGAGTCGTTCGTGGCCCATCCGCTTTAGAGTGATGTTAAAAATCCTCCGAGTGGAACTTGGGGACATGCCAATGCCAAGCAAGTAAATCGTCGATTTGGTATAGTTGGAGTGTTAATTCAATCCATTCAGAGGAGCCAGAGAATCGATGCGTATTGGAATTCGACCTATCAATGATTTTGCTTTCAAAAAGATTTTTGGAACGGCAGCCAACAAGTTGGCTCTCATCAGTTTTTTGAACGCGGTCCTTCGCTTGCGCATTCCAATCGTCGACGTCACGATCGTCAACCCGTACAACCTACAAGACTTCCTCGATGACAAGCTCTCCATCTTGGACATCAAGGCAGTCGATGCAAACGGCGCGATTTACGATATCGAAATGCAGCTGACGATTTTCGAGGGGCTGATCCAACGGGTCGTGTTTTATGGTTGCGAAATGTATGCGGGGCAACTGAAAGCCGGAGACGACTACACCCAACTCCATCCCGTTTATTCCATTTGCCTAATAAACGGAATTCTCTGGAAAGATGCCACGAAAGTGCACCATGCGTTTCGGCTAACGGACCAGGATTCGGGGCGGACACTCGAGAAAACAATTGAAATTCACACGCTCGAGTTGGGCAGGTATAATCTAACGGAGGCGGATTTAGTCTCGGCTAACATGCGAGACCGCTGGCTGTATTGGTTTTTACATGCCCATGAATACGAACCGGAAGCATTGTTATCGCTGTTTCCGGAAGCGGAAATGCAACTAGCGACCATGACGCTCACGAGAATAACCGAGATAACGGAGGACAAGACGATGTACGACGCACGAGAAAAAGCGCTGCGAGATCAACAATGGGCGCTCAAAGCGGCACACCGAGAAGGGGAGCTTGAGGGCGAGATCAAGGGCGAGATCAAGGGCGAGATTAAGCTGATTCGTACTCTTGAGGGGATCCTTGGACTTACGTTGAATAAAGAGGAGGATTTGCAAAAATTGGACCTTAAGCAGCTTCAAAAAGTCACCAGCACGCTTCAAGATCGCGTGCGAAACCGAAACTAGGAATCGCCGAAGCTGCTTACGCCTTCGGCCGGTCGCTGGATGAACTATCACCTCAGACGCGTCGCTGCTTGTTATTGCTCGAGGAATACGTCCGGGGAAATTGCCAACGCTTGGTCGTCGAGCGAGCGCACTATCGGTTTTCGCGGCGTGAGTTTCGAGAATGGATTGGCTGGAGCGACTTCCAAGTTCGCATGCAATCTTCGCACACGCAAGCCGCTGCGCTTCGCCACTCAATCTTCGTACCTAACGGCCGTTGCACATTGGTGCCAATGGGCCTGTTTAAACAAGTTTCTACCGTTCAATCCAGCCGTTGGGATCGAACTGCCAAAAGAAGAGAAACGACTTCCGTCATCGTACCTTTCGATAGTTGAAGTCGAACGGCTGGTCAATCAAACAGACGTCACGACTCAATTGGGGATACGAGACCGAGCCATTTTGGAAGTCTTGTATTCGACAGCCATGCGTCGGAGCGAGCTGCTGAAGCTGACGCACTACGACATCGATCGTACTCGGCGATTGTTGGTGATACGTCAAGGGAAGGGGCACAAAGACCGAATCGTTCCAATTGGCTTACGAGCGATCGAGTGGTTAGAAAAATACTTGCGGGACGTTCGCCCTTGGCTCGAGGCAGGCAACGGCAGCAAGCGACGTCGCAAGCAATTGCCAGTTGCAACGAATCGATTGATCTTGAGCAACACAGGTGGCGCCATGCGTCCGGAGGTTCTTTCGGCGTTGGTTCGAGACTACATCGAAGCGGCCGGTATCAACAAGCCTGGCAGTTGCCATATCCTTCGTCATACGGCGGCGACGTTGATGTTAGAGAATGGGGCCGATTTAAGGAGCCTGCAGACGCTACTGGGGCACGAGAGCCTCAACACCACGCAGATCTACACCCACATCACGCTAGAGCGGCTCCGGCAAGTGCACGATGCCGCACACCCTGCCAAACCCGACGTCAAACCGGATGCCAAGCCGGATGCGATGGCTGATGCCAAACTGGACCTCAAACCGGATTCCAAGCCCGATGACAAGGTTGATGCCAAACCGGATGCCAAATCAAAAGGCCCGTCGAAGGCAGACAAGTCAAAACGCCCACCGAAGGCAGGCAAGCCGGACGAGAAGGGTCAATAGTTTTTTGAAATAACCAATTGAAAGGCAAATGAAAGGTAGCCAACTTGCGGTGCGGTGCGAGCGAGTTGGTTACAATGCAGAGATGGTAGCTTTAGCAACAACTCAAATCGAAAGAACGAAGCTGGCGATATTGCCTCGCGCGGACGCTCGCGCAGGAGAGGGAAAATCCGCAACCGTTTCTTTTTGGTCGGACTATGACGCCCACATCACCATTATTGGCCCGAGCACGCACGAATTGCATGGGTTTTATCTTCAAGAGACGTCAGAAGTTGCAAGCGTCGATCAAAGCAACCAACAATACTCAATTCTCGCCTTAACCGATTCCAGCGGCAACGTAAGCGAACGATACGCCTACACAGCCTATGGACAGCCAACGTTCTTGAACTCATCGGCAACGGTGCAAACAAGTTCGGCTGCTGGCAATCGCTACACGTACACGGCACGTGAATGGGACTCAACGCTCGGCTTGCATCACTTCAGGGCAAGGTGGATGAGCGGATTGACTGGTAGGCTTCTGACCAGAGACCCTATAGGTTATTTGGACTCAATTAACGTATACGGTTTTAGGCATACATTGCAAGGTTGCGATCCTACCGGAAATGCAACTTGGATAGTTGGCCCAGAAGCCGCTACGGTTTCATTCATTAAGGCGTTTTCGCCCACACATGAGGATTTCTGGCGATTTCATGATGAATCACAAATCGCGACTGGAAACAGGCTACAGCCTGGCGATTTATTTCTCGTCATGTTGCTTCTGGCTGAATTGGCACGAAGTGCCAATCCTGACCCTGCAACGTCGTACGCTAACTGGAACACACTATTGAATTCGGAGGAGTTTAGGGGGTTTGGAAGATTGCAAGTTGAGATCCAATGCTGTAACGGATTGGTAAAAGATTCGAACGTAATATCCGATGTGAATCACGGGTACACTCCAATCAGGTTAGGCTCTACTACAATCACTCATGAAGCGGGAGAAGGTAGCTCGACTTTGATGACTGTTGGGTCTACCACCAGCCCTTGTTTGAGGGCGATACTCAAGCACCAATTCCGGATTGGTTGGGTGGGTCAATTTATTTCAAGACTTGCTCTCGGTGTGGGCGTTCCATTTGCGTGGGCAGATTTCGATTATACGCTTTGTTGCAATAAATCCTATGATATTACGTGGTCCGGAAGTCATTTTCCAACTCATTGGGCGTATTTGGATGGTGTAAAGGTTGGTGGGCGAGGTCAGCGTGATCTCGCTGGATTCGTGTTTAGAACTCCAGACGCAAGGGCGAGCGGCGGTACGTTCCATAACGCATCTGGATCTGCAAGAGAGGTAGAACGATGATCACTTGTTGCACTCGAGCGATTATCTTTGTAACACTGGTCTTGGTGGTCACAACTCCGACCCTGAAAGCAGAAGTGTTAGACTATGTCGCTACGGAAAAAAAATGCCTTGATTTTGTAAAGCAGTTTGGTAGAGATTCCTTATGTGATCATTCATCGGAGTTTTTGAATAAATTCACTGATCTTGCACTCGTTGATTTGCTTCGAGGTGATGAATTCCCGTTGCTTCGTCTACTTTGCTACTACGAGTCAAAAGTTCGAAATACGAAATCTAATCAGATTGCATTGGTGCGTTTACTCGCTCGCGCGGCGTCTGTAGATTTTTACGAAAAGGAGTTTCAAAGTCTGATTGAACAGTCAAGGTTGGACCCAATGGCCGTTGCAAAAGCGTTTTCAAAAGTGTTCGGCGAAGAGATGTCTGTAGTGATGTCGAATACATCCTCGGGTGTTGAAACGCTATTACTTCGAGCATTTCCGAATGATTGTATTTTGACTCTTTCAGAGTCGTGCCTTATCGACAAGTGGTCGGTCACACCAACACTGCCACTTATCCATGAGATAGAAAGACGCAAGTTTGGAAAAGCCGATATTCAAATACATGCAAACAAGAGAGAGATTCTGAAGCAGGTTAGGGATTTGCCTGGACGAGCTCAGACGGTTGTTGTTCAGTTTTACCCTTTTGAAAGCGAAGGGGCACTTATTCATCATATCCGTTCGCTTTTCTGTGACGATTCAGTATCCACTATTGAGGTCGTACTTGCTGTCTTGGATAAAGCTAAGCTTGTAATTGACAACGAGAGTCTCATACTTAAGGGTGCTTCAAATCAAAAACTTGCAAGTGATCGCATTTCTGAATTGAAACAGAGGATGCGATAGACTCTGGGAAATGAGAAGGTGTCCGGTACGGGTCGGGTGCAACCGATCGTCCGCTAGATATTTAGTGTCTACGCAGGAATGCTGCTACCAGATTTAGTAGCAGCATTCGTATGGTGCAAAAAGTCGGACAACGGGTTGGCGAGCAGTTTTGCGATCAAAATTGGTTCCGTGAATGCGAGTTTTCAAGCGATGGAGCACGTTGTCTCGCGACAAGTGTTTTTCCCCAGCTGGCGACAACTACAAATACCCAGCCTTCAGGAAACGCTAGCGATATTTTTGGCTGAATTTAGCGACAACTAGAATTCCCCAGTTCGTCGATTTTTTATCTGTTACGGCTTGCTCAAACCAAGGAGGAGCTTGCCGTGATCAGTCAGTGGCAAATTTCGCAGCAGCGTGCCAAAACATTCTGGAGTTTTGTGTACGAGAACTCGACAATTAGTCCTGCTGATGCCATGTGTAGGGACGGACGGTCGCTTTTAGTTGGACATCGCTATTTTGACGACGGAATTTGGGATTTCCTGACTTAGATTCGCTTTCGATTTGAGCTTTCAGTGTTGGTTTTGTGTT
>JANMLD010000167.1:0-3028 GCA_031372345.1 Pirellula sp.
GCCGACACCGACGAGATCGGTCGGAGATCCGGGGTAAACGTGGGCGGAGGTCAAGAAGACTGGCTGGGTTGAAACACCAAGAGGGAGGCTTTGATCGGGTACCGAAGCTACGGCCAAGAGCCGCCGATCTTCTAAGAGTTCCAGCTGCAGCGTGCGGGCAAACCTGCGACGCCGTGGCTTTAAGTTGATCTTTGGGGTAGAAGCTGTTTGAAAACTCTGCTGACTAGCAGTCTCATTTGTGGTGCGGCGCATGTGTTGGGCATTTCCAATAGGTAGCGAGCGTTCAACCCTCAGATTTGGAATGCAAGCTTAACGTATTCGAAATGTGTTTTCAACTATTTCAATTTTGAGCCATTTGGACGACTGAGAAATCGCAACCGTTAGAGCTGCATCAAGTCGTCCGAGACGGGGAGAGACCAGCCTTTTCGGTACTCCGATCGTATCAATGCGTCGGCCTCAGGTGCGTTGGTTACCTTGAGCTTCTTCGCGTCCCATTCTAATTTCTTGCCGAGACGAACCGCAAGCGTTCCGAGCACAACGGTTTCAGTAAATGGCCCCGAATAGTCAAAGCTAGACAGCGCCTTCGAACCGCCTCGACAGGATTCAACCCATTCGACATCTTCATTTGCAACGCGGGGCAAGCTCTTGGGGACGTTCGCAAACTCGGCAACTCGATCGCCTGGCGTAATGACCCACTCTGTAGAACCGCGATTAAAGAGCATCATTCCGCGATCACCGATCATTAACAAATCCCATCGACCGGGCGCATCGATACCGGCTTGATCGCGTTTCTTTTTCTTGTCTTTTTGCGATTCGTCAACCGGCTCACTTTGTGACACGTCTCTTTTAGCCTCGTCGGTCGCCCTAGCGATCAGATCGTACGGGGCGTTTTGACGCTCGTCCTTGAGGCCGTCATACCAGATGAATTTCACTGCTGGTTGTTCGACTGTCGCAATTGGGCCGACCGAGGAACCGAGCAATCCGCCTCCGACTGTTTTTCTTGCTGCAAATTGATAGGTTATGGTCGACCAGTTGGGACCTGTTTCTTTGGTTGCTCCTCCGGATATCGCTTCGACGGTTACCGGCGCCCCTAGGTCCAGAGCCCAGTATGGCATGTCCATAATATGACAAGCCATATCGCCGAGAGCCCCAGTCCCAAAATCCCACCAGCCACGCCATTTGAAAGGCAAATAGCATGCGTTGAAATCGCGATTCTTTGCTGGCCCAAGCCATAGATCCCAATCGAGATTGTTGGCTTTGGGTTGATTCATCATATCCGTTCGGTCCTGAACCGCTTTGGCACCTTGCGGCCAGATGGGACGATTGGTCCAAGCGTGTACTTCTCGTACCGGACCAATGATACCTGCCCGAATCAGCTCAACGGCTCGTCGAATCGGTTCCCCCGCATGGGCTTGATTCCCCATTTGTGTTTTGACTTTGTAGTATTCTGCCGCACGCGACATCAACCTGGCTTCATGAATCGTGTACGTCAAGGGTTTCTGACAGTAGACATGCTTGCCAAGTGCCATGGCGGTAAGCGACGCGATGGCATGCGTGTGGTCAGGCGTACTAACGGAAACGGCATCGATCCCTTTCTCCTTGTCGAGCATCTCGCGAAAGTCAGTATAGATTTTAGCACCTTTGATACTCTCGAAAGTTTTTGCAGCCCTGGACGCGTCGACGTCGCATAGTGCGACATACGTACCTCCGGCGGCGGTGATATCCTTGACTTCGCCAGCGCCTTTGCCCCCTACGCCAATCCCGGCAACATAGAATCGATCATTTGCCCCCCAAACGCGGCGAGGAATGTAAGTAAATGAAAATGCTGTCGAAGCGGCAACGACAAACTTACGGCGATTGATTTTATTGGACAGCGACATGATCTTTAAGGATTTGGGGAGGGTAAGAGTCGGGAAAGGGCTTCCATATCACCTAGGTCGCAGATCCAATTTAGACGAGTTGGGACTATTGCGTCAATCAAACAGTCAAGGTTTTAGCTGACGAGCCAGATTCACCGAACCTGCACAATGCCGGTGGGGTCTGGAGTTTGCATGCGGTGTATGCTTTAGCCGACAAACCTTGGCCTGCGTTCGGGTGAGCCCAACGGGGGCCCGGATAACCCCACACGTGTGTCGTCCAAAAGAAAAAAGCCTGATTTCTCAGGCTTTTGTGGAGATTTAGCGGATGGGGAGGGATTCGAACCCACGGTACAGTCACCCGTACTCCGGTTTTCAAGACCGGTGCATTAAACCGCTCTGCCACCCATCCGACTAATGAATTCATTGGTTTTCTCTGGCTTTTTCTTAGTGCTGACTGAGGTGCTTTCGGAAATTAGCCCCTTTCGGCCGTCATCATAGCCCTAACATTAAATATTAACCTGTTTCCAGTGTGCTCCTCGCAGCGTCAAAACCGTGACGGATTCTAATTCAAACAACCCTTCTAAGTCTACCCGAAAACAAAAGTCGAAGTTCCCAGGGTGCCAATACCATGGCAACAATGCGAACTACTGGTGCAAGAAAATTCGTGGCAAACGCGTCTACTTTGAGCAAATCAAGGACGATCTTGCCGCATTGAAGGCCATGAGGGGCTGGAATCACTTTCAGTACAAGTGCACCTGGGCGGGCGTCTATTACGATCAACTCCGAGGACGAAATCAGCTTCTCGATCAGCGACGCTGCAGGTAGATCAGTCATGTCTGGCAAACTAAACAATTGCCGCGGTTCAGGTGCAACGGCGCTGAATACGTTGGCGACTTGGTCCTGCCAACTTCACGACGCAGCCACCAGCCTTTCTGGCTACGGTACGGTACTTGTCTCTCAGAGTATCGACGCACTTGGAAATTCCACCTAGCAGCGTGCCAAAACATTCTGGAGTTTTGTGTACGAGTACTCGACAATTAGTCCTGCTGATGCCATGTGTAGGGACGGACGGTCGCTTTTAGTTGGACATCGCTATTTTGACGACGGAATTTGGGATTTCCTGACTTAGATTCGCTTTCGATTTGAGCTTTCAGTGTTGGTTTTGTGTT
>JANMLD010000177.1:0-42302 GCA_031372345.1 Pirellula sp.
CCTCTCGCTTGAGGCCGAGTTTCATGAGGTTTCGGGCTCGCGCCCCTGTCTTACGCCATTGCTTCCAATAACATGCTCGGATGCGATGACGGACCCATTTATCTAGGTTGACATAAAACGTCTTGATCTCGACCAACGAAAAGTAGTGGCACCACCCGCGAAGATACCAACCAAGCGCTTTGTAACGACTCGCAATCGACACGCCGCGGTTGCGGCGTGTGATCTCTCGGACCCGTTGCTTGAACTTAGCGATATTCTTGGGGCTGACGTCGAAGTGTCCGCTGTAACCAGTAAACTGGTAACCAAGGAATTCGATCCCCTTGGCCGAGCAGACACGGCTCTTCTGATGATTGATCACCAGATGAAGCTTACGAGTCAGATAGCGTTCCACCGATTCAAAGACGCGCTGGGCTGCTTTCTCAGTCTTGGTAAATACCAGAAAGTCGTCTGCATAACGCACAAACCGGAGACCGCGCTTTTCTAATTCCTTGTCGAAGTCGTCCAACAGTATGTTAGCCAAAATCGGGGAAAGCGGGCCACCTTGCATGGTTCCTTCAATCGATGGTTCCCAGTGGCAATCGACCATCACTCCTGCACGCAAATAACGACTGATCAATCGAAGTAAACGGGGATCGCTTACCTTCCGCGATACTCTTGCGAGCAACACAGTGTGATCGACGCGGTCGAAAAATTTGGACAAGTCCATGTCGACACAGTGTCGGTATCCAGAGCGGATATGATGTTGGACTTGTTTGATAGCTCCATGTGCAGAGCGTTTTGGTCGGAAACGTGGGCCACTGGTGTCGAAAGCTTTCGATGAAGGCTTCCAGTGTGATTCCATCGGGACCTGGGGCCCCTTTGTTCGCCTTGACTTTGCGCCATGCTTGGAGCATGTTGCGATCGTCGACGACAAGTTCCATGAGTTGAACTGGAATTGGACTGTAGGTTTCAGGTGTCTTGTCCTCAAGGGCCGATTGATCTGCGCTGAGACTCTCAAGAGCACGGGCCTTGATGGTGTCGCCTCCCGTAGGGACGGACGAGCTAGGTTCTGTGTGTTTGAGACGGTTTGTGGTCATGATCCTTGGTACCTAAAGTTGAAATTGTTTGGTCCTTCCTGCCTCGGCTGGAGCGTCGAGGGTCAGTACTACGACCTTTGCTGACTTCTGTTGGCACGATTTCGAGTTACCCCGAGTCGTCCTGGCTTTCAATCGTCGAGGTGATTTACTCCCAGGTACGCGCAACAGATCTCCCCAAATAAGAACGTGATCTTTCCCTGCCCAAGCTCCCCATCTACTTCCGTTCCGTCTTCCGGACTGGCTTCGTGGTCACCAGCCCACTCGCCTGAAACGTCTGCCTCATATGGGATTTCTGTTCGTAGCCTGGCAGGTCTTGGTGTGAAGAGTCCGGGTAGCGATTTGGTACAAAACCGGCGTTTACGCACATCTTCGCAGGCTTCCTTCCCACGGATCGTCACCTCCCCGCAGTTGCCTTCACCTCGTACTGGTGCTTTCATGGGATTTTCATTTGGTATACTGACTCCTAGTGAAAGTTTCCGGAACTAAGTACAGGGGACTTGCACCCCACAAGATCACGCCCCTGTTGGGCGTACTGGACACAAAGTGCTCGGTCACCGGGCTCTGACTTGCGTCGAGATTACTCCTCGCCCTCGGTCAATGGGGTCGTTCCTCCTGGTAGCTGACAGCGTTGCGCCATTGTTGTGGTTGGAGTGCAAACGGCCCAGGACGCAAAACGGTAGCATTCCGTTCATGTGACCACAGATTCACGGATCGATTTTCGCAGAAGCGCTTTTGCGCCTTGAGCCTTATAATCGCATCAGGTTTTGCGTGCTACGACGCTTGAGAAGCGCGAAGCCGCTTTGTCCGAGCATGCCGCTGGCTTTATGCCAGGGGTGCTGACCACCGTTTCTAACTAGAGAGATGGTAACCATCCCCCGAGTAAAACTCGGCGGCATTGTAAAGACATAAGCCCAATACAGAGCTTTGCCGGAATGCAAAAGATTTGCGCACTTGGGCAATTGGGCACTACCAAAACCATGCGAAACCGATTCATGTAAAAATACTTCGAGCACATGCTTTGGTCAGCCATGGTGAAGGACTTTGGAAGCGCGTTTAAGAACGTAGCCGGAACGGCAAAGAGTGTTTCGGAGGCTCGCAGTCGTAAAACGCATCGCAAGTTCTACCGAGCGCGAATCTAAGCAACGCTCTCGTCAACCAATTCTAAAATGTGTCGCATTGTAGGAATGCGGGCAAAGGTGGTTGTATGCGCTCACTTCGAATTATTTGAATCGAAATAGAGAGACTCAGAACCAATTTCGCGAGTAAAAAGCGAGCAGCAAGTATTCCGTGCCGAAATTATTTCAAATCGAAGTTTGGGAAATCGAGACCGCAAATATGCAAGTGTGGTGTCCCCTGTTTCCTTACGTGGCGAGAAACGATCGTCGCAGCGGTTGTCACCGGTGACGTTTGTTAGTGAGCTTCGTTAGGCGATCTGCTCCGATCTAACACAATTTCTTTAGTCAAGGCCGCGGAATCACCGGACAGCAAGCTTACCCCATTTAAGTCTGCCTAACCAAAACGGCTAAGGTGCTGTTTTGGATTGTGATGCAGCTTTCTTAAAGCTCTCGTCAAGTAACCTTGCGAAGGCTGCGACATTTTGCAAAGGAGCGAGATCAGGATCGTTTTGCAAATAGTCGACATCGCTAAAACCCTCTTCGATGGCTCTCTTGATCGACGCCACCGCGCGGTCCAGCGCTGCTGGCCGGTCCTTTTCAGGTAGAAACTCGGCAATGATCCCTTGGGCCGATCCCAACAACATGAAAAGGCGATTGGTTTCGAATTCACCAACTTTCGTTGCTTTGTCGCCACTCACTTTTTCGAGCTTCTGCAGCCGTTCCTCCAACCATTTCACGTGCACCAACGTATCCTCGATGCGACCGCTTCGAGCCAGTGCAAGCAGCAATTCGATGCGTTGAGTGATCGCAAGATCTGGACTCGAGCTGCCACCACCATCCTGCCATACATCGTTCCATGCAATCTCTCGCAGCAAGGCACTGCGTTCAAAAGCGGACTTGGCTTTCAATGCCTCTCCTGACCGCAGTGCTATTAGGCCAGTGCGATAGTATTGCATGGCCAACCCGTTTTCGCCATGTTCGAGCGCCCTAAGTTCGGGTGCACCGAGCGTGCTTTTTAACTGCGCCATAGCGATCGCGTATTGTTGGTCGATCAGACTTGGCTCAGCATTTTTGCCAAATAAAAAGTCACCATAGGCGTTTGCCGAACCAACGAGAAGTCTGCGATAAGAATAATAATTCGGGTATTCGTCGCACAGTTCGCTCAGCACCGTAATGCTCTCGGAGTACGCGGCCTTGGCTTCGTCGTCGAGACCGAGGCTAATGGCGGCAGCAGCCAGAGTCTTGAGCGTTAGCCCTAAATCTTGACGCGCTCGTGGCTTATTCTTAGCCGAAACGGGTGCCTCTCGAATCGCTTGGCGCAAATTGTCAGCGGCGGCCATAGCCGTATCCTTGGCTTTGGTCGCGTATTTAACTGGATCGCGGGCTTGCTCCTTAAGCAGAAACTCGGCATATCGAAAAAGGACTCCGCCCAATTCCGCTTTACGACTGGCGATCTCTTCGATGTTCGCTCCCTCCAATGCAGCCGCCAGCGATTCTTCGCGCAGTTTGATGGCTAATTTATGCAGGGGAACGATCTCTCCCATCGGTTTACCACTCACGAGTGCGCAGGTGGCGCTTCGCGAGACTGCGCTGGCGTAGTTTGCCGCCGCCTTGGATTTTTCGGTGGGATTGTCTTCGTAAATCTTTTTTGCGATCCGCACGGCCTCGGCGAATTGCTCGTCCGCTTTCCGAAGCTTATCGCGTCCCTCGTTGCCTCTGTCGCTTCTCATCAATTCTTCGGCACCCTGCGTTAGCAAGAGGTCACCTTGGCGTAGCGCAACAGCTTCATGCCCCCATTGCAGTGAAGGCCCAAGGGCTGTCGTCTCGTCGGATCGGTCCAGAATCTGACTGATCAATCGAAGAAATTCCTGACGTGTTCCCGCCCCCAGCGGCGCATCGTCCAACAAGTTCGGGGCTTGATTGGCAAGCTGCGAAACCGTGTCGCGATAGGTGACCAATCTCTCGTCGGATATGCTTTTTTCCGTTGCGATGACGTCCCGTTGAGTCTTGATTTGATCGCGTTGCAGGCTGATTTGATACGCTGTAATCGAGGCCCCTATGGTCATGACGAGCAACAATGCGGCTACCAATCCGACCAAGCGGGCTTCGCGGGGATAGCGTCGGCAAAGGCGAACCAGCCGCTCAACGCTCCCTATCGGACGTGCCAAAATGGGCTCGTTATTGAGATAACGCTCGAGATCTTCCGACAGCAATTGAGCGGAACCATACCTCTTGGAGGGCTCCTTTTGCAAACACTTTAGGCAGATCGTTTCCAGATCTCGAGCAACGCCAGGCTGCAACGTGGACGGGGGTGTTGGCTCAGCCGTTCGAACTTGTCGAATGACCTCCCATGCAGTCGCCGCTTTGAAGGGTGGGCGACCAACGAGCAATTCGTACAAAATTGCCCCCAAGGTATAAACATCCGATAGAGGACCTATGGCTGCCTGATCGCCGGCGGCTTGCTCGGGCGACATGTAGTTGGGCGTCCCAAGGATCGTGCCATCGACCGTCAAATGGCTGACATCATCGGTGCGGCGTGCCAACCCAAAGTCCGCGATCTTGGGTGAACCGTCTGGCGCCAGAAGGATGTTGGCTGGTTTCAAGTCTCGGTGAATCACGCCACGACCATGGGCATACGCAATCGCAGACGCAAGCGTTCGGAGCATCTTAGCCGCTTGGTCGGCGGTGAGCATTTGTTTAGCTATTTTGCGGGAAAGCGTTCCGCCCTCCACGTATTCCAACGTGAAGTAAGGCATATCGCCTGTCTGGCCAACTTCATAAATTTGAACGATGTTCGGATGTTGCAGTCTAGCTGCCGCTTGGGCTTCTACCTGAAACCGCGCAACTTCTTCTGGTCTTGCATGGTCGGAATTCAACATCACTTTGAGAGCAACAGTTCGATCCGCTAGCTCCTGCTTGGCTTTGTAGACGACCCCCATCGCACCCCGCCCCAGTTCGCCTAGAATCCGATAGCCGGGAATGGCAACGCGCGCGGCTCCTTTCGAAACGACAGGCTTCAAACCAAAGCCGGTCGTTCCATCTGGATCAAGTTCAAAATCCTGCGTCCGTTGGGGATCTGTGGGGCCTACGTTCTGCGTTTCTGCCAGCCCAAATTCGGAACGGTTTTCGGCGGTATCGTCGGTACTGCCTATGGACTTGCTCGCATTCGTCAGACCATTGCCATTTTCGTCTGAATCGATCTTTTTCTTAGCGGATTCATTCACTTTGCGGCCCTCTGGAGGATACGTCATCCATGCGCTCATTATCCACGAATGAGTTGGATGATGCCAATAATTATTCAGCTTTGTCGGTTGCGGCATAGAACTCGGCCATGGCGGCGTCGACTGCCGTCGCGGAAATGCTTTCATCTCGGACCGCATGGATCGACCGGACCAAGTTACCATTCTTGCGTTGGGTCGCTGGTTGGACGTTGCCAAGGGGCGGCTGGCGGCTAGGGATTTGCTTGTTGAAAGCGTCGAACCGAGGTGATGAATAACCTGGCAGTTTCGAATTCTGTTGATCCCGAAAGCGGCTTTCAATCATGCTAGGCTCAGCGTCACGAACCAGCAGCCCTCTGACCGCAGACGTGTTCGACTGCCCGAACAATACCTGTTGAACTTGCTCCAGTTGAACTTGTTCGCGCACAAAGCCCGCAGCCGTCAGCGGCTCCACTCCCTCAGGCATGCTAGGTATGTTGAGATCGTCAACGGTCAGCACACGGTGGGCGGTTCGAGTCGACAGCATAGCATTCATGGCGGAGTAAACATCGCTCGAATGCCCTAATCCAAGCGCATGACCGAGTTCGTGCATCACCGACGTTTGAAAGTCATACTGACTTGCACCGATTGCGACCGGATCTACTCCTGCGTACCAATCCCAACCTTGTAGGAAGGTGATAGCAACCGGATTTGAGGCGGGGTTGTAGCTACCCAGTACACCATCGGCAGCAGTGCCGCTAGCGCTGGTCATGCTCGTGTTGATAATAACTGTTGCCAAGGCTGGTTCGCTGACCTCATTGATCGAAACGTTGTAAGGAACGAGCAGAGTATCGATACTGGTGATCGCTTCGCGAATGCGTGCGAGCATGTCAGAGCTGAATGAGCCGCCGATACTGCTGATGTATACATTCAGGTCACCCGCCAGCAGAGTGTTGGCATTGCCACCTACGTCGCCAGCGCTGTCACTCCCAGTTGCCAACTGAGTCAGCGCGATGTTGCCACTGATGTTGAGTGTGTTGACGATCAAGGTGTCGTCAAGCTGACCGTTCCCGCTCATAGTGAGTGCGGCATTCGCGGCGTAGATGGTCCCGTTCACATTGACGTTAGCGTTGCCGCTAATGCTCAGGGCCCGTGTATTGACGCGGGACTGGTAAATTAGAATTCCTGCATAAGCTCCGGTTGTCGGTGGATTGAGGTTGAGGTTGCCATTGCCGCTCAATGAGATACCACCAAAATTACCTCCGTCTGTGGTGCCGCTGTAGTTGCTGCCAGCGTTGAAGATCGTCACTCCGGAGCCGCTCACACCAGCGTTACCAGAAACAGTAAATCCGCCCCCCTTGATGATGTACATACCTGGACTCATGGTAACGTTGGCGTTTCCGGAAAGCTGGATCGAGGTGTAGATTCCGGGACTCAACGTCCTAGTCGTATTGCCCGCGACGCTTACCGCACTGTAGTTAGTCAGTCCAGTTAAACCGGGTGATGTGAGCGAAGAGAGCGGGTCATTGGTCGAGGCGGGTACGCCGGTCTTGGTTACCTGCGCATTGCCGCACTTGCTGATGCCACCAACCACTTGTACGGTTCCGCCAACGTTGATCCTAGCGTTACCGCTAGCGATGATTGCGCTTGGTGAGCTCGAGTCGACGAAAAGCCCTAAAGGCAAATTGACGTTTGCGTTTCCAGAAGCGGTTACCGCTCCGCTTGCGGACAGGCTCAAAATGTACGCGCTGCCAGTTGCCAAAACGATGTTGACGGTGCCGGTGTACTCAGTGATCCCACCTTGTTTGTCGTTGATCCTACCCTTGACGATGATAGGACCAACCACCGAAGGTATGACTGACACACTGTTAGCATTTCCGAATGCTCCGTATCCGCCACCTACGTCGAAAGCGTAAATAAAGCCGGACGCATTATCTGGGTCAACCGGATTCGTCAGCGAAACGGAGAAGCTGGTACCAACAAGAATACTGGTCGTCGGGATATTGAACGTCGCCGTCGGAGCGTCGTTGACGGCTGTGACGTTGATCGTCATGACTGCAGCAACAGTCCCTAAGTCCGCATCGTTGACCTTGAAACTAAATGACGATCGCGCATTGCCGTTTGCATTGAATGCAGGGGTGTAGACCAGATTTGGAATGTTCGCAACAGAGATTAATTGGTTGACCGAAACATTGGAACCGCTTAGCTTCAACGTGTCGCCGCTGGCAAGAGCCAAGCCGCTGATCGTGATCGATGTAGGGATGTTGTTTTCTAGGTCGACAAAGCCGAAGTTTGCTAAAACAAATGGCTTGGCCGCGTCTTCGTTCGTGGTCACACTGCTAGCCCTTGCCACCGGCGGGGTGTTCGCTGGCGCAACGATATTCTCAATGGAAATGCTTGTATAGCGATAGAATAATCCAAGCGTATTGAGCGTATCGTAACCGCCCTTACCATCGATTGCATCGACGTCCTCTACCTGCGCATCGGTAGCTAAGAATGTATCGTTCGCGGCACTGCCTGCTAGCGAATCGCTGCCAGCCCCTCCCACAAAGGTATCCCCAATTACGGGACCGCTTGGTCCTACTCGGAATCGAGAAACAAACAGCTCGTAGCGCCCACCCGGGGAAGCAATGGCTGGCTGTGCTGAGAGTCCAACCGAGATGTAATACGTTCCATCTTGCGGTAGAACTACATCCAACAGCGTAGCGTCCCTGGTTCCTTCGAAGTCGTCATCATTGAATGCCAGTTGTGTTCCATCCGATTTGAAGATGCGCAGTTCACCGTCGAATGCGCCTCCGCGCAACGGTCGAATGCTTGAAGCCAGCAATTCAATATTGACAACTTCGTTTGCAATTCCTTCGAAACGGTAGTAGTCGACCTCGGTCATTGCTGTGTTCGTCAACAGCTTAAGGTCACCGACCACCGCCATTGCCGAAACGTCGAATGATTGGCCTGAACGCACAAAACCAGTAGAAGGGGCCAAATTGGGCACATAGAGCATTGAAAGCGAACCGAGGTCTTCTGCAGTCGGTCGTGTGCTATGCGAGCCCGGTGCGCTCGCGGCCTCGCGACGCGTGCGACCGATATCGTTAAACGCCATCTTGATCGCTTCGCGTTCGCCGAAGAATGTCGTTCTAGCTGCAGATGAAAGCGGTGTCCCAACGGAGGCTGGACTTGCAAGCAAGTGCCATTCGGTTTCTAAAGCTGCTTTGACGCGCGTGTCGGCTGGGTACACGTTAGTCGTATCGGTCTCGGCAAAGTAACCCGATCCAATCGGACCCAATGCGTCGCCGTGCCGTAAGCCCGCAGTATGTCCCAGTTCGTGACCCGCTACAGTCGAGGTGAAGGCGACGACCATGTCGGAATACTGCTGCTGTGTGTAGTTAATACCAACTTGCTCTACAAGCAATTGCCTGACCGTCGGCAACAACGGATTGACGTTCACCTCGGTAATGAGTCGTCGACGCGTGTTACGGAAGTCAACTTCGCCGGCGTCACCACTGATTCCGCCACCACGCCCTTCACTGAAAGCGATCCGTACGAAGCTGCGGCCCATATCGGCAGTCAAAGCGCGAGCCGCTTGCGAACCCGGTAAGGCCGTTGGAGGTACGACCGATTCATATTGCGTAAACGTCCAATTGAAAGCCGAGTAGGCGGCTTTCAATCTGAGTTGAATCGCGTTGCGTTCGTCTTGCGAATAGTTATAGTCACCGCGATCGGCGCGATAGGCCGAATCGAAATCGAGCAAAACGACCGCAGGTAAATCGCCGACCAGCCGATCGTTGCCGGACCGACCCTCCAACCGGTCGACTCCAGCCGCTCCAAACAAAGCGTTATCGCGAGAATTGCCATAGATTATGTCATCGAAGCTGCTGCCTAGGACGTTTTCAATCGAGTCACCAGCACTAAGGGTCAATGTCAGCTCGCCAAGATTTTGTGGTGTCGTGAGAGCCAGGTCAATCGCAACGGGCGCATCAAAACCGACAAAGTCGAGTGTGTCGCGCCCGGCGCCCGATGACGCATCGATCACTTGATCCGAGCCTAGATTGCGACCGGTGAATACGTAGATGTCGCTGCCACCACGACCATCGACCATATCGTTTCCGCCTTTCGGCTCGATACGATTGTCGAGACTATTCCCGAGAATCGTATCATCGAACGATGTTGCCACCACTTCTTCGACTTCGGCAACCGCCACATTGCTACTGCTTTGTCGCAATGTCAGACCCAAAAGTCCACCGCTGAGGCTCTGCGCCGATGCATTATTCAAGTCAAGGGTTCCGAGGCCAACCGGCATGCCACTGAAATCCAGTCCATCGATGCCACCATTGTTGGCTTCATAGACTGTGTCGCTGCCAAGTGGCACGCCACTTTCGGTTGCGAACAAGAATAGATCATCGCCGCTGCCGCCGTCGATCACGTCATTACCGGTACCACCCTCGAGCGTATCATCACCGCCAACTCCCGAGATAATATCATCGCCGCCACGGCCCTCAATCCGATTCGATTCGGAGTTGCCGATGAGCGTATCGCTGGCACTTGTGCCGATGATGTTCTCGAGTGAACCCAGCAGGATCAATTGCAACTGGGTACCAATCACGGACTGAACGCCGACACTCAGATCATTGAATACACCGAGCGTTCCAAGGTTTAGGTTGGCGCTGTTGCTAAATGCCGAAAGGTCAATGGTATCGGAACCGCGGGCTTGAGGTTCAAAATCGGCTGGGTCCACATAGAGCAGTTCGCGCAAGCGAATCCGTTGGCCCAGCGAGGAAGTGATGAGAATTCGATACACGTCATCGCCATCATCGCCGTAGAGGTCATCACCGCGGTTTGAGGCATCGATTTGATCGTCGCCATCGCCGCCTGAAACAATCGACTGTGTACCTCCAGACGCAATCAAATGGTCATTGCCGCTTTGCCCGAGCAGCAGTCCGAGTGAACCGCCGACAATCTCAAGCGTGTCGTTACCGATCCCACCAGCGGCAACGCCACTGACTCCACCGCGAATCGAGGCGGTGTCGTTGCCATCTTCGCCCGCAAGGACGATTCGATTGCCGCTGCGAATCTCCATGATGTCATCGGCAGAACCGCCGCGAGCAAATCCATCTTGTCCGCCATCAAAACCTATGGTATCAACACCTTCTTCACCGAAGATGCCGAGGCGTGTGCCAGCGTAGGCGTTGATCATATCGTTGTCTTGGTCGCCAAAGACGCGATTGTCATAGCCGGATGCACGAACGGTGATGATGTCAGCGCCGCGGCCACCGGCCACTTCGCTGCTGTTACCGGCCTGCAACGTAATCGTGTCAACATCATCGCCACCGATGCCGTAGAGACGCTGAGCTCCTTCAAGCCAAATCGAGTTGCTGCCTGATCCGCCCACGAGAGCGATCGAGGACGCGAACGTGGTAACGGTGGGTGCAGTTATCCAAAGCGGCAATGTCATCCAAGCGGGGGCATACAGAAACGGCGCCTCGACCGTGGCGATTGGAACAATCGGAATCGGTCCACGATCGGCAACGCTCAGGAGTGGTCGCACTTCCAAGACATCGTTTCCATCTTGCCCATCCAGCAGCGCATAGACTTTCCCTGCATCCAAGGCTCCACCTAGCGACCCGAAAATTCGAAGTTGTTCGTTGCCGACGCCGCCAACAGCCGAGATGCCAACGCCGCCATAGATATCGACTACGTCATCCCCCGCGTCACCTCGAATGGTAATCGCCCTGCCACCGGTAACCAACAGCCGGTCATTCCCCTCGCCGCCATCAACTGTCAAGCTGCTACCGCCGCTCAATAGGAATTCATCGTTGCCAGCTTCGCCGATGATACGGATCAAGTCGCCCCCTATCACCTCGGCTTGATCATCTTCTGTTCCTAGGTAGATGAGCATGTCGAAACCAGAGCGAATCGTGACTCGGTCCACGCCAGCGTCGGTGAGAGCGACGAAGTGTTGGGCACCGTCGACTTGAACCGTGTCGGCGCCGCCTCGCAGGTTAACACCCACGCGGGAGCTTGGACCCACTGTGACGTTATCCTCTAGCGAGGTGCCAAAGATGCCTATATCCGTGCTCCCGCCACTGACAGTCACGGTGATACCTTGCACACTGGCCGATCCAAAATAGCCACCTTCGACGCGTGTTCGAGTTGCATTGTTGAGCGTGACGTTGTCGCCGTACCCGCCATAGATGTCGATATCGCTGGACGAAGTGACTACAATAAATGTTCCGGTCGAGGCGCTGCCAAAAATGTCGATGTCTTGGCTCGAACTGACGGTGATTGTCCCGGGACCTGTGGGATTTGCCGAACCAAAGATATCGATGTTGCTTGAGTTGCTAACGGTAGCGTTCAAGGTACTTCCGGTAGGCGATGCTGAGCCGAAAATATCAATGTCGGTCGAGCTTGCTACAGTAACCGTTAAGGTTCCCGGTGAGGCTGATCCAAAGATATCGATGTCGTTTGAACTGGTAACCGCGATATTTGACACGCCCGTCGAGGCCGATCCAAAGATGTCGATGTTCGACGAATTGCTGACCGTTGCGTTCAAGACGCTGCCCGTTGGCGATGCCGAGCCAAAGATATCGATGTTGTTTGAACCGCCATTGACCGTGACGGTTGTAACTCCGGTGGTCGATGCCGAACCAAAGATGTCGATGTTACTTGACCCGCTGATTGTTACATCGAGGCCGCTGCCAGTCGGTGATGCCGAGCCGAAAATATCGATATCATTGGAACTGGAGACTATTACAGTTGTTAGCGTGGCCGATGCTGAACCAAAGATGTCGATGTTGCTCGAACCATCTTTGACCGTAATCGTTGAAACCCCAGTGGTGGATGCCGAACCAAAGATGTCGACGTTACTCGAACTGCTAATCGTTACGTCGAGACCGCTACCGTTGGGTGAAGCCGAACCAAAGATATCAATGTCGCTGGAACCATCTTTGACCGTAATCGTTGAAACCCCAGTGGTTGAGGCCGAGCCAAAAATATCGACATTACTTGAATTGCTAATCGTCACATCGAGTCCGCTGCTTGTGGGCGATGCCGAGCCGAAAATATCGATGTCATTCGAACTGGAAACCGTGACGGTTGTGACACTAGCCGATGCCGAACCAAAGATATCAACTATACTCGAATTGCTGATGGTTACATCCAGGCCGCTGCCGATTGAAGATGCCGATCCAAAGATATCGATGTCATGCGAGCCACCATTGACTGTGACAGAGGTTGCTCCGGTTGTCGAAGCGGATCCAAAGATATCCACATTGCTCGAACCGCTGATCGTGGCATTGAGACTACTGCCGGTCGGCAACGCTGAGCCAAAGATGTCGATGTCATGCGAGCCACCGTTCACAGTGACCGTGGATACTCCCGTTGTCGACGCCGAGCCAAAGATGTCGACGTTGTTCGAACCGCTGATCGTGGCACTGAGACTACTGCCTGTCGTCGACGCCGAGCCAAAGATGTCGATGTCGTGAGAGCCACCGTTCACCGTGACTGTCGTTACTCCCGTTGTCGATGCCGAACCGAAGATGTCGACGTTGATCGAATTGGTGACGGTGATGTCAAGGCCGCTGCTGGTCGGCGACGCTGAGCCAAAGATGTCGACATTGCTCGAGTTACTGATCGTGGCCGTCAGACTACCGCTGGCTGGCGATGCTGAGCCAAAGATGTCAATATCGGTTGAACCACCACTGACTGTGACCGTTGTTACTCCCGTTGTCGACGCCGAGCCAAAAATATCGACAATGCTCGAATTGCTGATCGTAGCAGTGAGACTACCGCTGGTGGGCGACGCCGAGCCAAAAATATCGATGTCGGTTGAGCCGCCACTCACCGTGACAGTTGTTGCTCCCGTTGTTGACGCCGAACCAAAGATATCAACGTTGCTCGAATTGCTAATGGTAGCTGTCAAACCGCTGCCGCTGGGCGAAGCTGATCCGAAAATGTCGATGCCCGTCGAGCCACCGTTGACCGTGACCACGGTAACTCCGGTGGACGCCGAGCCGAAAATATCGATGTAGCTCGAACCGCTGATCGTTGCGTTCAGCGGGCTGCCGGTCGGTGACGCCGAACCAAAGATATCGATGTTGTTCGAACCTCCGGTTACCGTGACGGTTGAAACTCCTGGAGACGCGGAGCCAAAGATATCAATGTTGCTCGAACCACCGGAGACCGATGCGGTGAGTCCCGGCCCGGTCGGCGATGCCGATCCAAAAATGTCGATATTGGTCGAACTGCTAACCGTGGCCACCATCGGTGCCGTCGATGCACTGCCAAAGATCGAGCTTGTAATCCTGCCGCCGATAACTCCAGTTAGCGACAACGCACCGCTGCCAAAGATGTCGATATTGGCACCGCTCGTAACGGTGATCGAACTTCCAGGACTGGCCGAACCGAAGATGTCGATGTCATTCGAATTGCTAACAGTGATAGTAGATGTTGCCGGCGAAGCAGAGCCGAAAACATCGATGACACCGTTGGCTCCGTTGTTTCCATAAAGATTCCCCTTGATTCGACTGGCAGTGAGAGTGTTCACGCCACCACCTAGGGATATGTCAACGTTGGAGAGTAACCCAGTGGTAGCACCAAGGACGTCAACAATATCGTCGCCCGCTCCGGTCGCAATGCTTGTAGGCGAATTGTTCAGCAGAGTCCCACTTACTGTGTCGTTCCCTGTGCCGCCATCGAACGTACCGGCCGCATTGTTCAATACAACCGTGTCATTCCCATCACCGCCGCTCAGCTTGGTGCCCGACGCACCGCTAACCAAGCGATCGTCTCCACCACCGCCGTCGATTGTGGTTCCCGACGAGTTCGTTGTTAAAACATCCCCATATTGGCTTCCGATCAGATTTTCAAACAATCCAGTCAGTGCCAAGGTACTTCCAGCGAAAACAGTCTGAGGTACACCCGTGTAGTCGCTGACGTTCAGGGTAACACCTGACTGGGCACCCGTCAGATCGATCGTATCGATCCCTCCTGGATCTTGGAGGACAACCGTACTGAAGTGCACTTCGTAGTAGTCAGCGTTTGCTCCGCCCACCATCGTGTCACTGCCGCCACCGATAAAGCGATTGTTGCCGTTGCCACCATACAACACATTTGTGCCGGGACCAGCAATCAACACGTCATCGGCCGAGCCGCCGGTGAGCGTATCGTTGCCTTCACCGCCATCGAGAAGTACCGCAGCGGTTGCGGCGGACGCATCGATGATATCATTGCCTTTGCCACCCAGAACTACGACTTTCTTTGTAACCGAAGCATCGATCGTTATGGTGTCATTACCATCGAGGGCTAGGAAGAGGACCTGGTCATCTACGCCTGCACCGGCAGTGTTGCTGGCAGTGATCGTAAATGTGTCATCGTTGTTGGTTCCTTTCAAAACGAAGAAGCTGCGAAGGGTAACACCACCGTCGTCATCGGTCACGCGCACGCTCAATTGCGTTAGCCCGGTTATGCTGGGTTCAAACTCATTCACCGTCGAAGGAGTTGAAAAGCTGCCGCCGTTGACACTCCATGCATATCGCAGATCGGGTGTGTCATCTATCCCGGGATCCGACGCGATTGCCCGGAAACGAACGTTGGCTACGGTATTGAAGATCGATTCCAGTCTAACCAACGGATCGGCATTCGTTATCGAAACGGTCAAGCTCTGCTGCGTGGTCAAGCCTTGCGAGTCGGAGACACTTACACGCACCACGTAGGGTCCGTTATCGGTCGGCAGGAATCGGAAATCGGCTGGAGCGCCATCGACTCCACTGATAATGGCAAAGGCCGTTTCCCCAGGCTTCTTCAACTCCCATTGATAGTTCAGACCAACCTTTTCACGCGAATCCGTTGCGAGCGCTCGCACCGTAACCGGAGTGCCTTCATAAATGGTCGGCGTGCTCACATAAATCTGGCCAGTCGACGGATCGACCACCCCGATCGGTGAAACCACGGGCGCGGCTCCTAGAACGCTCATCGGAGAGAAGAAGGCAGTCCCAACGCGTCCATCACTCAAAGTGACCGATAGCTCGACGAGGTGATCGCCGCCTTGTTGCGGTGTGAAGCTAAAAGTCGGGTTGCTGCCCGAGTAGAGAGAACCAGCGGCACTTCGCGCTCGCCAAATGTAACTCACAACACCGGCAGGGACACTGGCCCCGAAGGTGTAGGAAGTGTTTTCATAATAAGGGCCGTTAGGCGGTAAGATGGTGACCGCGACATAGCCTGGCAATACCATTGGCACGTCGGGAACTCTAGGCGTCGGAGGTACTGGTGGCACTGCGGGTGTTGCCGGTGTCAGCGGTGTTGCGGGGGTTTTAGCAACGCTCAGGTTGAATACGCGGCGGGTTGTTCCGACCCCGCCATCATCATCAGTGGCCGTCGCCGTCACCGAATAAACACCGGCTACGTTGGGTGTGAATGAAAACGAGTTGCCATTGGTCGTCGTACCAAAGGTTTGGTTGTCGCGCATCACCGACCAAGTCACCGTGTGTGTATCGGCAATTCCCGGGTCGGTGATCGACGAGCCCAAATTGATTGGAGTGCCCACCGCAGGCGAGTTCGGCGCTCCGGTGATTTGGATTCGCGGAGAAACGTTGCCGACGACAACTTGTTGAGGTGCTGCGACCACGCTGCTAGTCCCAGAAGTAATTGTCAAACCGATGGTATAGACGCCGTCATCATTGGGCACAAATTCCACTACGCCCAGCGATGGGATGGTGAACGGGTAAGGAACGGTTGGGCCGACCACAGGCGTTTTAAAGACGGTCCAAACGAACGTCAGTTGTTCCGTGCGATTGAGTTCGGCTTCAGGGGCTCGGGCTCGAACGGTTTGCCCTTCTCGAACCGAAGTGTCCGGAACAACGATTGTTGTCGAGGCGGGCAAGCCATTGACGGCGATTTCTCGCGTCAGCGACCGCACTCCGCCGTCGCCGTCATCCACGGTCATAGATGCATAGTAGAAACCTCCAGCCGCTGGTGTGAAACTCGCCGATGTCGTAATCGACAACGGAGCCGAGTACACGACCGCACCAGTCGGGGATCCGCTACGAACCTCCCACGAGTTTTTCAATATGTCCAGTTGACCGGGATCGCTGTTGTTGCTGGTCAGCGTGACGACCGTACCTGCATTGATGATGCTAGGCGTATAATTAAAGCTCGGTGTCGGGGCCACATTGTAGACATTGATCGCGTAGGGACCGAGCTGAGATTGAGTACCGTCGGCCAGAGTGACTCGCAACGAAACGGTAAACACCCCCTCATCGTCGGGCGTGAATTGAATGCCGCCATCGCTTTGGGTACCATCGGTTCGCAATTCGAACGCGTAGGGAATGCCATCTTTCTTGACTTCCCACAAGTAACCTGTGACCGGGTTGCTTGAAGCAAAAGCGGTCAGCGTGATCGGGGTTCCTTCGGGACTTTGACTGCGCAGCCCAAGGATGATGGCCGGTGTTGCTAAGATGCCGTTGGAGAGTTGCGAAGTACTGGTGGCTCCGCTGATACCCTGCCCAGTTAGTGTCGCATGGACATATCCGTTCATTTGCCCGGCTGGTGGCGCAATCGAAAACGTAGCGAAGCCAGACGCATCCGTTGTCACTGTTGCCGACTGCACATAGCGACTCGCTTGACCTGTAGAGGGACTGGAAAAGAGTTCGACGATGTAAGTTGTCGTCGGTCTGGCTTGTACTTCTCCTACGACGAGGGCATTGGTGCCGCTGACCACTTGTGTGATCGTAACAGTACCAGGACTCAAACTGGAAGGGTTCAGTCGAATCGGTAGCCCACCCATGTCAGTCGAAACGTTGCGCTGCAGAGGGTTGCCGACCGCTTCGATGAGGATATTGTCACCGGTTGAGTAACGGACTTGGTTGTCGACGAATGAATTGGAACCGCTGGTTGCGAGTACGCGAATGCCGTTGACGTTGGGGATAGGGACTCCCAATGCGTCAACCCCTATTAAGTTGCTGTTGATCGTGTTTCCTGTGCTTGCCAAACCGACCCGGATACCGGTGGCAGTAGAGTTTCCGATCACATTCGGTCCAGCAGATGAGCCAATCGTATTGTTGCTTGCTCCACTGTCGATCTGAATCCCAATCGCGTTGGCAAGTGTAGCCGTACCCGTCGCGCTGCTGCCAATGTAGTTACCCAAAATAGCGTTCGCATTGGTGCCCGGCCCAGTAATCCAGACACCGGCTCCAACATTGCCACTGATGACGTTCCGCTCGGCTGGCGTCGTTCCACCGATCGTATTGCCTTGCGGACCAGCAGCGATTATGACTCCGGAGCCGTTTGCGATGGCTGCGTTCCCGGTCACGTCCGTGCCAATATAGTTGCCTTGGACTTGTACTCCAGTTGATGTGTATTGGATCGCAATACCGAATTCGTTGTGCCCCGAGATGATGTTTCGGTCAGCCGCTACACTACCGCCGATTCTCACATTGGTCGCATTGACGACGACACCGAACTGACCGCTGCCAAGAGCGCTTGTTCCACTGGCGTTGGTGCCGAAAAAGTTGCCCGCGATGACTGAATTGGGTGACTGCGTATCGATACCTCCTACAGTATTGCTAGAAATTTGATTCCCGCGAATTTCTGTCGCGGACACTCCGGCAGGGATGACTATGCCATTACGGTTGGGACGAGCTAGATTGCCCGTTGCATCGGTCCCGATTCGATTTCCTAGTATCCGAGTATTGTTGGCTCCAGGGTAAAGCTGTATTCCGGACCCCGTACTCACGACGAGGTTCGTTGTGGCTGAAATGATATTTCCCTCACCGGGAGCCATGCCACCGATCGTGTTATTGGGTGCGCCGTTCAAGAATACACTAAAGCCTTCGTTGCCCAGCGGCGTACTGCCGTCAGAACCCAAACCGATGTAATTTCCGAGCAGCACATTGCCGGTTGTTGTACCGCCCGTAAGGATAACCGCCGAGCCGATGTTGCCGGAGATTACATTTCGTTCCGCGGCAGATGAGCCGCCAATTGTATTGCTGATGGCACCCAAAGCGATTGACACCCCGTAGATGTTTCCACGTGCGACCAACCCGCTTACGTCTGTTCCGATGTAGTTGCTGGCGACCACATTGAAGCGCGCATAAGCGTTTTCCAACTTCACGCCGTCACCGCCGGCTTTGCCGATGATGTTGCGACTCGCAGCCGTCGATCCACCAATTGTGTTTGATTCGCTGTTGTCGATCTTGATACCGTCGCCAGTGATTGCACCAGCGGTGATGCCATCGGCCAAAAGACCGATGATGTTACCGGTAACAGTCGTGTTACGTGTCCAGTTGCCTCCTTTGTCCGCCCCGCCGATCGCGAAAATACGACTGACTTCGGCTGCCGTGAGAGCGCGGTTGTAGACCGCCAGCTCGTCGATCTTGCCGTCGAAAGTGCGGTTCGTCGCGCCGAGACTGCCGCCAACATAGAGGGTGATACTAGGGTCGCCAGCAACGAAGTTGTTGAACGTCTGCGGCGATCCGACTACGGCTACGGTACTGAACAATGAACCGTCGACATAGAACTTGACGTTCGTACCGTTTGCGGTCACTGCCATGTGATGAAAGCTACCTGTCCCGAAGCTAACTGCGGGACTAGTAGCGGTCTGCGAACCGGTACTAGTGCGGTAGCGGAATGCTAGTCGCGTACTGCCGCCGGTGTTGATGAGGAGCGCAGCGGTGTTCGGGTTGCTCGCGTCGCCATTGCTGCTGATATAATATTCTTGTCCAGCGGTTGGCAGAGTCGTCGGGTTGATCCAACTCTCGATTGAGGCGTTGTTGGCATCGTGTGTGTAGCTGGCGATGTGCTCGCTTTTGACATAGCCTGGAATGGACCGATTGAATTGGAACGCTTGCCCGCCTGCGACGCCTGACCCGAAGGCAATTGAGCCAACAGATGTGCCCCCTTGAGAATAGCCTGCGCTGTTCGCTAGACTCCCCTCAGCTTTGAACCAAGCCGCAGCAAAGTTCGGGATATCGTTGATGCGTGAGGAGTTGCCTCCATCGATGTAAACACCGGCAGTGCTACCACTAGCGATGACATTCCCATCAATGGTATTGTTCGCAGCCGATCCGGAGACATAGATCGAAGACTGAAACGAACCCAGTGTGCTCGTGCCAGCAGCGTTCGTACCAAAGTAGTTCCCGCGGATGATGTTTCCGTCTGCACCGAAACCATTGATGTCAACTCCGCTGAATCCGACGCTGGCGAAAACGTTTCTAGCCGAGGCTGCTGAGCCGCCAACGATGAAACCAGACGAACGGTACAGGCTCAGCTCCGCAGCCGATCCGGCCAGCACGGCTGTCCCCGCCGCATTCAGTCCGAACGAGTTCCCCTTCACCGTGCCGCCAGTCGAGTCCGCAATGTTGATCTGGTCAGCGATTTGGTTTCCCTCACCAAGCCCGGTGCCACCAAGAACGAAGTTCGTTAACGAATACAAGTTCCAAAAATACGTATTCAGAAGCGGCGCGCTCCCGTCCGCAGTAGTTCCGAATCGGTTGCCTTGGATGGTCCAGTCACTGCCAAAGCCGCTGATGGGGTAAGACGAAGAAGCGGACCACACGTTGCCTGCCCCTGCGGCTCCAATGGTTAAATTGGACGCACCATACAAGTACGAAGGACCACTGCCCCTTCCTTGGCTCCCGGTTACATCGGTGCCGATGTAGTTGTTCAAAATGCGAGTACCGGAACCGCTGCTCAAGTTGAGGCTCACCGCCAAACCGGAGATAACGTTTCGCGCCCGCACGTCCAGGCCGCCGATTAGGCTGTTATTGACGCTTCCGTCACCGATGCCGACAGTCGCAACATCGATGACGGTGCTCCCGTCGGCACCGAGGCCGATCATGTTACCCTGTACTGTCTGACCGTGAGCGGCGAGGAATATCTGATAGCCGCTGTTCCCGCTGATGACATTGCCGAGGCCCGCACCGGGCTGTGGGTTTCCCACCGTACCGGTCAGTCCGCCGATAATGTTGTTCGTGACACCGGAGGTGACAAGGATCACGCCATAGCCGCCGTTGGCTAGCTTGGTGTTACCAGTAGAATTGACACCGATGTAGTTACCCGCGATGGAATTGCTTGTTGTACCGGCACCCTCAACGCGAACGCCATCTGACGTGTTGCCGCTAATCACGTTACGCGATGCGGCCGTCGAGCCACCGATCGTATTGTTGTTCGCTCCGTTCACGATCAGAACCCCGGTTACATTGGCGATCGCGGCTGTTCCGGTCGCGTTGGTTCCGATGTAGTTGCCGGCGACTATTGTTCCTGTGGCCGAAGACAGTTCAACGCCGATGCTCCCGTGTCCTGAGACAACATTTCGCTCTGCTGTGTCGTTCGATCCGTCCGCGTTGGTCCCGACCCGTGCGTTGGTACCAACAAGTACGATTCCGTTTGATTGACCGCCCAGCGCGGAAGCGCCGGTAGCGTCGGTACCGACATAATTACCAGCAACAATCGTGCCCACACCACCGCCATCAAAGATGCCATAGGTCCCGTTCGCAGAGACAACGTTTCGCTCAGCCGCGTCCGAAACTCCGTCCCCATTCGTGCCGATGCGAGTGCCATCGACCGTGTTGTCAAAGATTCGAATGCCCTGGATCGCATTTCCAATCGCCGCGGAGCCAGTCTCGTTTGTACCTACGTAGTTGCCGGCGATGACGTTGTTGTCCGCCTCGTTCTGAATGAAGACTCCTGTGGTATTGCCAGAGATGACGTTGCCTTCCGTCGAGTCGGTGGTACCATCGCCGTTAGTTCCGACAATGTTTACTGATGCTCCTGCGTACAACAAAACACCAAACGAGCTATTGCCAAGTGCGCTCGTACCTGTCCAATCCGTGCCAATGTAGTTTCCAGAGACACGGTTGGCCGTTGTTCCACTATCAACAATCGCGACGCCATTGACGTTACCACTGATAACATTCCGTTCACCAATTGTCGCTCCGCCGACACGATTGCCCGTTGCACCAAACCGAATATCCACGCCCACATTATTTCCAATGGGTGCCGCACCAGTTTTATCGGTACCGATGTAGTTGCCTATTACCGTGTTCCCGGTCGTTCCGATACCGCTGATGAATACACCGTCGCCTGTGTTTCCACTGAGGATGTTCCGCGCCGATGCAACAGTCCCTCCGATCACATTGTTCGAAGCACCACTTACAATTTGAATTCCAATTCCGTTAGCGACGGAAACCAAACCCGACGCGCGAGTGCCAATGTAGTTGCCCGCAACCGTGTTGCCGCTCGTCGCAACTCCAGCCATCGAGACGCCGTAATTGGTGTTGCCGCTGATGACGTTGCGTTCTGCATCGTCATTGAAACCGTCGGCGTTTGAGCCTACGCGACTTGCCGTGGCGGTTGTATTGAAGGTAATGCCACCCGCTTGAGTCCCAACGACCGTCGAACCGTCTGCCCCGATGCCAATGTAATTACCCGCGATCACAGTCCCGGTGCCGCGAACTTCGATCCCTGCTGTCGTGTTTCCTGAGATAATATTGCGTTCGAGTGTATCGCTAATTCCATCGCTGTTGGTTCCAATTCGCACGCCGTCGACACTCGCATTGAACACTCTGATGCCTAAATCAGAATTTGGAATCGCAATATTGCCAGCAAGATTGGTGCCAATGCGGTTACCAGCGATGACTGTATTGTCAACGTTGTCCTCCAGATATACACCGGTAGTATTACCTGAGATCACGTTGGCTTCACCGCTGTCGTTCAATCCATCGCCATCGACTCCCAGAATGTTGCCTTGAGCATTGGAGTAAACCAAGATGCCGGTGAGATTCGGAATAGCTGACGTGCCCGTTCCATTCGTACCGATCAAGTTGCCTTGAACTTTGTTGTTAGATGTCCCAGCACCAGTCAAAATGACACCGGACGCCAGCGAGCTACCAGATACCACATTTCCAGCACCAATTGATCCGCCACCGACTGTGTTACCGGTCGCTCCACCACTCAAGCGAATTCCATAACCGACATTAGCGATAGCGGACACGCCTCCAGAATTTACGCCGATATAGTTTGCTTGGATCAGGTTTGAAGACCCGAGGACAGAGATCCCGTCGCCCGCATTGCCGCTGATCAAATTGCCAGCCCCAGGTGCGCCGATCGTATTATTCGCCGAGACCACAAAGACCCCTAGCGATGTGTTGGGGCGGGCTAAAGTACCGTTGAGATTGGTGCCGACATAGTTGTTCAAAATGGAGTTGCTACTAGCTCCACTGAATGCGAAATCGATTCCGTCTTGGTTTCCTGAAATGATGTTTCGATGAGCAACGGTGGCACCGCCGATGATGTTTCCGGTCGTTACGCCGACTAGATACACACCCGCAAAGACATTTCCCACAGGGAGATTGCCGAATCGATCGAGACCAATGACATTGCCTGAAACTTGATTGCTGTCGGTTACTTCCAGTTGCACTCCAATGACCGTGTTGCCACTGATGATGTTGCCTGCGCCCGTGCCAGGCGTTGCGGTTGTTCCACCGATGAAGTTTCCCGACGCACCGAAAGTGATCGCTACACCAATTTGGTTGCCAGCTTGCGTGAGTCCATCGGATGTGGTACCGATCCAGTTCCCCGCGATCGTATTGCCTGTTGCCAAGGTGCCTTGGACTAGTACACCGTTTTGGCCAAAGCGATTGACTGTAAACCCGCGGATGGTGGTGTTGGGAGCAGAGATCACAAAGCCGCTTGACCCAGCCCCTGCCGAATCGCCTCGCAATTCAATCAGTGGTGTTCCAACGAATCCTGGCTGTGTCGTCGCATCGATAGTAACAATGTCAAGTATTGGCGGAAGCTGAGAAGTTGGTGCGATCGTCTGCAGGCCGCTACCGATGCTGAATTGAATCGTATCGGCAATTCCAATGCTCGAATTACTATCGACAATGGCTTGTCGGAACGAGCCGACTCCGGAATCGTTGACGTTAGTAACCAACAAAGTTGCCAGCACTCGGCGTTCTTCCAACCCTTCCATATAGGGGTGGTAGCGATTTCGGGCGATGATTTCTCGCAGTCTACTCTGGAACGTCCTGCGTGAAAAAAGCTTCTTCCGTAAAGCCAACAGCGTTCTTGGATTAAGAAACATGGAACCTGTCCTGACCTGGTGTGTGTGAAAAGCGTTGAGGGCATGCAATTGCAGATTTCCATTACCATCCGCCATTCCGCTTTGGCACCGAACGATTGGAAAAAGGCCCTGAATTTTTGAGATTGTGAGCGAATCCCGAGAATTCCATCTGGGAAATAATCGCTTTGTCGGTGAATTCTGTCAGACTAGCGTTTGTTTCTAAACACGCAAAAGCGTTCCCGGAGACGCAAATCTTCCGCGTCTCGAAGAGGCGCGGCTACGATTTTGGCATTGAAGGAACACGGCGATTTTGAAAGCATTTTCACTCCAGCTCAGTCAGTCCCGAGAGGGTTCCGAAGAGGCGCTCGGGGAACTGCTTGGGCAGTATCGCAACCTATTGCTTTGGACTGCGAATCAAGCTTTGCACTCCAATTTGAGAACCAAAATCGCAGCTTCCGATGTCGTTCAAGAAACCTTGTTGGAAGCGGTTCGCGATTTCCATCAATTTTGCGGTGACTCCGAAGAGGAATGGCAAGCTTGGTTGCGACAAGTATTGTCAAACAACGTGGCAAATTGGGAACGCCATTTTCTTCATACTTCTAAACGATCCCTCGAGCTTGAACGATCGATAGACGCCGAATCGAGTGTTCGTCGCGAAGCAGAACTGGGTTTCCAGCGAGACCCACAACCAGAAGACTGTGCCATTCAAAATGAACAAACCCAGTCCCTGAGTATCGCGCTCATGAGCTTGCCGGAGGACTATCGTCAGGTTTTGGTATATCGCTATCAAGACCAATTGGCATTTGGCGAAATCGCTTTGCGTATGAATCGGTCCGACAATGCGGTTCGTAAACTCTGGGCACGCGCTGTTCAATCGCTGCAAGCGCTAATGGGGCAAACTCAATGACCTCCCATGGAGAAACCAGCGCCAACGACGACAGGCACCGACTGGAAGATCCGTGCGACCTTGATGAAAGCGAAATGCGCCTCCTAGAGTTTGACGATGGGCTGGCGAAGTCGCCTCCGATGGATTCTGCAGACTGTATCGAAACGACCGCAAATCCATTGAGTCAAATCGGCGGGTGGGAATTCATCCGAATGTTGCGAGAGACAATGCCCAAAGTAGGATCGACCGTATCGATCGCGGAAACTAGTCTCGGAATCGAAGCCTTCACAACTCCATGTCCCGTACACACACTAGGCCGTTTTCAATTGCTGCGACTGTTGGGCTGTGGCGGATGTGGCATGGTCTACCTTGCTGAGGATCCGCATCTGGGCAGGCAAATTGCACTGAAGGTCCCGCGACCAGATGTTATGGCGCAGCCAACGATGCGGCAACGATTCCTCAACGAAGCTCGCGCAGCCGCATCACTTGACCATCCCAACATTGCAACCGTTTACGAAGTCGGCGAACTCGAAGGAATCGGCTACTTTACGTCCATGTATTGTGAGGGAGGAAGTCTTGCGGAATGGCTTGCGAAGCAATCCGTTTCGTTAGCTTCAAGATCATCTGCGAAACTTATTGCACGCTTGGCAGATGCGGTTCATTTCGCTCATTGCCGAGGCATATTGCACCGAGATATCAAACCCAGCAATATTCTTTTGGTTCCTCGCGATGAATCTCTGGCGGGAGACGTCGATGGATTCGAATTTGTTCCAAAGCTGATCGACTTTGGTCTAGCGAAAGTCGCGGGCGAGGATCTTACCAATACTGGCGAAGTCGTGGGTACATTGAAATATATGGCCCCCGAAATGTTTCTTAACCATAGCGATGCTCGCAGCGATGTCTATGGGCTGGGAATCACGTTGTACGAACTGCTTACAGGGCACACGCCAGACAACGCCAGGGACCGAATTCAAATCATCACGCAAGTGACCAGTGGGGAACCGACGCGTCCGCGTCATTGGAATCCGTTGATTCCGAAGGATCTCGAAACCATAGTATTGAAATCGATCGAGCGCGATCCCTCAGCAAGGTACCAACACGCAGGCGAATTGGCGGATGATCTGCGGCGATTTTCGAATGACTTTCCTATTTCAGCTCGACCGGTTACAAGTTTAGAACGTGGTTGGCGCTGGTGCCGAAGGAACAGAGTACTGGCGTCCATTGCCTCAGTTGCCGTAGCGGCTTGTATGGCGACTATTGTTCTGATTATCACGTCGAGCATTGGAGAGTTTCGTGCAAATCAAGAGTTGCGATTGGCAAACACGCTGGCAGTAAGCTCCGAAAGAAAAGCGGTAGCATCAGAGCAGAACGCATTCAATTCCGAGCAGCGAGCTTCTCAAATGGCTGCATCGTTGGCATGGGAAAAAGGTCGCGACTTGTGTAAAGCATCCAACGTGGGCATTGGCCTGCTTTGGATGGCCCGAGCATTGAAAATTGCGCCTCCGACAGCGATTGGCTATGAGAATGCGATTCGAGCAGATATCGCAGGTTGGATGGAACAGTGTCATCTGCTTCGGAGAGCGTTCGTGCATCCAAAGCGAGTGACCGTTGCCTCTTTCACAATGGATGATCGATGCCTGATCACCGGATGTGACGATGGCGTTGTGCGCTCGTGGGATTGCAACTCGGGTGAATTGCACTATGAGATCACTGCTCATTCGCAATCGATTACGGCTATATCGCTTAGCCCAGATGGCCGAACAATGCTGACCGCTAGTCTCGATGGAACCGCACGGCTGTGGGATACCGATTCGGGAATACCTGACACCACAGTAATTCGGCATTCATCGCAAATTCTGTCGACGGCATGGAGCCGCACCGAAGATTTACTAGTGACTGGTGGAAGTGATGGAAAAGTACGATGCTGGGATAGGGCAGGCCGAGAATTGGGTGATCCGATGATGGCGAGCGGCCCCCTCTTATCGATGGACATCAGTCCCGATAACTTGACTCTGGCGACGGCAGGCGGGAACGCCGAGAGCAAAAAGGGCGAAGTCTTGTTTTGGAGTCTTGAAAGTCGTCAACGTTTGCCTGTACAACTGGACGCCGAAAAGCAGTTTCGAGTGATCGCATTCAGTCCTGATGGGCAATTCGTGCTGTCAGGCGATGACAACTGGGAAGCCAACCTCTGGCAATCGCAATCTGGTGAACTGGTGTCAAAAATATTGCAAGATGGCAACGCAAGCAGCGTTTGCTTTGCGCCGGATGGACAAACCTTACTGATTGCAAGTGAAGATACCTCGTCCGCCAACCTTGTCGAACTTCGACACTTGCTCCCACACAGGAATTCAGCGACACCTACAATCTACCGTATTGTTCCTTCAAACATTCTTCATCGTGGGCCATTGCAAAGCTCTCGATTTAGTCACGATGGAATTGCGTTGGTGACTGCAGGTGACGATTGTGTGGCCCGTATCTGGAAGCGCGCCGTAGCTCGACTTCCTGAACGGCAACTTCTTCTTTCAACAAGTGCCTCCAAAGTTGCCATCGACTCCAGCGATCAATTAACTGCAGTGGCTGACGTCAACGGTCAAGTGCATTTGTGGAACCTTAAAGATGGAAGTCTGTTGAACGTGTTGCCCCATCCACGAAGAGTAAACTCATTGTACTTTTCTACCACTGGCCAGCAGCTTGTAACGGAATGCAGCGACGGCATATTGCGGTGCTGGGATATCCAGACGCTCTTGGCGCAAGACATCGCTCTGGATTCCTCCGCAGTATCGCTTGCCCTCAGCCACGATGGTCGTCGGCTGCTGATCGATTGCGAGGATGGCAAGATTCGGCATCTCGGCCGAGATTCACTCGAGATGTTGGACCCCACCTGGGATCACGCGTCAGGCATTGTACCTGTCGCATATTCTCCAGATGAGAAGAGTTTTATTTCGACGGCGGACGATGGTTCGCTTGCGTTTTGGGACTTCGGTGAGAAGCAAGTCCGCTGGATCGGGAAACATCGCAGCCGGATCAATTGCGTTGTCTTCAATCAGCAGGGCACTTTCGTACTGACAGGAAGCGCGGATGGCACGGCCGTAATTTGGGATAGTCGAACTGGGAAGCCCTTGACTACTTTCTCGTGCGGCCGGGAAGTGACCAGCGCACTGTTTACCACCCATGAGGAGTTTGTCTGGTTGGCGGGATTCACTGGCGAGGCGCAAATGTGGTCGGTTCCAACAGGCAAAGCGGTTGGTGTTGCATTTCGACATCCCAACTTAATTACGTCCATAGCCTTGAACTACGACGAGTCGCGTTTGCTATCCACATGTTGGGATGGCGGTGTGCGGCAATGGAGAGTTCCGCATTTTATAAAGGAGAGCAAACGTGAACTTATCGCGACGATCGAACACCAAACCGGATTGCGTTTGACATCGGAAGGAATCGTCGATGTAAATCAGTAAGTATGCGGTAGTGGCTATTGAGCCTCTCGCGACTTTCTTCGAAAATCTCACCCAATTGCGAATTGTCTCGGACTTTTGGGATTCGATCTTTAAATCGATCCGATGGCGACGTGTGTTACGGTACAACTATCGGCTACCGGAAAAAGGATTCTCGGATAATCTTATCGACCATTCCCTAGTTGGCGGCTAGACATGATTTTTTCTTGTCCGATCGCTTTTGTTGACCTGTCCAAACCAACAATCGCAAGTAATCCTCGACGCTCATGTCCAAATACTTCGATCGAGATACTTGCACGACGGTTGCGGTATCCTTACGATGACATGAGTTCCGAATTGGGTTCGTAGCAGGATGTGCGTTTCATCCTTGACTTCAAGGAGGAACAAAGGGATGCAGCTAACTCCTCGATCCACCGGCCTTTTTTTGTTGATATTACTTGCTTGGGCTAGCTGATCCCGGGAGTTCGCCTGCTCAGGGAAGTAGACATAGTTGTATGGCCAAGCTCAAATGCTCAAATTGCGGCGAAGAGATATCGACATTCAACATGTCGTGGGGATGGAAGCACTTGCTCTTCGTGGTCCCAATCCTGTTAGTTGGCTTCCTACCAATGGCGAGATTATTCTTTTTCAAAGGCGACATCGCTAAGGAACTGATTATCAGCGACGTAGAGAAACGCTTCACCGGTAACAACCTTGAGATCGTAGGCCTAATCACGAATAAAGGAAGTCACGATTGGTCTGCTGTTGCAATCGAGGCAGAATTCTTTGACGTATCCGGAGTGTTTCTTGATGAGGGGCAGGAGTACCTTCCAGGAAACGTCTCTCGAGGCGCGAATGAACATTTCAAAATCACGATTCGCAATCCAAGGGAACCGATGACCTCTACCGAGAACAAGATGGTCGTTAAGATCTCTGGGGGGCATGCGTCACCATTCTAATGATCACCTACCGAGCTTGGTCGATGCATGCGTTTACTTTTCGCCCTGGGTGATGCTGGGGTGTACTGTCGCAAAGCAGTCGAGGAAAATCCAATGGTTTCGGAAAACCCCTACCAGTCTCCGTTAGGATCCCAGACACGGGGCGATGCTGGATTCACTGCGCAATGGGCTGGATTCGGTGTTAGGTTGCTCGCATACCTTATTGACATTCTGCCGATCACATTAGCAACTGGCGCTGTCTTTTACTTTTTCCTTGGCTTTGACGAAACGATTCAACGATACTTCAATGAACGCGGTGATATCAACGCTCGCATCGAATTCCTGACGCAACGAAACCAGATTCGCGATTTGTCGTTCATGATCTATATCGTCTACTGCGCTCTTACCGAATGTTCAGCGATGCAAGCAACTATTGGAAAGCGTCTACTCGGTCTTCGTGTTACGGACAACAACGGGAATGGATTATCTATTGGAAGATCGTTCGGCCGAAACTTCGCAAAGATCGTGTCCTACATCCCATTAGGCTTAGGCTTCATCTGGGTAATCTGGTCAAAGCGTAAGAGGAGCTGGCATGACATGATCGCGAAGACTTTGGTTATTAAGAAGTAGGACTACGCACGCAGACACGCAAGCAGGTGATTGGCGACGGCGAATCACTTATAGTGTCTCTGGGCGCGTCGTGGCCATCGTATTCCATATCCGCGAAGCGGCTTTGCCCTGCATGCCCCTTGCTTCATGCCAGGGGTGCTGACCACCCTTTCTAGAGATATGGTAACGATCCCCCGAGTTAAACTCGGGGGCATTGCACTCGCGACGCAGGCGGTTAAAAAGTAGCTGCCAATCGGCGCCACACCGACATTGAAGTCGGTGGAGGCGGTCAGATGACCTCGATTATGACTCCACTTGACCTCGATTATGGCCCCATTGGCATAAAACCAGCATAAAGCCGGAGGGTCGCCCGACGATCCGCGATGCATGCAGCGATCCCCACACTTTTGTAAGATGCAATTCTACTGAAGAAGGCTGCAACCCGTTAACGACTTCCAATAGGACATGGCTATGAACTTTCACCCCAAGATCGAATCCTCTTCTAAACGACGCGAGTTTCTCAAAGGTTCGGCGATGGCAACCGTCGCGGTCCCCTTGGTTTCCCATTGGTCATATGCCAAGGAGGCCGACCCGACTGCGCTCGGCATCATCGGGGTCGGTGGTATGGGAATGAACCACCTGAAGCAATTGGCACGTCGAACCGACGTTTCAATCGACTACGTTTGTGATGTCGATCGCAATCGACTTCAAAATGCGGTAAAAACCGTGCAGGAGATTTCGGGAAAGACTCCCAAAGCCGTCAATGACCTTCGGGACATACTCATCGACGAGAAAGTCCAAGCCGTATTCATCGCAACGCCAGACCATTGGCACGCGCCGGCGGCCATATTGTCTCTGAACGCGGGCAAGCATGTTTATGTAGAGAAGCCATGTTGTCACAATCTGCGCGAGGGGCAATTGCTGCAGGATGCCGTCGAGAAATCCGGAAAAGTTTTGCAAGTTGGGACTCAGAGCCGCAGCACCGGATTCGTTCGCGAGGCAATCGATCGACTTCGCAGCGGAGCCATCGGCAAAGTGCTGGTTGCGAAAGCTTGGAATAGTCAGCGCCGCGGTTCGATCGGCCACGAGCAGCCAGCACCTCCGCCGGCTGAGCTGGATTTTGACACCTGGCTCGGCCCAGCCCCAAAAGTAGCCTATCGGAAGAATTTGCTGCACGGCGTTTGGAGATGGTGGCACGACTTCGGTTGCGGTGACATGGGAAACGATGGAGTCCATGATATCGACGTCGCACTATGGGGGCTCGATCTAAAAACGTTTCCAAAGAAAGTCACTTGCATTGGCAGCAAGCTGTTTTTTGATGACGACCAGCAGTTTCCTGATACTCAATACGCAGTCATGGAATTCGACGATGCGTCCGCCGATCGCGGCATCAAGCAGCTTATCTTTGAACAGCGGATCTGGAGTCCGTATGTTCAAGAGGGCTATGAGAACGGAGCCGCATTCTATGGAACGGAGGGCTGTCTCATCCTCGGGCATAGCGTCGGATGGAAATTGTACGGTCCCAAGAACAAGTTATGGGACGAAAGGCAAGGCAGTAGCGATCTTGTCTCTCATCATCAGAACTTCTTGGACACAGTGCGGGGCGTTTCGAAGGCTACCAACGCGGATATCGTCGCAGGCAGATTGTCAGCAGCCGTCGTTCATTTGGCAAACATAGCGGCAAGGGTCGGACGTGTCCTTGCGTATGACCCTGCAAGTCATAATATTCTTGGCGATGCAGAAGCGAATGGTTTGGTACAACGCAAGTACCGCGATAGCCACTGGTCGATTCCGTCGGGAGTGTAGCTCAGCAAGTCGAGCGCCGATGTGAAAACTGCCAATCCTAACCCGAAACGTAAGTGAGGGACGTGCGAACTTGCCCCTCGCTTACGCATCGGGTTGGGATACTCCACACTGCCGCTCGCCTTAATCGAGCATTCTACAGTGATGCCGTTGCGATGGTACTTTCTTCAAACGAGCCGTGTGTTAGAAATCTTGCGGTGAGTTTGCTGGCCTTCCACGATAGTAGAAGTGAACTGTGAGTCGCATTGATGACCACATGCGCCTTTTCGTTGGGAAGATGCGTACTGCGGATTGGGACTAACGCATCGAAACGAGCTGCGATTATGCCGACATCTACTGTGGGATTTCTTTCGAGCTTATTTACGTAACTGGTCTCCGTATCGGACAACTCGCGTGTTGGAGGGATGAGTCGGCCAATCACTTTCGATGCGATGCGCGCGATGGGCGAACCGGCATTAGGTGGAGCCAACAAAACAATTCTTCCCAAATTAGGGAAACCGCCAAGGTTGAGTGTGGATTGAGTGACGATACAGCCCATGCTGTGCGCAACGATATGGAAACGGCGTTCGGTGGCGGTAACTGCGTGCAGATAATCATAAAAGCGAATCGCGTGCTTTTCGATTGGATCAAAAAGCGACCCGTAGCTCCAAAATCGGACGCGAAAGCCGCGAGCACGCAGAAGGCAAGCGAATGGCCACATCACCAACCGCCTTGCCCCAAATCCGTGCACGAGCACAATCAAATCCTTCGCCTCGTCCATCGCCATTTTGTCTCCTCCACTGCGCTTCCCATATTAGAACGCTTACTGGTGAAGCAACCTCGAACGTGGCAATCGGCCAACGCCGGGGAAGCTATGTGCGTCCCTATCCATGGTATCGTCTCTGGACGCGTCGGTTACAATTCACCTTGTCTCGATGGTGCCGAACACCGCAAGCCATCCACTCCAATGAAACCGTTGCTGCAATATGCCGAATGAAATGCCAGGGAATTTGATAAGCATTGGCACGGATATCATTGAGTGCGTTCGAATCGCTCAAATGATTGAAAAGCACGGCGAAGTCTTCTTGCAACGCGTTTTCACGCAGAAGGAAATTCTCTATTGCTCGTCGCGGAAAGCCGCAACGCAACATTACGCAGGTCGATGGGCAGCTAAGGAAGCCGTTTTAAAAGTGCTTGGTACCGGTTGGGCCAAAGGCATTCAATGGACGGACATCGAAGTTGTCAACGAAGTCTCGGGAGCGCCAGTCATCAAGATTTCAGGCAAGGCGGCCGAAATCGCGAGAGACCGCGGCATTCGCGAAATCATGATCACGATTTCGCATTGCCGTGCCTATGCGACCGCTTTCGCAACGGGCGTGGCATAGCGGGTGGTTGTCCCCTTTTCAACGTAAGTCGCCCTCCCTCGGCAACGCTGTAAAGCATTTTTCCCTGTGTTTCGCTTCCACTGGCTTCATGCCAGTGGGGCGGCAATTGGCAGCTACTTGCAACCCGTTAGGGCTAGGCTCTCCTCCGGTTTCATACCGGTGGAAGCAGCGTTTCTCGCATCTAATCGTTGCTCCCACCGAGTAAACTCGGTGGAGAGTTCGAATCGAATGGTCATGCTGTAGCCGCCAATTGCTGCCTCCGTCGGGACGGGCCCGAACGGAAGGCGTATGGTCAAATAGCGTGCCATTTCATTGATCAAAATGCTTCACAGGGTTGCTCCCCCGGGGAGGGGCGGCCAAAGGCCGCGTAGGGTGACTAATCCGGACGAGCTCTCTGGGAGGGCAACAGAATCACGTCACGGAGTGCCGTGCTACACTGCCGGAATAGATCGCGCAGTCTCGAAGCTCTTCGATGAGCTGAGTCATCGCAGGCTTGACCCAGGGTAAGACGGCTCCGGGCGTGGCGGGTACATAAGCGCTTAGGACCGAACCAAACGACTCCTTGACCGGAGCAACCTCTTTCGGTTTCGATTGGGCTAGGAAAGCGTCGATCGACACGGCCGATACGCCTATCTGAAGGCAACGAAACATGGAAAGACCATCACCAAGGTTGGCCGAAAGTAGAATTTTGGTCTTAGCCCCAGAATCCTGAACCGCCTTCATAGCTTGCTCCAAGGTTGGTTCAAGAGGAGCCAGTTGCAAACTGCTTGTCGGCGACATCTCGTATTGAATATCAACTAGCAGCGTTACAAAATCAAAGCCGCTATCGATTAAGAATCGCAGGTCTTCGTACACAGCCCCTGGACAAAGGGCAGCTCCAATCGGGCATTTACCACCCGTCACGACTCGCAGCACCTCGACCCTCTTTCCGAGTTGCTCAAAGTCCGCGATATCGATTGGCAATCCAGGTGTCCACTTGGCTCTTCGCGAATTAGCCAGTGTTTGAAATGGGGGACCCACCAGTTGCATCTCGATGGCGGCAGCCTGGTGGAACGATACGACATCGATTGGCTGGTCCATTTGCAAAGGCGAAAACCTTGGCAATTCAACAAACTGGTCTTGGCTGGTTTCCAGTGGCTTACCATCTATTGATTCGAACGCATCGCCAAGCCAGGCGATTCCGAAGCTTCGAAGTTCCGTCAATAGTCTGCGTTGGGCATTTTGGGAAAGCCCAGCGTTGGCCGTCAATCGCGTGAAAAAGGGGGGATCCAACGTCAAGTTGCCAGAAGGGCCAGCGGCGTTCAGGGTGCAAGCAAGACTGCATGAGTTCCGCGACACCTGAAGAAGCGGGTCGATCCTGGTCAACAGAGGTTCGCATCGCATGGTCGATCGCAAGTCAGTCCATTTGTCGTGGTCAGAATCCGAATTCGATTTCATGGACATATTAGACCTCCTCGCGCACGGGACGGAAGACGCGGAATTCTTTCCCCGCGGACTTGATATCGGATTTGAGCAACAGCATCCCAATCTTGAGTCGATCGGGTTCTCTCAGTCGTTGTTCTTCGATATTGGAACTGATCGATTCGGCTTCACCGCGAAGGTAGATCGCACCACCGCACATGCCTTGCCCCAACTGCTTGCCGGCGCTGCCACAAAGGATTAGCGTACCGCTCTGCATCCCAAGCCCAGCGAAACTGCCAACGGAACCGCGTATGACGACGTCGGCCCCCTGCATTCCTAAGGCTGTTCGATCTCCAGCGTTTCCGTAAATGGAAATTAAGCCGCCCGCTCCCAATGCGCCGACCGCCTTCTTGGCGTGCCCGCGAACCAGCAAGACTCCAGAAGCAATGGAGTGCCCAAAAAAATCTCCCACATTTCCTTCCACACGGCATTCCCCATCGCCAAACGAACAGAAGCCGAAATCGCCGATGGCTCCTTGTACGGCAACCTCTCCAATATCTCGCAAACCGGTGCCGATAAAGTCTTGGCCGCGTGCTCCTGCAATGTTTACAGAAACCAGGGGACTCGCGGCATCGCTCGATTCATTGGCTATTCGGCTGCAATGCAATTGGATGGCAAGCAGCATCTCACTTGGAGACACAGTTTCCAGATCGAAATGAAGCGTGGATTCCAAAGGCTTGTCCATGGCTTAATCTAGCGGGCTGTTTTGCACGAATCCATTTTGCATTCCAAGCCAAACCAATAGGCTCTTTTGCAAGTGCATACGGTTCGCCGCTTGGGGAAAGACGATGCTGCTGGGGGAATCGATCACTTCATCGGTGATTTCCAATCCTCGCCGAGCAGGCAAGCAGTGCAGCACTTTGCAATGGGATGGTGCCAGTTTCATCATCGCCCCGTTGATTTGGTAGGGTACGAAATCGACCGAACGGGCATGGGCCTCTGCCTCCTGCCCCATGCTGGTCCAGACGTCCGTGTAGAGAAAATCTGCATCCCGAACATGCGTTCGAATATCGGTCCCTTGCTCGAAATCCAGTTGTCCAAAATGGGCTCGAATGCGTTCGACAAGCTGTGGTTCAACGTGGTACTTAACTGGTCCAGCGAGTCGAAATTTCATGCCGCAAATCGCCGCACTTTTAAGCAAGGAGCGGGCGACGTTGTTTCCATCGCCAACGAAGGTGAGTTGCTTTCCGCGGAGTTCACCACTGGAGAACTCGCGCATCGTCATCATGTCCGCCATCGCTTGACACGGGTGCGATTGGTCGGTCAAGCCGTTAATGACAGGCAGGACATTATGAGAAGCAAGCTCATCGACGGTGGATTGCGAGATGGCTCGGCAAACGACAAAGTCACAGTAGCCCGCCAGTACCCGTACGAAATCCGCAATCGTTTCTCGTTCTCGCCAACCTACATCGTTGGTCAAGTAGATTGCCGCACCGCCTAGCTGGATCATGCCCGCTTCGAAGCTGACTCGCGTCCGCAAGCTTGCCTTCTCGAACAGAAGCGCAAGGCTGCGATTCTTGAGGATATCAGGCCGCTGGCCCTGAGCAAGCTTCCGTTTTAACGAATCGGCAATGTTCAGGATTTCGAGATATTCGTCGATCGAAAGATCGAACAGGGAACGGAGATGTTTCATGTTATGTTTGACCAATGCGGATAGCAGAGGACTGACGGTCTTTGATAATTTCCGTACCTATCCCGGCGGTCGTGTAAATCTCCAGCAGAAGGGAGTGCCTGACTTGGCCGTCAATGATGTGGACTTTGCCGACGCCGCGGTCCAAGGTGGACAAGCAAGCCTCCACTTTTGGAATCATTCCGCCGGCGATAATTCCGTCCTGAATGAGTTGGCGAGCTTCCTGTGCGGTTAAGGAATGGATCACGCTGTTCGGGTCTGCTTTGTCTCGCCTGACGCCATTCACATCGCTAATAAAGATGAGCTTCTCCGCTCCGAGCGCTTCCGCGACGGCCATGGCCGCCGTATCCCCGTTCACATTGTACTTCTGGCCAAGGGAGTCAATACACATCGATGGGATGATTGGAATCTGTTCGGTGTATGTTAATTTTTCGATCGTCTGCCGATCCACTTTGGTCACATGTCCAACAAATCCCAAGTCCAGGGGTTCGGAGCCGGGTTCCTCCAGCAGCAATTTCTCCCCGAACAAGACATTGGTCGTTCGGAAGTTGAGGTTCATAGCTCGCCCCCCTAGCCGTTCGATCTCGTACGTCAACTGCTCGTTCAATTCGTAAGCCAGCGTGTTTTCGACGATTTCCAACGTTTTTGCATCCGTGACGCGACGTCCCTGAACCCAGACCGGCTCGATGGCTGCCGCTTCCATGGCCTTGTTAATGGATGGGCCTCCCCCATGCACGACAACTGGCCGCATCCCGACGGTTTCCATGAAGATGATGTCGAGCAGAGTATGTTGCATGGCATCCGGATTAGCCATCAACGAGCCGCCGAGTTTGATAACGGTCGTTTTGCCACGAAATTTGCGGATCCATCCCATCGCTTCGATGAGCGTGTCAGCCTTTGCGATTGCTTCCTTTGTTCCGTCCAAGTGACTTCCCGTTCAATAAATAAACGCCGGCGCGATTGAAATCGAGCCGGCGATGGAGTTTTTTCAGGTTCAGATTTCCTTGATGCGACAAAATGTCAGCAAGGAAACGCCCCAGTGTACTTCCCAACGACTACCTATGTCAACAATTGGCACACTCCGGCGGAATGCTTTGAGCTTTGTAGACGAGCGAGGCCTTTCGCTCGATTTCTTTCGGCCTAACCTGAGCGAGGGCCTCGCTCAGCCACAGACAGCTACAGAATCTAACGCTCGCAAACGGCTGGGGGACCTTCAGGGGGACCTTCAGAAGGTCGGGAATTTCGCAACTTCAGCGGCGGAACCCATTTGGAACAGATCGTCGACCTGCAATATTTCGCCCATATCGACCGTACTTTGCCATTGCGACTGGAGTATATCAATATATTGATTTAGTACTCCCGCGATCGTCTGTTGAGCAACGATAACGTCGTTGAAACTGATCCCGTTTGGGTCCGTGAGATATCGCTGATAAATGCCACGATAGGCGCGGACTTGATCGCCTAAAGCGTCCGTACGGAAGGATTGTGCGAGCAGTCTATTCGATCGATACGTGCTATACATCGGAGCGAGCTTCGTAATCAGTTGATTTTGAGTGTCGGATGCGACTTGTATGGATCGAATTAGTTCAGCCCTAGCAGCGATTCTATTTCCTTGGTTCTTGTTCCAGACAGGCACCGCTCCCCCCACAGTCAAGTTGTAGGTGTTTGTCCCAGGGGTGAATGTGTAATCCCGTTGCAATACGAAGCCGACGTTGAGGTCAGGAATGGGGACGCGATCCGCCAACGTGACCTGCGTTCGATTCTTGCCGATCAGATTCTCTGCGATTTGCAAATCAGTATGCACGGCTGTCATCTGAGCTAGCGCGGTTTCGTAGGCAATGTCAGGTACGGGGCAGTCGATTCGACCTTCGAGGCCGCATGGTGGTAAAGTAGGGACCGCAACGGCAGCCCCGGAACGCGACAACCGACGAACATGCTAGAGAGCACGAGTGACAGACATATGCTAGCTATATCCTGTTTGCGTAGCATCGATCATCCCTTATCGAATTCAAACGGTTTTTTTAAGTGATTGCCATCCGTGGCGCACGCAACTTTCAAGATCGACCGGCACAATTCGTACTCGACAGAGAATTCGATAGAGGTAGGTCAACCGTCAAAGACGGAGAAATCGGGACTGAGGGCAAGGTCCCAACCGCCTCACCCAAACCATTGCAAACTCAGGGGACGTGCCATCTCCGGTTCGGCGTCAGGGCTGGGACAGGCCACGCCCTTCCATCAAAGTCATGCTTGTAGATTCGCAAGCAAACGACTCCGTCTTGCCATTTGGCCAGGTCACGATGTACTTCGTCAAACGATCGGTTCCACTACCAAAATAGGTCCGAAATCCGTAGGAACTCTCATAGCCTCGACTCGAGGTCAAAACTTGCGTCTGCAATTTTCCTGACGCTGATTCGGCAACAATCTTTGCACCAAATGCATCGCGATTGACGCTAATGCCGACCAATCGCACCGAGTACCCATGATTGCTTTTCGGCGATTCCGTTCTTCCAATGGTTGGTCGGGCGTTGATATTGATAACGACAAGATCGACGTCCCCGTCGTTGTCCAAATCGTCGAATGCTGCACCTCGACTGCTTTCGATTACCTGCAAGGCGCTGCCAGCATTTTTGGTGACATTCGAAAAGTGTCCGCGACCGTCGTTGGCAAGAAGGTAGTTAATAACCTTGACGTCGGTTCGATCGTCGATGAAACGCAAGTTGTCAAGAAAGTGTCCGCAGGCCACAAACATATCGCGATCGCCATCGTTGTCGAAGTCGATTCCACCGACTCCCCACTTCACGTGGGCTCTCAAGGTATTGTCGATTCGAGCAATGTTGGTTGCGTCGTTGAACAAGCCTGGACCGATGGCTTGGTAGAGCACGAGCATCTCGTCTTGATACGTTGTTGTAACCAAATCAAGAAGCCCGTCGCCATCGAAGTCCGCGTAGTCGTTTCCCATGTTCCCATTGCTTCTACCTTGTCGATCTACCGCGACTCCTGCCAAAAGACCATCTTCTTGGAACTGTCCATGGCCATCGTTGAGAAACAAAAAATTTGGTTTCTGGTCGTTCGCAACAAACACATCTACGTCGCCGTCGGAATCAAAATCGGCGGTCAGAACACCCATTCCTGGTCCCCTATATTTGCTTATCCCTGACCAGACGGAAACATCCTCAAAGGTTCCATCACCATTGTTTCTATACAGCGAGTCGGGGGCTGGAATATAGTCGTTTGGCCCAGTGTGGAATTGGTAGCCTGAGATCGTTCGCGTTTTGTGGAGCTTGTAATCGAACTCGACATAGCACGCGCAGTAGAGATCCAGATCTCCGTCGTTATCCATGTCAAAGAACGCATTGCCGCCGCCCAATCTCAGCGGCGAAGTTAACCCACTGGCCTTCGTGGCTTCGCGAAACGTTCCATCCCCTTCATTCACGTAGAGCACATTGGTTCCGAAATTACTCAAAAAGACGTCGGCATCTCCGTCTTGATCGTAGTCTCCTACAACCACGCCCATTCCGTATTGTTCGTCCCCCAAGCCGGACGCGATCGTCACGTCGGTAAACGTCCAGTCACCGTTGTTTTTGTAGAGTTGATTGCGGGGGACCGCGTCCGTTACCGTTCCCAACAATGGCGCGCCGTTTACGAAATAAATGTCCAAGAAACCGTCGTTGTTGTAATCGAAGACAGCCAACGAACCGAGAATGGTTTCCACAATATACCGTTTGCCGCTGCTTCCGTCGGTTTGAATGAAGTCGATACCGCTTTGCGACGGAGGAACCTCCACCACCCGCGCCTCAAACGTCGATTGGGCGTCGGCCTGCGATCGCAAAAGAATCAACGAAAGAATGGAAACGAAAACGGCGATCCATGGGAGAGTGAGGCCACCCCTCCAAACATCTTTGCAATGCCTAGTGAATTGAAAAACAAAGGGAGAGCGAGGCTCCTGCCGAGCTTGACGTCGCCATGGTTCGGCAGGAGCCTCACCCTCCCGAGCAATGAATTGGTAGGACAAAGTCGATGAAGACATATTTACAGGGGCGGCCTCACCCGCCCGAGCGAAGAATTTCAGAGATGAATTCAGCATGAACATGACACCTGCGGTGAACCCCGTTTCCTATAAGGCGAGCGGCGATGTGAAAACTACCAATCCTAACCCGATACGTAAGTGAGGGACCTGCGAAATTGTCCCTCGCTTACACTTCGGGTTGGGATACTCCACTCTGCCACTCGCCTAAATTGAGATCCGTTTACGGTTTGAAGGTCGCCAATCGCGGATCGTTCGGTGCGATGGCTTTGGCTTTTAAGTATGCGTTATAGGCAGATGCCGTGTCACCGCTGGCTCGCGACGCGTCCATCAATACCAAGTAAGCATCTATTGTCCCCAAGCGTTCGACCGCGATCTTGGCGTACGAAAGCGTTTCCTTGTTTCCATTGCCAAGCAAACGGAGCGGCGATTGGGACTTGTGCGATACCATCGGATCCGCGGAAGCCAGAGCCACGGCGCGTTCCAGCACGTTGGCCGCCTCCTCCATTTTGCCGGCTTGGCTGTAGATTTCCCCCATGGCCGACAGCAACGGTTCGGTCTCCAGACCTCGGCCAATCGCTTGTTCCAAAACCAAGGTTGCTTCGTTGTGTTTGCCAAGCTGCGTGAATTGATCCGCCAACGCAACGACCACGTCCGAACGGTTACTATCGATCTCATTGCACTTCTGAAGCAATTCGAGAGCGCGTTCGGACTGTTGCAGCTCCGCGTACACCAGCCCAGCAATGTGCAGGATGGATGCATCGTTGGGATACGCTTCAACAGCTTTCTCTACCTCGTTCAACAGCCTTTTTTTTTCCTGGCTACTGTCGGTGTACAGGGATTCTTTTGGCAAGGTTAAACTAGACTTCTCAGCTAGAACGCCAACTGTGTTCGCTTGCTCGAGGGGGAACTCGCTTTTGACTTGAGGTTCCTCTTTGGAAAGCAGTGAATCCTCGGGATAGGGAAACAGGTAAGCAGCCAACAAGCATACCGAAGAGCACAAGACAACGATCCCAACAAGCTGTCCGTACTTGGTTTTGGCTTTGGCAATGGCGGGGACCGATTGATCCCCGTTTGCCTTAGGAATAGACTTGCCATCACGATTTGCAGGTCGCTTGTTCATCAATTCAGGTCCAAATCAATCGGAGCCTTGCATATCGCTGCTGAGTCCGCCTGCAGCGGGAACATAAGCCAATCGCGCGTAGTCCATGACCATGCGGTGGCTACTGAATCGCCAAGCCAAAGTGCTGATGCTATTCATCATCATTTTGATCCACTTGCGTGGTAAGCCGTCGCGATCGCGATCGTAGAAAGTGGGAATCACTCGCTGTTCGAGTGTCTCGTAGAAATATTCCGCATCACGAATGTCGGTCAAGCGATCTTCGGCGTGGCTGGTCCCCTTGCCGATGGCGAACCCGTTTGTGCCGTCGTAGGCTTCGGCCCACCAACCATCGAGTACGCTGCAATTGAGTCCACCGTTGAGCACCGTTTTTTGGCCGCTTGTCCCGGAGGCTTCCAACGGGCGACGTGGGTTGTTCAGCCATACGTCAACACCTTGGATCATGTGTCTGCAAACGTTGATATCGTAGTCTTCTAAAAAAGCCACACGACCTGCGAACCTGGAGTCATGCCGAAGATTCGAAATCTCTTGGATAAAGCGTTTGCCTGGCTCATCCTTGGGGTGCGCTTTGCCTGCGTAGATCACTTGGATGGGACGGTCGGTACAATCCAGGATCTTGCAAATCCTATCAATGTCCTTGAACATCAGGTTGGCTCTTTTGTAAGTGGCAAACCGACGACCAAAACCGATGGTCAGGATGTTTGGGCTAAGGACATTTCTGGCTGCTTCGACGATTTCGTCGCTTTCGCCGCGTCGTCGGCATTGTCGCGAGATGCGTCGGCGAACAAAGGACAAGAGCAGATTCTTGAGAGCATTGTGCGTTTCCCAAAGTTCGCCTGGATCGACGGAATGAATGTTCTGCCAAACGTTTGGTTCGCCCATTTGGCTCTTCCAATTGGCTGGGAAATGACGATCGTAGAGTTGTTGCATTTGCGCCGCGAGCCAGCTCTCGATATGCACCCCATTGGTGATATGACCGATCGGGATGTTCCGCTCTTCCCTGGATGGCCATAGGTTTTTCCACATGCGGCGGGAAATGTGACCGTGCAATTGACTGACTGCATTGGCTGCGCGCGACATTTTCAGGCCGATGACCGTCATGCAAAAGGTCTCCCCCGCATCGTCGGCGTTGACTCGACCAAGTCCCATCAGTCGATCGGAGCTGATTCCCAGTGCATCTCGGAGCGGTCCCAAGTGTTCTTCGATCAGTCCGGCAGCGAATCGATCGTGTCCTGCCGGGACAGGAGTGTGCGTGGTAAAAATGGTTGCTTCGGCTGTCTCTCGCATTGCATCTTCAAAGGTGAGGCCGTCGTCCGCCATCCTTTCTCGCATGACTTCGAGCGGGACGAAGGCGCTATGGCCTTCGTTGAGATGATAGACTCCGGGGTTGATCCCAAGCGCTCGCAGCGCCTTGACTCCGCCAACGCCAATCACCAATTCTTGTCGGATGCGAGTACGTTCATCGCCGCCGTAGAGTCGACTGGTCAACTCGCGATCTTCTGGACGATTGCCTTCGACATTGCAGTCTAATAAAAACAGCCGGACTCGCCCGACTTGGACTTTCCAGACTTTGGCCAGCAAACGTCCATTGCGAGT
>JANMLD010000286.1:0-2108 GCA_031372345.1 Pirellula sp.
AACAATCATTCCAACGAGACGAAATGGCCGTGGAAAATATGTCTGTACTCAAGTTGATAAAACATTAAAAAGAAAAACAAAATCAATTACTACCCTTGACTCGATCGCTCAGATGTCTCCGGTTGTGTGCCTCCCATTTCACCCTGCCAAGCTGAAAGAACTCGTTCGTAATCGACCCATTCATGCCGCTTACGTTTTTCGCAAAAGCCGCTGTAGCTTGACCAATTCCAGTCTCGAGGATGCGTAACAAGCGGGCGTTTACCCCGTACTGGATTTAGATGAATGTATCGGCTCAGTGCCCAAAAGTAGCTTTCGTCCTCGACCAGTTCCGCTTTAAAACGTCCTTGGAAGAGATGCCCCGTACGCTGATGACGTTTGGCATACCAATTTGCGTAGCCGCTCAGCAAATACTGCATTCCCTTCGACAGATTTGGCTTCCGTGTTTGAACGAAGAGGTGGATATGGTTGGGCATCCAAACATGGGCCAGAACTCGCCAATCCGTTCGACCGACCGTTTTGGCCAAACCGTCATTCATACGACCATAGTCGCCATCGGAGTGGAAAATGGCCTGTCTACCATTCCCACGGGCCATCACATGATAAATTGCATTTGGGTATTCGATTCGAAGTGGTCTCGCCATCTTCCCATTTTAGCAGCTCGTGATCCCTATGCAATCAGCGAACCGGGTCAGACCGGTCAGACCCCAACTGACCACAACGAGTCTACTTCAGTAGTGAATCAGAGAGATAGTTAATGATTAAGCACATCGCTGCATTGCTGTTGATTGTAGTTGCGATTTCAATCCATGGCATTGGGATTCACTCCGCAAGGCGTGATGCAAAATCAGCCAAAATGAAAAACATGCTAAAAATGATTGGGGTCGCAATGTCCAGCTACCAATCAAATGGCGACGGCGATGTTCAGGCGCCTCGCCGCATTAAACTGACCGATTCTGGCGAAGGAGAAAGTTGGCGGTACCATATCGCAAAGTACTTAGAAGCGGGTCCCATTGTAAGAAAGGAAGAAAGTCATCCAGGGTTTTGTGGTGATTCAAAGACTGCAAGTATCTTGGCGTTAGACTACCCAAATTCGCCCTGACGTCGCCAGAGTATGCAATTAACGGCTCCTGGCGAAATTTATCTCATTGTCGTCGAAAATTCAGGAATTCGTTGGGCAGATGCCGGTGACAGCGAACGCCTGTAGCCACGCGGATATCGTTACCAACACGTTTTCTGCGGTGATTTCTTGGGTCAATTCGGGTGGCCAAGTCGAAATGGCTAGGTTCGTTGGTGCTTGAGTGTTGATCTCAGTGATCTCAGTGGTCATGGAGTCCCCATATCACACCTTCGCGCTCCCTCTGTCATCAGCTTTCTTTTTGGGGAATTAGGAACTCGATTGATGACAACGTCCGTTGCCTGTCCGCTACCTCGACCCCATGACCTAGGTGAATCGCGATTGCCTCGTGTGGTATGATTGCTTAGCACGCGAGAAAGAATCCAATCAGGCATCGCTGGCCTGTCGCTGATTTCATCGGATCGTTCGAGGGCACAACAGCCTCGCGAAACCTACGGTGCTCCCTCGTACCGCGTGCAAGGGCAACCTCCACGAATCAAATCCAAACTTCGAATTACGAAGCTCGAAACGATGCTGGTAAAGCCTCGTTGGCTGTTCCTCAAAGTTCATACGGACGAAGGAATCGTTGGCTGGGGCGAACCGATTACCGAGGGGCGAGCGACTCTTCACGAAATGGGCCTTCGCATGATGCTATTGGCTTGTCGAGCAAGATATGGTGCGAAGTGTGTAAAGCGAGTCGGTAACGTCCGACCTCAAATGCTCGGTCCTTGGTCGGCGCCTACAAGGGTCAAAGCAATTAGCCGGTGGTTGAGCGAAGCGACACAACCGGAGGGCAAATCGTACGCGACCTAACGTCCCCTGCAGCGTCGCGGCTGAAAACCGTGAAAACCGAAAACAGGGTCTGACCCAATGCCGTTGCGCTTTTTGGCTGATTTCGCCTCACTTGACCTTGATGTACATAAAAAAACTCCTTAGCGTCCCAGCGTATTGTTTTACTTGGAACCGAGCAGTCCAGTTGACTGTTGACTAAGGA
>JANMLD010000307.1:0-2668 GCA_031372345.1 Pirellula sp.
CCGCAGCTGGGGCGGTTCGTTCGTGGTACCAATTCCGGAAGTTAAGGTGATCGAATGATTTTCACGGAGTCAGCGTTGACAGGCGCATTTATCATTGATATCGAGCCACACTCGGATGCGCGTGGCTTCTTCTGTCGGACGTATTGTCAGCGGGAGTTTGAATCCCATGGCTTGATACAAACGACCGTGCAGTGCAATTTAGCCCACAATCTCTTAGCAAGAACTATTCGCGGCATGCATTGGCGCGCACCGCCTTCTCCAGAAGCCAAACTGGTGCGCGTACTGCGAGGGGCGATAGTTGATGTGATTGTGGATCTACGACCAGAGTCCTCTACCTATCTGCAGCATCTGGCCGTCGAGCTTACCGCGGATAACCATCGGGCGCTCTATATACCCGAGTTGTTCGCACATGGCTTTCAAACTCTCAAGGACCAGACCGAGGTCTTCTATCACATGAGCGAGTTTTACGAACCGCAATACGATCGCGGTGCACGTTGGAATGATCCTGCGTTTGGGATTTCGTGGCCTTTGTCCAATCCCATTTTAAATGATCGCGATCGAGAGTATCCGGATTTCGAAACATGAATGAAACCGACCACGAAGCTATCGGCCTGGCAATGCACGCCAGATTAACCTCGTTGTATCCGATTTGCCGCAGCATAACGGGAGATGGAGTACGGCAGACGCTCGCGGAGTTGAAGACGACTATTCCACTCGAAATCCACGAAGTACCTAGCGGCACGCAAGTATTCGATTGGACCGTACCAAACGAATGGAACATCCGCGACGCGTGGATTCGCGATGCGGCTGGCCAGCGGGTCGTGGATTTCAAAAACACGAACTTGCATGTGGTGAGTTATAGCTTGCCGATTCATGCCACGATGCCATTGAGTGAGCTCCGGCCGCATCTGCATAGCTTGCCCGACCAACCGGATGCGATCCCCAATCTAACTTCGTATTACAAAGAGGACTGGGGGTTTTGTCTCAGCCACAACGCGCTGACGGCCTTGAAGGATGGCGATTATGAAGTTTGCATCGACGCAACCTTGGCACCGGGCAGTCTCACTTATGGGGAGTTCTTTCTGCCTGGCGAATTGAGCGACGAGGTATTGTTCTCCGCACACGTTTGTCACCCCTCTTTGGCAAACGATAACTTATCCGGAATTGTAGTCGCGGCTGAGCTGGCAGCCGAGCTAGCCGTTAGGACGCAACGTCGGTACAGCTATCGTTTTTTGTTTATTCCAGCCACGATTGGTGCGATCACTTGGCTTGCGCTCAATGAAGCTGGTACGGAGCGCATCAAACATGGGTTAGTGCTGAGCGGAATTGGCGATGCCGGCGCGATCACTTATAAACGCAGTCGGCAAGCAACTGCAGCCATTGATCGGATTGTCGCGTTTGTGCTCGCAAGCAATGCTGTACCACACACGATCCAAGATTTTTCGCCCTATGGCTACGATGAACGTCAGTTTTGCTCGCCTGGCTTCAATCTGCCGGTGGGGCGTTTTTCGCGAACGCCCTATGGGACTTACCCGGAATACCACACTTCGGGAGACAACCCCAGTTTTGTTAAACCCGAATCGCTAGCCGAATCGCTTCGCATACTCCACAAAATCGTGGCCGTTCTGGAAGGCAACCAACTTTACCTCAACACAAACCCGAAATGCGAACCGCAATTGGGTAATCTTGGACTGTACCAAGAGCTGAGCAATAAAGGCGAGACCATGGCTATGCTGTGGGTTCTCAATTTGTCCGATGGCGGAAATACGCTTTTGGACATTGCCGAACGCGCATCCATGCCGTTTGAGCGAATCCTCAGCGTTGCCGCCATCCTGGAAACGCACGGGTTGCTTTCCCGGTTAAAGTGAGTGCACGGATGAAAACTCGGCTAGCCATTGCAAACATGGTGCGGTGTTCTCTACAATTCCACTGCAATTCGTAAAGACAATACGCGAGGAGACGGTAGTCAATGGACTTAGAAAAGCTTCGCGAGACCGCCTCGCAACTCAAGATTGAACACTATTCTCGACATGTCTTCTTATGCATCGGTGAATCTTGCTGCTCGAAAGAACAAGGCGAGCTTGCTTGGAAAGCACTCAAGGATCAGCTAAAGGAACTTGACCTATCGCTTTCCACAGGTCCAAACGCCTGTTATCGAACGAAAGCTGGTTGCCTTCGAGTCTGTACGGGCGGTCCAATATTGGTGGTATACCCGGAAGGCAACTGGTATGGCGGCATGACGGCTGAAAGAATCCCCGAGTTCATCGAACGCCAGATTATTCAAGGCGAACCGATCGAAGAATGGATTTTCGCGAAGAACCCAATAGGTAAGAATGCCTAGATCTCGTTTTCGCCAGCAATTGCGGAAACCAATCGCGGTCACTTTCCCGGAGCTTTCAATCAGGGAAACGAGATCGTACCATCCAATCCAAAAACGAATTCCATGTTCGGCGTCCCCAATTCAATCTTTTCCCTGAATCGCTTGCGGAAATTGTCTCGACCGAGACCGTCAACAAATCATTCTTCGAGTGTAGCACGGCACTCCGTGCCGTGGTTCCTCGACCCTCGCAACCGATGCCTGCGCCACATTCCTCTCGGCCACATTCCTCTCGGACGCGTCTTTCTCGGACGCGTCTTTCTCCAGCCGATCCAGCGGACTAACCACTCG
>JANMLD010000332.1:0-33808 GCA_031372345.1 Pirellula sp.
GATTAACTCTTTCGTCGCTTGTTCGGGTGTCAGTCTAACGATTTGACTGTCTCGCCAAATCAAGACATCAGTTCCGGCTCGCTCCGCTCTAGCAATAACCTCTTCGGCTACCAGCCCGAAAGCGGCATCTACTTTGTCAGAAAGCGTTCCATCATGTTTTGTGGGGCGATCGATCATGCCATCTCCTTTTGCATTTGAACTATTTCCTACCATAGTCTACCTCGTCACCGGCCAAAGGTAGACAAGACCGACGGGTTCGATACGCTGCGCTTGAACTGTGTACAAAGCCCGAACTCGATCCGGCTCGGTTTTAAGCTCCTCTTCCAACACATCGAGTCGCTTGGACCAGTAGCGTTTGTTGGATTCAAGCTGCTGCAATTCGTCCTCGCGATCAGCGAAATCAAATCGAAGCTGATTCGGATTGATTTTCTCGTACTTCTTTACAGATTCGAAAATGTGCTTGCGTTGCGTTTCGAGAATCGACCGCATTGAAACGGATTCGGCTTCCGCCCGTTGTGCCAACTTGCGATTTGCTTCAGCCGCATATTCGCTTCCTCGTTGCTGAAGGTGTGGCAAGAGCTCTTCGATATCCTGGACCGCTGATCGCTGAAGCAAGCGTTGACTTTCATCACTTACCGCCACTCCTGTTGTCTTTAGGAGCGAATCATCCAATACATTGAGCGTTTTTGCTTCGGCTTCGCGGGCATACGGTACCAGTACCGATTTCCGTGTTTGGGGATCGGTCCACCGTGCGGTGATTGGAACGAGTTCTTCATGTAGCCGAGCCGCGCCAGGTCCATAGAGACATAAACGGCCAAGAAGAATCACGCGTGGAACCGCATCGGCGGTTTGTGCCAAACACGCTCGCGCCAAATCATGGTGTACAAAACCTTGTGCCATAAACCGACCGAGCAACCGCTGGACCGCTCGTTGCTCAAGGTGCAGGTGTACCACCGATTCATCGACTCTGCCTGTATCCTCGAACACTACAGGGAGCACCGGTGCCTCTCGTCGCCACTCCCAAAGACGTTTGTCTCTTGGACGCCTTCCCCTTAGCGAATCCATGGTATCTGCCCAGGTTGGATCCGCGCCCTGACGCTGGTCCATTGCTGGGAACGAAAAGCGAGCGGTTCCTGATTCATCCGCAGTTATTGCAGCCAATGGGTCGCCACCAACCATTTCCAACGAACATGAGATTGCATTTCGGAAACTCTCGGCATCGAAAGCAATAGTTTTTTCCGATTCGCCTAATAGCGTACTCAATCGTTCAATTTGCTCGCGGAGCTTGGTTTGACGATCGCGACCCGATTCCAATTCTTCAAGAATGGATTGTTTCTGGCCTGCCTCGAGATCGGCTGCTTCTATGTCGGATTCAATGGATGCAAGGTTTCTGAGCCTTAGGCCTTTGCTAAGCGACTTAGTAAGCTTGGAATCGATAACCTGTGAAAGACTACCCAATTCCTGTTTGATGGTCTCAGTCTTTTTGACAAGCACTTGAAGGATTCTATCTTCCGGTCGCTGTTTGTAGACAAAGTAGTGGCAGTACACGTCCGACTTCGGCTGTAGCTTTCGATCAATACGACCATTCCTTTGTTCCATGCGACTGGGATTCCATGGAACATCGAAATGAAAGAGATGAGCACAATGAGCCTGTAAATTAAGTCCTTCGCGGGCTGCGTCGGTAGCGATCAAGATGCGCACCGGCTGCTTGCTTGGCGACATGTTGAACGCTTTCTTGATCTCCTCTCGCTTAATGGGCGGAGTTGGCCCGTGGTAAATCAGTATTCGCTCTGGCGCTTTGTCGGTCTGAGCGATTGCAGCTTCCAGTTGGTCGCGTAGGTATCTTTTTGTGTCGTCATACTCGGTAAAGATAATGATTCGAGTATCATTCCATTCGGCTCCGGGCTTACCCAAATCGGCGCACATGTTCGCTTTCATCCATCGAATCAGTTCGCGGATCCGTCCGTCTGGTTTATGCCGTGCCGATTCTGCAATCTCACTCAATTGATCCAGCAGCTTGACCTCTTGTTTGACAAGATCTGAATTGGAGGCGTCCTGAATGGGTCCAATTGCAAGTAGCGAAAGTCTCTCAATCTGGGAATCGTCGTCAGCCTCTAGTTCCTCTTCGGTGAGGTTGGCCCTGTCATCGTCAGCATCGATGGGCTGGAGATTAGTTGTCAGATGTTGGTTATCAGTTGTCAGCTCTTCATTTCCGACAACCGACAACTGAGAACTGGCAACTGTCTTCCGATGGACGCGCAACGTTTTTGCAAATGCCTCGATGGAGGAAAGAAGTCTTTGCTGCAATCCGGTGATAAGCAGTCCCGCTGAAGCTTGCGTCCGCTTGCTCTCCCCTTTAAGTCGTTCCTCGCGAATGTCTGCGTATTGGTTCAGCAATGTTGAGAGTGCAAGTTCCGGTGCGTCCTTTGGTAAACCATCGATGTCGACTTGTACAACGTGACGTTTTGGGAATCCGCCTCGGATCTCGCGAATGTCATCTTTCAGTCGGCGAACAACAACTTCGTCTCTATATTTTTCGGTAACTGGAACTCCACGGCAAAAGCGTTGAGGATCCAGTATCTCAAGCAGTGCGGAGAAGCTATTGGAGTGCCCGTTGTGCGGAGTCGCCGACAAAAACAAACGATGCTCGAATCGAGGCGCAAGATCTCGAACGGCTCGAGTGAGTTGAGAGTCGATTGCATATTTTTGACCGCTTGCCGGAGCCGCATGATGTGCTTCGTCCAAAATGAAAAGACTTCCCGATTTGAACGTCCCCAGCCAATCGCGGAGTGGTCCCGTATATGCCTCGTCTATGAGTAGCCGTTGCGATATCAGGAACCTGGAATGTGTGGTCCACGGGTTGATACTAAAGCCACGCTCACGGCGAATCCGTTTCATATAGTCTTTGTCAATAATCTCGAACGTCAATCCGAACCGAGACTCCAATTCCTCTTGCCATTGAAACAGCATTGAGGGTGGACACGAGACGACAATCTCTCGAACTTTTTTGCGAAGCAGTAGTTCACGAGCAATCAGACCGGCTTCGATCGTTTTACCGAGCCCGACATCGTCAGCGATAAAGAGATTTACGCGAGGCAGCAGCAGTGCCTTTCTGAGTGGTTCCAATTGGTACGCTTCGAGTTTGATTCCAGCTCGAAACGGCGACTGAAACAGCTTGGGATCGGTCGATGTTACACAGTTCCATCGCAGCGTGTTGAGATATGCACCGAACACCTTTGGATTGTCGAAGCCTTTTTTGGCTACGGACTCCCAAGCCTCACCTGTGAGGACTTCCCGTTCGATCTCGTTTTCCCAGAGAACTTCAAGTGGAACCCCCTGGTTGTCATCATCGACGCAAGAAAGCCGAACGAGGGTACTGTCAGAAGCCGAATTTCCCTCGATTATTTGTTCGACAAGGTAGGTTCTTTGTCTCACTCGCGCGATTGCGCCCGGACTTGGGAGAGACTGAACCTTTGTCATCGAGGATCCATCGGGCTAGGTTTTTTGGACGCGTGATGGTCTAGAGGTCGTTGCTGCTTCGCGACGCCTGTAAAACAGCCATCTCCCAGCCAAGCACACTCCTCCGATCTTGCACACTAAGACCGTCAAAATAGCAGATGGAACAGAAAATGAGTAGCAGGCCCTGTACAACGAAAACCAAGCAAAATCAAAATATGGAAACGAGTGACATCATTCTCGGGTATTCCACACCAAAACCAACCAACTTATGGACAGTATCGGTCAGGGATCGGGTAGAATTATGCAGAAATAGCCTTGTTACTTTACAAGTCATCAATCTTCGAGCGACCCCCTCGCGCTAGCCATCCTTGAACAACTTTACCTCGCCCTGTTGGTCACGCCCGTACACCTTGACGTAAGCTCCCTCTTGCGTATTCTTCATCGAGCTTCATCGAATTGATGTAGAAACTTGGTATCCGCATTCGTTGAGCTGTTGTCAACGCAAAATCCGGTGCAGGGAGCGAAGGACCATGCCGAGACGAACCCACCCCGATATTCGATCAATCCTCGGGCCTCCGCGAGTTTGCCGGTCGTTTGGCAATGCAGGCATCCACCAGCGCGTGAAAAGAGCCAGCAGTAATGACTGCTGGCTCTTGCTTTGATTTGAAAAATCCTAAACTTCGCACGCCTGCTCAGTTTCCGCAACCGCAGCCGCTAGCTACTGGGGTAGCTGTCGCAACGGCAGTTGATCCGCAACCGCCACAGCTCGTGGTGCTTGGAACCGAGATGGTCTGCGCAACCATTTTACAAACGGTCACTGGAACCTGTTCTTCGACTGTGTATGGGACGCAGACGTTGTAGGTGTCGGTCTTCTCTTCGCTAACATTGTCGACAACGGTGACGTTGTAGGTTCGTTGGCGCGTTTCAGTCGTGTAAGTCGTGAACGGAACTTCGCGAGTCCGTGTTTCGGAACCGTAAACAGTTACCATTCGAGTTCTGGTTTCGTCGTTGTAAACGGTTCGTGGAACTTGACGAGTCTTGGTCTCGGTGGTCATCGAGCAACGTCGCTCCTTGCGGGTACGTTGTTCGGTTGTCATTGTGGTCTTCGAAACCATGCGGCTTCGCTCTTCGGTGTTGTAGCTAACTTGCTGAACCATTCGCGTACGCGATTGGGATTGCATGCTGCACTGCTTGACCGTGCGTTGTCGCGTCTCGGAAACCATGGTCGTCTGTGGAACTTGACGAACTTTCGTCTCGGTCGTGTAGGAAACCTTCTGGACCGTGCGCTGGCGAGTTTCTTGACGCGTCATGGGAACCGAATAGGTATACGATTCTTGGCTTTGTTGGCTCTGGTAGGTTGTGTAAGGAACTTCTTCGGTTACCACGTTTGGAACCCAAACCTTCCGGCAAACGGTTCGCGTTTGAGGGGCACAACCGCAACCTGATGACATCGCGGGTGAAGCGCCTCCGCAACCACCGCAACCAGTATTGCAACCAGTATTGCATCCGGTATTACATCCGGTATTACAACCAGTGTTGCAACCGCCACAGGCGCTGGTGCTAATGTTGCAGGCATTGCTCACTGGAACTTCTTCGGAAACGGTTTGATAGCTTCCCATGTCCTTGGAAACGGTTCGGGTCATGGTAACCGGCACGCTATGGCAAACGGTACGAGTACCGGTTCGCGGTTCGCTGTAGGGAACACAAACGGTGTAGTCTTGGACTTCGTTAGTGATCACTGGAACTTGAACGGTGTAAGTTTGGTCGATCATGTTGGTGACTGGGACCTGCACCGTGTAGTCCTGCACAACATCGACGCTTACTGGCACCTGAACGGTGTATTCCTGAGCGACTTGATTGTAGACAGGGACTTGTACGGAGTACCTTTGTTCTTCCTGTGTGGTAACAGGCACCGACACGGTGTAAGGGACATCCACTTCGGTGTAAACAGGGACGTTGACCGTATAGGTCTGGGTGTCCATGACGGTGGTAGGGACCTTGACGGTGTACGACTGTTGATCTTGTCGGGGTACGGAAACCGTATAGGTCTCCGTGCGAGATTGTTGAACAGGGACTTGAACCGAATAGTCTTGCGTTTTGACTTCCGTGCGAGGAACTTGGCGAGTGACGGTGTAAGTCCGAGTTCGCGCTTCCTGCCGAGTGAGCGTCTTGGTGACGGTCCGCATTTCAGTGACTTGCTGAGGGACCATCACGGTTTTTTCAACGTAGGTGGTCTGAGTTCCACAGCCACCAGTTACTCCGATTTCGGTGCTGCCACAGCCACCAGCACTGCCACAGCCAGCGACTGATGTATCTGGACTACCGCATCCGCCGCCACAATCACCGGTGACCGGCATAGCAGCACTTGTGCAGCCCGATGAATTTACATCGCTTGAGCAACCGATACCGCATTGGCTGGCTGCTACCATTCCGCCTCCGCGGCAATTAAAACCCTTCAGCAATCCGAAGCCAGCTGAAACTTGGCTAGTCGCAAACAAAACAGCGACTACACCCAACAATGAACGAACTTTCATTACGAACCTCTCGAGAAAAAACATGGCGTGTTCGCCACAAAACAAAACATTCAAAGGGAGCAAAATCTGCTCCAAAAAAACGATATTTAAAAAGAAAACCTTGAAATCACTTAGCTACCAGAGGACTATAGTCGCCGATCCGCGGCGAGCCGACGCAAATTAAACGATTTTTGCAAAAGCATAATTCCCTGACGCAAAACAGCGGAAGCCGATTGCTTCTGCTTAAATCCAATTCTCTCTTACGTTCCGGCAAAAAACGGCGGGCTATTTCTTTTGCACAGAGTGTCGAAACTGTCGCGGACTGATGCCCGCTGCTGCTGTGAAAAAAGACGAAAACTTATTCGTTGAATCAAACCCACATTTGGTACCAATCATCGAAATGGAATCGGATGTTGAGCTCAATAGCTCCTTTGCTTTGCTTAGCCTAACCTTGCGTATTTGATCACCGGGAGAGCAGCCTACCTGCTGTCGAAACTTGCGCTCAAAAGTTACTCGGGAATTCGTCTGGAATTTCATCAAGTCGGAAACGGTTATGCATCGAGTTGCATTCTCGTCAATGAACCTTAAGGCTCGATCAATATTTCTATCTGAATCATGGGATGGAGTTGTGGATCGTTCGACTACGGTTTTGGCGTCGACCAAAATCGGCTGTGCAGGTAGCGGGTACCCGTTCATTAGTCGGTCGAGCGAGCGTGCGGCTTGGTATCCTAACTCAAGGTTCGGCTCAACAATGGCTGTTAACTCGTTCGTCGGTAGACCACACGTTAGAGACTCCCTGACAGACAAAATGGACAATTTTTCGGGCACTGCGATTCCAAGGAAATTTGCTGAGCGAAGCAGATAAACCGCCACCAAATCGCAACCTGCAATAACGGCTGTCAATTCATTGCCTTGAATCCATTTCGAAAGCGCGTCGGTTTGCCGAGGCTTGGAGGCAATCAAGTCCATTTCACCGAGTGCAACATGGCGATGACACAATCGTTCGCCGAATTCATTAGCCAGGGCATCCAATAGACCGGGGATCTCAGTTTGTGCAAGATAGCCGATTCTTCTAAATTTTTTACTGGGAAACTGCTTCGCACAGATCTTTGCTACACTCGCCAAATTTGTCCGAATCCTGGGAAATGGAACCGGGTGCCTGCCGATGGCAACGACCGGAACCGTTTGGAAACGAAGTGCGTGAACCAATGCATCTGACGGAACGCCCACGAGGGCAACTACCCCCTGAGCACCCCAATTGAGGAAAGAGTTGATCAAGTGTTTTGACGAGCAAATAAATTCATGCAAATTCCAATCAGGCGTTGTTTTCGCGAAATCATAAATCCCCTTTAATATCTCCATGTTTCGATGCGTGACTTTTTCGGTCACTATCGCAATGTTTTGCATATTCCCCTCGTGACGTTCGGAAACAGGCAATTCCCCGAATAATAGTCCTCAGTGTTCGACGCGATTTTTGTTTGGTCGACTACAATAGAAAGCCGGGCGATCCAACAAACGTGACATCCATTTTGTTTTTTATATAAAAAAAGCCAAAGTCAAATGAGTTCTATCTCAACCGTCACCTTTCGATACACCGATCGATGCACCGATTCACCCAACAACCTATTCTGAAATTCAAATGTCCATTGCGAACCCAGAAAACTCAGTCACTTCATGGATTCAGGCGGTAAGAGTCGGTGACGAGGATTCTGCGCGTTTGCTTTGGGATCGCTATTTTGTTAGCTTGATGCGAATTGCCAGATCCCGTATGGGGACATTGCCCCGCGCTACCTACGACGAGGAAGACGCTGCAATAAGTACGTTTCGAGTCCTTTGCAGGAGATTGCAAGAGGGCGGCTACCCTAAGCTGTCCGACCGAACCGAGTTGTGGCAATTGATGTTGACCGTAATCATGCGAAAAATTAGCCATCGTGTTCAATACGAGTCCGCGGAAAAACGGGGAGGCCTCTTCTCACAGTCTTCGCGTCTGGACGAGTCAATGATCCCATGCCCGGATTCTTCACAGATCGCGTTGGAGTACAAAATGCTCCTCGCCAAACTGAACGATTGCAACTTGGAAAAGGTTGCTGTTTTGAAACTGGACGGAAACACAAATGAAGAAATCGCACTTAAGATAAATCGTACTAGGCGGACAGTGCAACGGATGCTGGATTTGATTCGCGAGATTTTGCAAGATGACATTGATGACTAACAAAAGTCAACCTAGTTCAATCGCTGAGAAACGTGAACTCCACGAACTTTGCTGGTTGTTCGAAGAAGCTTGGCAACTTGGTAGAAACCCAAAAGTAGAAGACTGGCTCGTTCAAGCACAACTTGTTGAGCGTGGAGTTCTGCTCGACGAGCTTTTGCGGACTGAACTTGAACTTCGAAAACTATCGAACTTAGATTCGCGAAACGGCAACAGCACCGACGACACACTCAACCAAGTTGACGCATCGGAAGCGAAACCCACGGAACTGACATGGACGGAAGACGGCCGTTATCAATTCATCAATGAAATTGCCAGGGGTGGAGCGGGTGCAGTATGGAGAGTCTTCGACCACCGGTTGGACCGCTATTCCGCCATCAAAATACTTCTTGATTCGCAAGACAACGTCGAAATGCGAGGTCGGCTCGAGCAAGAGGCTCGAATTTCCGCCAGGTTGCAACACCCCGGTATTGTCCCCGTGCATGAGTTGAGTCATTTGGGTGACGGGCGTCCATTTGTCAGCATGAAGCTTATCGAAGGCAAAACACTTGGCGAAATTCTTGCGTCCTCCAAGTCACATACTCAAAGCAATTTGCTAGACATTTTTGTCAAAGCCTGCGAGGCGATGGCTTATGCGCATGAACAAAACATCATTCATCGCGATTTGAAACCAAGCAACATCATGGTCGGTGCTTTTAACGAAGTGCAGGTCATGGATTGGGGACTGGCCAAAGAGCTAAAAACGGGACAAGTGGAATCGCCGATTAACCAGTCGATGCGATCTAGTCATGTTTCGGATAGGAATCAGACACTCGTTGGTTCGGTATTCGGAACGATCGCATACATGCCGCCCGAGCAAGCACGAGGAGACGTGGATCGGATTGACAAGCGGAGCGATGTATTTTCTTTGGGTGGAATTCTTTGCTCCATTCTGACGGGATTACCTGTTTACGACGGTTCGGACACCGACCTGCTAATTGGGAATGCTCAGTCGGGTAGCGTTTCGCCAGCCGTAGCTCGAATTCGCAAGGCGCGTGCGCGAAGCAGCCTCAAGACTCTAGCCATCGACTGCATCAGTGCAGAACCAGAAAATCGTCCGCGTGATGCGAGAGAAGTGCAGCTTCGACTGAGTGTGATTTTGAAGCCTAGCAAGCGAATGCACTGGCTAAGGTTCGCTTTGGCGGTTATGGGTGTCAGTGTTGCATTCATCATTGGATTGCTAATACTCGATTTCTATCTTCTGACGACGGCCGAGATTATTGAGTAGCTAATTGCCCATTTCGAAGGACCTTGAACGTGCAGGGCGGTTACAAACCGAAAAGCAAGTGGTCCTTATGGGACAGATTTTACGGCTTCGGGATCGAATTGCAAGTTATCGCAGGGCGATCTAAAAGCTGGGATGAATCCCAGCACTCCAAATTTATTTTGACAAGATATTCGAGCGTCCGCAGTCGACTAAGCATCGACCGGCCAGGGCCGATCGTCCAATGAGCATTCTGCATTCGAGCGTTTCGCGATTGCTCAGCGTGACTTCGATTGGCCACTGAAAACCCGCGATGTAAAGAATGGTTTCGATAACGGGCCGTGACTCAATGTGACCGTTCGACGAGCGGATACTGCGGTATTCAATGAGTCTTGCATTGCAGTGATACGGCGTCTCCTCATGGTCGTGATCACCCATGATGAAGAACCGAACCCAAGTATTCGATCCTCGCTTGAATTCCTCGATTCGCTCCGCATGCAGCGAAGACATAGTCGCACCTGAATCGAATTTTGCGTGGAGCCGGTCAACACCAAACTCAGGCAACGCTATCCACTCTCGCCATCCCACGAGGAGAAGCTCGTCGCAGTCCTGGATTACCATTGGTTTTTCGCGACGATCTAAAAAATGGAGAACGGGCCGCATCAGGATCCTTAAACTCAAGATGGAACAGGTTTGCCGATTTCTCTCAGCAGATCCATTGTAAACAGTCCTGAGCTGTGTCCGTCGGAAAAATTGATGTTGTAGGCATAATTCCCAACGGGCCGCATTTGAGTAACAGCCAAAGGGACCGTTTCCGCAGCCGAAAGCACTTGCAGGAGTCCCTTGGGTTTGGACGCCTCAGCTCGCTTTTTTTCTCTGCAAGTCGCACATGGACACGCATTTCGAAGCAAGCCAAACGGATAAATCAATGTCGTGCCATCGCTCCAGGTGATTTCCAACGCACGATCTTCAGTCAGTTTTAGGGCCGTTGGTTGGTAGTCCATGCGCTTTCAATCAAACTTCCGTTGCGACGATTTTTCAAGGGTCGGGAAATCCTTTGGTACCGTCGTATCCGAGACCGTCCCAGTCGCTGCCCAGTCTGTGCCCCGCAACAAGACGGTAATGAAGCCCACACATTCCATCGAGTAATCCGCGTGTCCCATAGGGGTGTGGAAAACGCGCCCCTTACCGTAATCGATGGTCATGATCATCGGTTCATGTCGATCTGTTCCACCCTGTGCTTTGGAAGAAAATGATGTCGCGAGGATTTTCATGTTCTGAGCCGGTCCACGAAGGCGATCGTAGAGTTCATCCTTGGTATGTAACCAAGTTTTTGGAAGCCCCTTCGTGATAGGATGCTCGGCATCTCGCACCACGAGCGAAAACTCGTGCTGGGAACCGTGGCTCCCGCCCTTGCCCGGGGAAGTGTCCACGATCATCTTTTCCTCTGCATTCAGAAAGACGTAGGGGCCACTTTTTTCGTTGCGATTTCCCCATCCGCCCAAGCCGATCATCTTGTTGTATTGGTCCCAGTCTCCAAAACTGTTGTCCGCAGCGTGCAGAATTACCAGTCCACCACCGTTCGAAACGAACTTTTCGAAAGCGACTTTGGTTTCCTCAGGCCACGGAGCGGCACCGTGGCCAAAGTTGTTGATGACAACGTTGTATTTGGAAAAGTCCGGTTTGTAGTCCGGGTCCGCAACACCGCTCTTCATGGATTCGCGCACCACGCCGTCGTTGAGCGGATACTTGCTCAGTAGATCGTCCCCCTGCCAAGTGAATTTGGTTCGGGCAATATCAACAGAGTATCGTTTCGTATCCTCGAGATACTTTTTGATCATCATGGTCGTCTTGGGCCATGCGCCGTGATTGTTTTGACCATCGATGATCAAAGCTCGAATCGGGGCCGGAGACTGAGCGTTGATCGTGCCTGAAAAAAGAAGAAGCAAACAAAAGGTAGAACAGAGTGCTCGAAGCATTTTCGATGGGTCCAGGTTGGGAGAGGAACGGAACGTGTAGCAATGTCGGGTTGCCGCGTAGCAAGGAAGTCCGCCTCGGAAAGGTTGTGATTTATTCGAGCCGTGCAGAACATTGTCGCCTTTTGCTACGCAAAAGTGCATTAACGCGGCACACTTTCGCGGAGCGAAAGGCGACAATAATAAAATCACAGCCTCGGAGATGCGGACCTACGTTCCTAATTGTCGTTCCCAACCTTACGGTTGTCCATCGGGGAGAGCGGTTTATGAACGGGTACCGCGAGAAAGGGTTCGTTTTCGTTCTTCCGTAAAATCCCACCAGGGCTTGGCTGGCCCACCGTCGGCAAAACTCACCAAAGATAGAAAAACGTCGATCACACACGGATCGTGCCTCGTTTTGGTGATCGAACAAAGCCGATCGTACATTTCGAAGGCATCTAGTCCGGCCAATTCTTCTGGTTTTCGGATACCAAGCTGATGAAGATCGCCTTGAGTCGCCGGGCCAACATTGGGTAAATCCAAAAGCGACTTAACCGATTCTCGCTGGACCTTGGCTGGATGCATTAGCGGCGATCACCTTTGATACTGGTTGCCATATATCGCGTCGATTCTTCTTCCAGGAGATCGGTATCGCTTCCCTTGCTTTTTACCTCAACGCGGAAGCGATGAACGCCCGGTTTGGACGCCTCAGCATGAATCCGCAGTACGAGTTTGTCGCTGGGACCAATACTTGGGATCGAATTGAATATAGCTTGACCTGGAACGATGCGACCTGCGTGTCCCTCAACTCGAACCGGCTCGATACCTTCGGAGAATTGGGCGATGACTTCCACGTCGGAGGCCATTTTTTTGCCGCGATTCGCGATGACAATCTCGTAGACCACAGGTTGCCCTACGGGTGCAGGGGCGGCAGGATCCACTACCGTCAAATGCAAGTCAGCGATCGCATCGATATTGGTTTTGAAGTCCGCTTTGGCTTCGGCAGACGAGATGCACTCAGCGGTAAAGGCAAGCTGGTTATCACCGATTTTGGACAAAGTCAAGCGAAGTGGGATGGTTTGCTTTTCCTGGGGATCGAGCTTTTTGATCTCCCATTTGATGCGATCGCCACTGCGGGTAGAACCTGGTGGCAAAGTGACAACCTCGGCGCCCGAAGGAAGCGTTATGGAGCAATGCGTTCCCAGTGCAGCAATCGACCCGACGTTGGTCAATTCCAATTCATAATCTACGACGCTTCCCTGGTAAAATTCAGCTGGACCAAACCAAGTTGCTACAAGTTCCGAATGTCGCACTTGAACATCGATCGCGCTTTTTACTTGCACTTTCGAAAGTGCGCTGGTGGCAGTCGCAACAATTGGCAGCGAACCCAATTGCTGGAACGTCAATTCCACTTCGACAATTCTTTCGCTACCGGCTGCCACGTCGCCAATATCAGACTGGTTGCTACCGTAAGGTTCCGCGGTCATTGCGACCGAGATTGCTTTGACGTCCGCGTTGCCGGTGTTGCGCACTCGAATACGGTACATCTGAGGCTTGCCATAGGTAACTTCGGACGGACCCTCCAGCGCAATGGCCAACTGTGGCTGCTGAACCTCGATTTTCAGTTCCGCATTTTGAGGGAGAGTCGTCCACTCGACACCCAACGCAAAGTGCTCCGCCTTGGGGGTCTTTAACATCATCATGGCGGTCTTGGAACTTCCTGGGGGGATTTCCCCCAGCTCCCAAATGACTGTATTACCGTTCTCATCGCTGTCCGGATGAGCGGTTCCATCCGTGACTGAGACATTGCCCACCGCGACTTGTTTCGGCACCGCGATGCTCACGATCATACCGCTCAGTGGCTCAGTCCCTTCGTTCTTTGCAACGACCTCGTAAATATTCTCTTCGTCTACTAGGATCGAACTTGGGCCATTGACGGTGACCTTGACACCTGGAACAGTCATTTCTCGATGATGCGACGACGTTGGGATCGAGGTCGCGGCTTTGGACCCGAGGTTTGTTTGAACTGTTCTGTCCTTCAATTCTTGCTTAGCAGCGTTACTGCTAACCGAACGCGCAATACGGGGAATGTCATCGGTCGATGCCGGACTTTCACTTGAGATCGCTTGTGCTTGCAACGAGGGCGCGGCGGCCCGTTCTCGCGGGCTGGATTTCAGTAGGTTTACTGAGGCCTTTTCTGAGGGGTTGCCAAGGTCCACGAGATTCTTCGGGTCGGGCCGATTCTTGCTTTGTGAATTTTCAACAAAGGAGTTCGAGAGGACGGGTAAGGCGGCTTTTTGCTTATCTCGAGTCGGATCGACGGGTCGTGTGGAAATTAATGTGTCCGCGGGGTCGAACTCCATCGCGGTTCGGCGGGAGGTGGAATTGGATTCGATGACTATCTCGGATGCAAGACTTTTTGAGGTGCCCGCTGTCACTGATCTTGAATTGGACGACTTAGAATTGGATTGCAACGGAGCGGGGGAGGTGTAGACCGATTTGTCAGGACTATTAAGGGATTTATCAGCATTGACAATGGGGGCCGGTGTTCTTGCGGAGGCTTCATTTCGTCCAGAATTCGGCGGCAGTTCCGATGCGAGTCGCTCAACCCGTAGATCGACCGTTTCACGTTCGCGTCGTTCTGCGGCTCGAGGAAGGCTCTTGAAAGGTTCTCGTGGGGCGCGTGGCTGGGATAGCCGCTGGGAGTTCGACTCCTCGCGAACCTCTGCGTCGTCCGTCTCACTGGGCCCGCGAAAGGCCTTGGTAAACGACTTCAGCGGAACGAGAAAACCAGATCGCGCAGGCTTTCCGGCTTGAGTTGCGGCCGTTGCGGCGGGAACTTTGGGCTTCGATTTCTGCGGCTGGCTGGCTTGGCTAGTCGAGTTTCCAAAGAGTCTTTCGAAAACGCCAGCCTGCGGCTTCGCCGTCGATTCTTGGATCGAATCCTCCTGTCCGGAGCAAGGTTGAGCCACAAGGAGAGTTGTGATCAATACCCATGCCCAAGCCACTTCATTTTTGACAATGGTTGTTCGAAGCATACGGAAAACCCCAGCAAATATCGAAGCTCGACTAAAATCTCTTTCCAGGTCATCGGGTGTTCGATTGGGTAGGATTGAGCAGATTGGGGGATTTTGAGGGATTTTCTAGATTTGAGGGTGAATTGGCTTTGAAGTGATGTTTCGGCAGTATGGACACACGGCATGGAATGCCGTGCTACACTTTTGGCTTGTTCGATTTTGCGCCCACAATGTCCATTTAGAGTTGCATTCCGCACGAACTTGGTGGGGAAGTAACCCTCGAGATTCGAACAAGTCAACGTCGGACGACGTTTGGTTGGATTTTTTGCACGGAATGCTAACTCTCAAAAAATCCAACGAAATCAATAGAGATTGGTTCGGCAATTGCTGGTGCAGGTGGCATAGACAGGCTGCGAAGTTAGCTTGAAGATTGATAATCGTTGATTTGCTCTGTTTTTTGATGGCGTAAGGCTTGGATCAGAAATACGATTAAGGAGATCTTCAGGAGAACCGTAGCCTGAACGCTGTCTAATTTCCATTGTCAATTTCGTAGTCGGTAGATTTATGTCTTTCGTCCACACCTCCATTCGACCCAAATCGGAGCGAATCACCATGTCGAGTCGTAGTTTTTCAGAGATCCCAAAGCGGCTTTTCTCGGCATCCTTGTCGTCCGTGTTAGGGTTGGGTTTGGTGTTTGGAACAGGCCTATCGGCCTACGCAACGCAGGCCAAAGACAATCGCTTGATCACCTATCAAGACGATGGAAAGACCCTTTTCGCACTGAGTTTGTTGCCTAGGGAGGAGTTCGCCTCCAAGAATTCGCCCCATGTTGCGGTTGTGGTGGACACATCCGCATCTCAGAACGGTGACTTTCGCAAGGATTCCCTTGAGATCGCTCAGTCGATCATCGACGCGTTGCCAGCAAAAACGCTGGTGAGCCTGCTCGCTTGCGATGTAGAGCCCATTGTGTTGTCCGCCGCGACGTCACCCACCAGCCAGTCATTGGCGGAAGGATTTAAGAAACTCGAAATGCGGATTCCGTTGGGCACGACGGATCTTGCAGCAGCCTTGCGAGCAGCGATCAAAGAACTCGGCAAAAGGCCGGATTCCAGCATCATCTACATCGGTGATGGCATGCACCTTTGCAACCTATTGAATACGGCTGAATTTGAGTCACTGATCAACGAGATGCGAGAGTCACGAACCAGTGTTAGCTCACTGGCCATCGGTCCCAAGACGGACTGCGAATTGCTTTCAACAATTTCGAACCACACGGGTGGCAAAATTTTCGTTCGCCAAGGGATCACCGCAGCAACGAGTCAACAGATTGGTGATGCTTTGGCAAAAGTGGCTTTGGAGCCTGTTTTCTGGCCTACCAAATCGAATTGGCCAACTGGAGTTGCTAACTATTTCCCGGTGAAGATGCCACCGCTGCGGTTTGACCGAGACTCCATCCTAGTAGGAAATCTTAAGACAGACTCCGTTGAAGGTTCTCTTGAAGTCGAGGGCATTATCGGCGGGAAATCCACTTCCATGCGATGGGAGTTAAAAAGTGAACCATCGAATCCAGACTTTGCATTTCTGACTCAAGTGGTTTCGAAAGCGGCTCCGAATGCTGGCTTGATGATGCCAACTGCAGGTTCCGAAGCATTGCACGAGTTGGGTTTGGTTCTAGCGAGTTCCTCCGATCAACTCGTTAAGGATGCTAGATTTGCTCTGAACTCTGGCGACACAAGTGCTGCCATCAACATTGCGAGAGAAGCGATCAAACGATCGCCAAACAATTTAGCCGCGAAGAACATTTTGGATGCAGCCGAGCAATCGCAGAAACCAGCCAAGCCGGTCAAGAGTCCAAGTGCATCGCCTCGAATTGTTAAATTCATCTCTGCTCAAATACCAGAGGATCCGTTTGCCGATCCACCTGGAGCCAAGGCTTCGCCGGCGGTTGGCAAGGTTGAGATTCCAAATGTTCCATCCACTAGCAATCCATTCGGTGATGATGCTGCACCAGCTAGGTCAGTTCTAACATCGCCAAATGCCGGGCAACCGGATTCCGCCTTCCCCAGCAGCGACCCATTTAGCGAGTTAGCCAATGCAAGTGACTTGTTGGCTGAGGATGAGGGATTTCGACGGGTGATGGCTCAACAGTTAGAGGCTCAAGTAAAGAGCGAATTGAGTCAAGCGCGAAAGAGTCAAGACCCAGCGTCGACCAAGGTTGGACTGAAGGCACTGCAGGACCAAATTCGGCGTTCGGCTGAGCTTGGCGCTGCGGACAGGACTCGACTTGAGTCTCAGATTGCTTCGGCCATCCAAGCCGCGGCACGAGCAGAAGCGAATCTAAAGGAACAGCTTTCGAGATCCGAGGCAGTTCAATCAAGTCAGTCGGCATCGAAGCGATTGCTAGCGGAAACCGAACGCCGCAATGCGACCGTACAGCAGTTGGTGGAACGTTACAATTCATTGATGGCACAGCAGATGTACCCACAGGCGAACAATGAGATTGCTCCGCAGATTACCGCAATCGATCGTGATTCGGTGATTGATCGAGTGACCAATATTGAATCCAACATGGCAGCCAATGAACAGTTGATTCGGGACGTAGTGAACAAGAGAAGTAGAGCGTTTGTGGATTCTCTCTACTTGAACGAACAGGCCTTGGTTCCATTTGTGGATGATCCGCCGATTGTCTATCCACCTGCGGACGTTTGGCAGGCGTTGAGCGCTCGCCGTCTGGAGCGGTATGGGTCCATCGATTTATCGGGTGGAAAAGAATCCGAGCGTAAGATCTATCGCGCTCTCAATGAACGCGGCGAAGTGAATTTCAACGGTACGCCGTTGTCGGGTGTGATGAAGATCTTCAGGGAAACCCATGGGATTCCTATTGTGATCGATGACAAAGCGCTTGAAGACGAGAACATCACTCCGGACGAACCTGTTACGCTCGAACTTCCACCCGTTTCGTTCCGATCGGCTCTTAAGCTGATTTTGGAACCTTTGCAACTAACGTACGTCATCGAAGACGAAGTGATGAGAATCACTAGCAAGAAGACATCCGCAAACGTTGTGCGTGTTTATCCAGTCGGCGACCTTGTCGTGCCTGTTATGTCAATGGGGGGCGGCATGGGTGGCGGCATGGGTATGGGCGGCGGTATGGGAGGCATGGGCGGCGGCATGGGAGGTATGGGCGGCGGCATGGGCGGTGGCATGGGAGGCATGGGCGGTGGCATGGGTGGTATGGGAGGTGGCATGGGAGGAATGTTCCGTGTCGAAGATCAACCTGCCAAATCTGCTGCTGGCAAGTCTTCTGCTGACAAGTCGCCAACGGAGCTAGTTGAAGCGTTGGTTGCTAGCGAAGGTGGAGAGCGACTCGTCGCTGAAGCGGCCCTTTCCAGCTGGGTTGTCAAGAAGATGCAACAAGCAAAGAGGGCTGCAGCCGCGAATCAAGACAATGAAGTACGAAAGCATTTTCAGGAAATCATCGACACTGTTGGCGATGCAATGCGGAAGACGCTTCCAGCGGCATGGATGTATCAAGCGCTGAGCACGGCGATGGAGGGTTGCGAGTATCCAGGGTCAGAAATTCGAAGAGTGCTACTATCAAGTATCGATTTCGGTGGAGACGTTGACGCTGCGATCAAGATCGGAAAGTACCTCAAGGGACAAGGACTGAAAAAGGAGGCGATTAGCGTTTTGCATGACGCCCACCGCTCCAATCCAATGCTTCCAGAGCCGCTCGAACTCGCGTTGGAGCTAAGTCTGGACACCGGGGATCAAAACGGTATTCAGTGGGCTTGCACAGGTATTTTTGGCCAAGCATGGAGCGACGACCATTTGCCGCTCATCGAAAAGGCAAAGCTTGCAGCTAAGGCTTCGCATATTCGGCTCAACCAGTCTAAAGAAACGATGAAGGCGTATGCGTTTGAACAAGAAATGACGCAAGCTCTATTGAGGGATCTGGTGGTTCGCGTTGTTTGGACCGGGGATGCGGATATCGATATTTCGGTGGAAGAGCCAACCGGTACGATTTGTGACAAGAACAATATGCGAACGTTGAGCGGTGGCTTGCTATTAGCCGACGGTTCCTCACTAGACAAATCAAGCAAGGACGGTTTCTCCGAGACCTATGTTTGCGCACACGGATACGCTGGACAATATCGAATTCTTATCCGCAAAGTTTGGGGTGAGGTTTCGGGTGGTAAAGTGACTGTCAACCTGCTGACCGATTATGGAACTCCGGATCAAAAGGTTGTACAACATTTGGTTCCCATTCAGCAAGATACGGTTTTGGTTGCCGAAGTGAAGAGTGGCCATCGCAAAGAACCCATTGTGGATGCACAATTGGCCAAAGTTCAAAAGAAGATGGCGGAAGCAGGTGCGGTCCTTGCTCAGGTGGTTCCGAATCGAAATAGCAAAGACCCAAGTTCTGAGTCAGCTTACCAGCGGCTTCTTTCGTCTTATGCTGGCGGTCAAAATGGCGTTGGCAATGGCCAACAAGGTCCATTCATCGGGCGAAGAAATGTTGTGGGCTATCGACCTGTACTAACGTTTATCAACCAAGGTACCCAGATGTTTGCCACTGGTGTGATTTCGGGTGACCGCAGGTATGTACGAATAACCCCAAGTCCATTTTTCACTGACATTATCGCAGTGGATACCTTCAACACGTTCACCGGCGGGACCACAACTGGTGGTGGCGGCGGTGGTGCTGGCGGTGGTGGTGCACAAGGCGGCGGGGGTGGTGGCGGTTTTGGCGGTGGAGGCGCATTCTAAGCCGAGCGGCAGATTGGATTATCCCAACCCGATGCGTAAGCGAGGGACAATTCCGCAGGTCCCTCACCGACGTATCGGGCTAGCATTGGTAGTTTTCACAATGCTGCTCGCCTAAACTAGGCTGATTGGAAATTGTTTCAAATAAAAAACCGCGAGTCGCAAAGGACTCGCGGTTTTTTTATGAACGCAATTGAAATGCTCCAGCATCTTTTGCCGCAAAAAAGTCAGGGATACTTCCCAACAAGTCCGGTCGACTGCGGAGTTCCGCTTCTTCTAGCCAATGCACTTCCGCGACTTCCTCGGGTGCTGGGACCGGTACCGAGTCCGGGAACCGTCTGCAAATCAGCCACTCCAGTTGGGTCCCCCACCGAGTTACAGAAGTCCAGATATGCTGCGACACAACGACTTGGATCCCAAGTTCTTCCACCAGTTCTCTACGTATCGCCGATTCGAAATCTTCGTTTGCTTCGATCCCTCCACCTGGGAAACAGAGCAGTCCTGGTGCCCGAACTAACGCAGAACGTCGAATCACTAGGAATTGCGACTGCTCAATGATGACCGCGACAACGGCGTGCCTGCCTCGGTCTGGAGTGCTATCTGTCGAACTTGACATGGCTGTATTACTTAAGCGGCGAAAACGCAGTTGGCTGGAGAAACAAACTCTTAACTCCATTTTTTACCGTCAAAGAGCCTCCGGCCGCAGCTTCCGAGGCCTTGTATACCTTGGTCCACTCTTCGTCGGCCGCAAACTTTCCGAAGTTCGTTTTTGCGGCTTCAGGCGATGGGTGAGCAATGAAATAGACAAGGCTATTGCCAGCGGCAGGTAAACTTGCGTCTATCTCTGCCGTTCCTTTGCCGATTGGAGAAACGGCTTCTAGTAGCTTGCCACAGGTCAGCGGCTCGCCATCCAGGACGGAGCAATAAAGTATGTTGGTCATTCCATGCTTGCTAAAAAGACCAAGCGTATGGTTCTTGAAGCGAGCGTTGAGGGCGGGGAGATTGCCTTTGGTTGCGGCATAAGTACGCAATTCAAAAACTCGATTGCCAACTTGCTTTACGTCCAACACTGGACTGTAGTCGTTAACCGTTAGAAAAATTCGCTCAAAGGAATTTACAGCCTTCTTGCCGTCAATCACAGTTTTCTGAACGACCTCCTTCCAAGCTGGGTCGTTTTGAAGTGCAGACTGAGACGCTTCGCTGGTCGCTTTGTCCTTGTGGCTGATCAACGTGAAAACACGTTCGTCCTTTGGATCGACGTTGGTCCAGGCGCCTACCAAGGTAATGTTGTGCTTCGCCATAAGTGGCATACCGCCGTCGGCAATCAGCTTGAGCACGTCGGATTGACGCCCTGACTCCGGGACATACGATCGCAACTCGTAAAGCTTGCTTGTTGCTGGCGATTGGGCCAGTGTTGCCGTTCCGCCAATCAGAAAAACTGCGATCGTGGAAAGAATGGATTTAATCAACATGGTGACAATAGTTCCTTGGAACGAAAGGGAATGGAAAGTTTGTGCATTGACAAAGTAGTATACCAAGCGGGCTCAATCCGTGTTTCGGCGACTTCGGGCTGTGTCAAAAAGTCGAGGAACGCTACAATCGTCGGTCCTTTTGAGCAGCCGCCACGAATCCTGAGATCGCTGACACAATTAATGCCGAAACCACTCGAAGAGCACTTCAAACAACTCCGCGTTTGGCTTGACATGGAATCCGATGCCGAACGAAAACGGATGATCGAGCGTCGGAGAGATCGGTCTCAAAAAAACGCGGAGATGCGAGGTGACACGTTAGTCGATCTCGTAATCTCCGATCATCGCATGGGGCTTGGAGGCCGCTTCCTCGTTACTTTTGCAAAACGAAATAGAACCCTCGATCTACCTTGGAACCGATTCCGAGTCGGATCACCCGTGATCGCTTCCGAGGAAGCGACTGAGGGTGACTGTGGTTATGGCATCGTTTGCAGCAAACAAAGCGGCACGATCGAAGTTGCCTTTGACGAATGGCCTGAAGGGGATCGCTTTCGATTGGACCTTTCGATGGACGAGATCACTCGCAATCGTCAGCTAACGGCCTTGAATTCCGTCCAAAATGCGAGAGCTCGAGTTGCCCAGCTTCGAGATGTCCTCATCGGTGCGAGAGAACCTCGCTTTGACGCCCCGTTTAACCTCGAAATGGAGCCTCATTTTAACGAATCGCAACGGCAAGCCATTCAGTTCGCAATGTCCGCTCGAGACATTTCCATTATCCACGGCCCGCCTGGTACTGGCAAAACAACCACCGTAGTGGAATTGATTCGTCAAGCGGTTCAGCGAGGGGCTAGAGTACTAGCATGCGCTCCCAGCAATACGGGCGTCGACAATTTGTTGGAAAAACTGGTTGCGAATCGCATTCGGGTGGTCAGAATCGGACATCCTGCTCGTGTCCAAGAGGAGTTGCAAGCCTACACGCTCGATGCGCTGGTGGAATCCGATCCAGCTATGAAAGTGGTCGGCGAAATGATGCGTGAGGCAGAGAAGTTGGCGAGGAAGGCCAGCAAGTTTACTCGCGCCAAACCACTGCCGGGCGAACGCAGTGATTTACGCCAAGAGTCTCGGCGATTGCGCGATGACGCGAGAGTTTACGAACGGCAGATCATTGCCAATGTCTTGGACCGAGCGGATGTGATTTGTGCGACGACCAACTTCGACCCTGAGATCTTGGGATCGCGCAATTTTGATTTGGCAGTGATCGATGAAGCCTGTCAAAGCACCGAACCAGGCAGCTGGCCCGTCGTCCTTCGGGCCGACCGAATTGTCCTGGCGGGTGACCACTGCCAGCTTCCGCCAACCATCATTTCGTCGGAAGCGGCTGCGCAAGGGTTTGCCATTAGCCTGATGGAACGCTTAGTGAGCACATACGGAGACAGCATCACCAAGCAATTGATCGTACAATATCGCATGCATGAAGACATCATGCAGTACTCGTCGCAGTGCTTTTACGGCGGTAGTTTACAAGCCAACGAAACGGTTCGAACCCACCTTCTGACCGACTTGGTGGCGCCCCCCCATTCGGAAGTATTGCAGTCGCCGGTTACCTTTGTCGACACCGCCGGTGCCGGCTGGGACGAAGAGCAAGAAGTCGATGGCGAAAGCCGATTCAATGTCCAAGAGGCCAAGTGGATTCTTCAACAGGTCCGCGAACTGTGCGGCTCGGGGATTGATCCCAAGGACGTTGCCATTATCGCCCCGTACGCTGCTCAAGTTCGATGGCTCAGGCAAAACTGTCCATTTAAAGCGATTGAGATCGACACGGTGGACGGTTTCCAAGGCCGAGAAAAAGAAGCGATCCTCATTACGCTGGTCCGCTCGAATGCCATCGCCGAAATCGGTTTTTTGGGAGACACGCGTCGAATGAATGTGGCATTGACACGTGCGAAACGCAAGCTGATCGTGATCGGCGACACAGCGACCCTGGCATCGAACGAATTCTATGCGAACATGATCGATTTCTTTGAATCTATTGGTGCGTACCGAACCATTTGGGAGTGGGATCCAGCCATGGAGATCTAGGACTTTGCGGTTGTGACTTCGTTCGCTTCGCGAGATTCCGGTAGGACAGGTGCCCAGGCGGCAGCTGAAAGTCTGCGTTCCAAAGCTTCGTGTTCCATGATTAAGTCGTAGAGTCGTTTCATTTCATGCCAAATCCCGAGTGTTTCGCTGGACAACGTCCCACAATACTCTAGATCGTCGAGTTGCTCACTCAGCGCGACGCACATTAAAACGATGCCCAAGTGTTGGTCCAACGCTTTGGCCACATTTCTATCCTGAAGTTGACTTGAGCCCGGCACGTAGCCAAATGTTTCTTCTAAGCGAAACTGCGCCGAGAGTTCATCGCGAAGACGCCGGAGCAGCAGTCCCGCTTCTTGCTCAATCCAATCGGCGCAAAAGGGTTCCTGGGTGTAAGAGCCGAGTGTGTTCACATCCTCCCAAAGAGGCGAATTGCATTCTTTGAGTTCGTTCATGAAAGCGCTATTCACGACACGGACGATTCCAACAGAAGTCATCGCAACACCTCGCCAATCGGCTAGTGGGAGTCTGGTATCCAAGCATATCCAAGTAAATGGACGGCAACCATGGTACGTCCAATCGCTGACATCAACTTAACATGTTTGCCCTCAGCTCGCAACTTTTTTTCAAAAGTAGTTCTGGCATCTCTCGGACGACTCATTGCGTCCAACCCAAATTGCCTACAATAAAGATGCTTTTGACAAACAGGCCGGCTCACTCAGGGTCGTGCTTTGAACCTCCTTTTTCATTGACGAAACGGAGTCAATATGTCCAAGTACGCTTCGGAGAATCTTCGCAATATTGTACTCGTTGGTCACGGTGCAGTTGGCAAGACCACGCTGGCCGATCAATTGCTTTTCAAAACGGGTATTGGCTCGCGAGCGGGTTCGGTTGACGATGGCACCAGCAAACTCGATACCGACGATGAAGCCCGACAACATCATTTTTCCATCTCGGCCGCGATGGTCCATTACGAGTACCGTGGTGTGCGAGTTAACGTCATCGACACGCCGGGCTATCCCGAATTTGTGGGGCAAGTGATTAGTGCTGTGTGCGCTGCCGAAACGGCCATCGTGACGATCAATGCGACCGCGGGCATCGAAGCAAACACTCGCCGCACATTTGAACTTGCTGGACAGGCCCAACTTGCGCGGTTCATCGTGCTCAACAAACTCGATGTTAGCAACATCGATTTCATGCAACTTGTCCAACGCATTCAAGACACTTTCGGAAAGAATTGCATCCCAATCAATATCCCCTGCGGAATCGGACCTGAACTAAAAGGAGTCGTAAGTACGCTGAACCTTAAACACGCTGAGCAAAACGGTGCTGTCGTCGATCCTGCTGCCTACGGCGCGGCCTTGATGGAGTCAATCGTCGAGTCCGATCCAACGTTGTTCGAACGGTATCTGGAAGGTCAGGAGCTCGCAGCCCCGGAGGTTCTGAGAGGACTCAAAAACGTCATCGCCTCTGGTTCACTGATCCCTATCTTGTGTGTCAGTGCTAAGACTGGCGTCGGCTTCCTTGAGTTATTGGATGCTATTGCAGACTTTGCGCTGGCACCCGGCGAACGCGTTCGACATGGCACTTCGGATGATGGGACAGATGTCGAAGTCACTTCTTCCGAGGATGCGCCCTTTGTCGCCCAAGTCTTCAAAACGCGAATGGATCCGTTTGTTTCCAAAATGAGTTTTATCCGCATTCTCTCCGGAAAACTGACTAAAGATTCAATGGTCAGGGACATGCGAACTGGCAAGGAAGTTAAGGTCCATCAGATGCTCGACGCGCAAGGGGGGCAGGTTGAAACGGTCGATGAGGCACACGCAGGCGACGTGGTGGTTGTGGCCAAGATTGACGATTTTCAAGTGGGGGATACCTTGGTGTCCGGTGACAAAAATGTTGTTTTGCCCTCCATCGCTTTTCCGACTCCGATGATTGGTTTAGCAGTGGAGCCGAAGAGTCGGGCAGACCAACAAAAGATCTCCGGGGCTTTGCACAAGATCGAAGAAGAAGACCCGACGTTTCGCCTCACTCGCGATCCGGAAACGCACGAACTGGTGATGCGAGGAATGAGCGATCTGCATCTGCAAATCGTACAAGAAAGATTGCGCAAACGGGACAAGGTGGATATTGTCACGCACGTCCCCAAGGTACCTTATCGCGAGACCTGCGCAGGACATGCGGAAGGCTCCTATCGTCACAAGAAGCAATCGGGTGGATCCGGCCAATTCGCCGAAGTGCATCTGCGCGTGGTTGCGTTGCCACACGACATCGATCCAGAAAGTTACTTCACGCGAGCCAATTTCGAATGCTTGCGTGAATACCGCTTCGACAAAAGCTTGAATTTTGCATTCCTGGACTGCGTGTCGGGTGGCACCGTCCCCAATCAATTCATCCCTGCGGTCGAAGCGGGCGTGCGCGAACAAATGGAGAAAGGGGTCATCGCGGGTTGTCAAGTTCAGGACATCGCAGTTTCGCTGTTCTATGGAAAGGACCACCCGGTGGATAGCAACGAAGCGGCATTTCGCACCGCGGGTAGCCACTGTTTCCGCGAAGTCTTCAAACAAGCTAAACCGTGTCTTCTAGAACCGATGATGCATTTGGACATTTCGGTTCCAGAACAATTCGTTGGATCGATAACGAGCGACCTCAACACGCGACGTGGCCGTTTAGAAGGAATGGACTCGCAAGCTGGAGGTGTAACTGTCGTCCATGCCCGGGCACCGTCCTCCGAGTTGACAACGTACGCTAGAACATTGTCCGGAATGACGGCAGGCCAAGGTTCATTCACGCTCGAATTTAGCCACTACGAACAAGTTCCTGCAAACGATCAACAAAAAACCATTGCCGCAGTTCATTTGCAACATAACGGCCAGTAGGTTTGTAGCCTTTCGCTCCGCGAAAGTGCGCCTCGTTAACGCACTTTCGCGGTGCAAAAGGCGACAAAGTTACTTTGAGTTGAGGCCAGCCGCAACAATCGCTTGATCCAAGTCCGCGATCAGATCATCCACGTCTTCGAGGCCAACAGAGATTCGAATCAAAGAATCGGTGATGCCATACTTGGCCTTGGCCGCCGCGTCGTAACTCGCATGCGACATCGAAGCAGGCTGTGCGATGAGCGATTCCACTGCGCCAAGACTTACGGCCAAGCCAAACAGTTTCGTCGACTGACAAACGACCTTGGTTTTGGCCAAATCGCCGTCAATTTCGAACGACAGCATGGCTCCAAACTGATCTCCCATGAATTGTTTGGCTCGTTCGTGGTTGCTATGGCTGGCTAATCCGGGATACAAAACGCAAGTTACTTGAGGATGACCTTCGAGCCACTGAGCGATCTTGAGAGCCGATTTGCATTGTTCCCGCATCCGCAATTCAAGCGTTTTGATGCCCCTTTGCAACAGAAAGGATTCGAGTGCACCAAGAACGGCTCCTGTAGCGTTTTGGATGAAGTACAGTTCCTTATGCAGCTCCAAATCTCGGGTCGCTAAGATACCTGCCAAGCAATCGCTGTGGCCACCTAGGTACTTCGTCGCCGAGTGCATCACAATGTCCGCACCTAACTCAAGCGGACGCAATATCGACGGGGGCGCAAAGGTGCTATCGACGCCAAGCAAAGCTCCACCTCGATGTGCCATTTCTGCAATTGCAGGAATATCAGGGACTGTCATGCGTGGATTGCCAATGCTCTCGATCCAGACCATCTTGGTATTGGGCTTCATTGCCGCTTGAATTTGCATTGCATCATCCGCAGGGGCAAGCGTAACCTCAATGCCGCTGCGGTTGCAAATCTTGTGTAGAAGTCGAAACGTCCCGCCATAGATATCGCAACCTGCGACGATATGGTCTCCGCTCTTGTGAAGCATGGTCGCGCAATGGGTTGCAGCCATACCTGAGGAGAACGCCAGCGCCCCCGAGGCACCCTCCAAATCCGCAACCGTGCGCTCTACTGCCGATCGAGTTGGCGAGCCGCTACGTGCGTAATCAAACTGCCCCCAAACACCGGCACCAGGCTGGATGAACGTGGTGGCTAGGTGAATGGGCGTTACGACGGCTCCCGTTGCCGGATCGGGTTCATTGCCAACATGAATGGCCCGCGTTCGAAACTTCATACGCTCAGTGCCTGCTTTAGATCGGCGATCAAGTCTTCCGTATCTTCGATGCCACAAGCCATGCGGATCATATTGTCCGCGATACCAAAGCGCTTTCGGTCCTCTGGCGAATAGTCAAAGTAACTCATCACGAACGGCTGTTCTATCAGCGATTCGACTCCCCCAAGGCTTGGTGCGATTTTCGGAATCGAGCACGCGTCGATAATGGCGGCCGTTTGTTTCCAATCCGCATCGCGTACCAAGAAGGTAATGAGTCCGCCAAAGCCCTTCATGGTTCGCTTGGCAATTTCGTGGCTCGGATGGGATTTCAAGCCTGGATAATAGACTTTTTCGACTCGCGGGTGCCGTTCCAAAAACTCCGCGATCCGCTGTCCATTTTCGTTATGCCGCGCCATGCGTAGGGCGAACGTCTTAAGCCCTCGTTCTAGTAAGTACATGTTGTGCGGTGAATTGATTCCGCCCAATATGCCGCGCAACTTCCGCACCTCAGTTAGCTTTTCCCTCGATCCGCAAATGACGCCAGCCAACAGATCATTGTGACCTCCCATGTATTTGGTTGCGGAGTGCCATACGTAGTCGACGCCATATTCGATAGGACGAATATTGTAGGGTGTCGCAAGAGTCGCATCGATCAGTGTTTCCACTTTGCGTGACCTTCCCAATGCGACGAATTGCTCGAGATCAATTACGCTTAAGTGTGGGTTGGTCGGAGACTCGCTGATCAGCAATTTCGTTCGACTGTTTATCGCATTGTCCATGGCTTGGAAGTCGCCGGTGGCAATTTGGTGCGTCACGATTCCGAATCGAGATAAGTGTTTCGAACAGAACTCGCGACTGCGATGATAGCATTGGTCGAAGATGACGATTTCGTCCCCCGCGCTCAGCTTGGCCATCAACAATCCGACGATGGCTGCCATGCCGCTGGAATAAATGATCGCTTCCTCCGCCGAGTCCAATGCGGCCAGTTTTCGTTCGACGACTTTTTCGTTTGGGTTTCCATAACGACCGTACTCCTCGCGATCCTGCTTTTGCTCGATGTAGTCGATAATGCTCTGAGTCGACTCAAACGTAAAAGTACTGCTACAACAGATAGAGTCTGTGATCGCATCGCTCGGCTTGCGTCGAGCTTCTCCCGCGTGCACACTGGTTGTGCTCAATCCCGCGCGTTGGCTTACGAGTCCGGGCCGAGTTTCCGTGCCAGTTGGCTGAGCATCTGGGTGCTTTTCCACAATGGTTGCGTTTTCCATGTGTTGATAAAATCCAAAGGTAAATCGATCGAACACTTCGGATTTGCGACTTGGAGCAGACTACCCGCCTCAACATGAGAGGTAAGTAGTGGTCGCTGAAGTTAGAAAGCATCCTGGAATGGGGAAGCTGGCGATGGACTCGGCTTCGAGGAAGCTCTGGAACAACAGTGGCTATTTAGCAGTTAGGCTGCAAGCGGCCGCAAATCCCTGAACTCGCTAAAGTTTAGCTGGTGTCGATCGCTTCATCAAGGAGTTTTTCTTGGAGTATGGACCGCCATGCCGTACAAACTGGTAAAATGCAACGAGTGAGCGAGGCTACTGCCGAGTTCTGGCGCCAGCTCGGCTGGAGCCTCGCCCTCCCGTTGTTTTTCAAACGATTAGGCATTGCAACGAGGTTTACAGGGGTGGCCTGACCCTCCCACGCAACATAAAGTACTATTCCATGGTCTGTTTTTTGGGGAAAAATCGAGTGTTTCCTGGTCCTCAAGGTCTCGCGATCTGCTGGCTTTGCTTCGTATGCTCGATTTCACTTCAAGCAAAATGCATCGGGCAAGTTGCCGAGAAAAAAATCCAAGACGATCCAATCGCCATCTTGGTTTCACGATTGGGCAGTCCCGAATTCGCCGCGCGGGAATCGGCGATGGAACTCCTTGCGCAATCTGACGAGAAGCTACTCCCGGAGCTCGAACTGGCCCTAAAGGAACTGACCGACAAAGATCTCGAAGCCCGCATCCGTTTGAGTGGCATCATCGCCAAAATCAAGAATGATCGAACATTAAACCAGATCCGGACCTTTTTGCGATCTACCGACCAAACTCAAACCATGGGATTTGATGGATGGAACAGTTTCGGCCGCGTATGTGGAACCAATCGAAACGCAAAAATGCTCTTTCTGAAACTTCTTGAGGCGTATCCTGAACTTGTGTTCGCAGAACTCAATTCCAAGCAAGAAGCCTTGGTTAAGGCGCGAGACATTGCAGCCACAATCAATGAGAAACTAACCAACTTAACCGGCTACGACATCCCCGATGCATTGGCTATCTTGTATTGCCTCAATATTGCGGATGACGTGACCGATCGAACCTTAGAGAAACTGAGCGTCCGAACATTTTCGACATCGCCGTTCAGCCAACAGATGTCCGATCCCCAATTCAAGAAATCACTCGAACGTCTGATGTTAGGATGGTCGAATCGAATCGAGGAACGGCTTCCGCAATGCTTGATGCTCTTTATCGAAAAAGACTATCCACAAGCAAAGGACATCGCTCTCAGAATACTCGAATTACCGGAAATCAAAACGGAAACGATTGCCTTTGTAAGGTCGATGCAAGCGGTTTATCGTTTCGGAACCGCCGCAGATTTGCCCCAAGTTGAAAAATGGTTGGATGACAAGACCATCTGTGTCCAAGTTCAAGATCAGGCCTTTGGCAACCCCCTTGCGCCGCAAACACAAGATACTGCGGAGTTTCGCGATATCGCCTTGCTCGTTTCTATGCACTTGGCTGGTGAGGATTATTCAACCACTTTCCCGCAATTTCAGCCAACCGTGTTATGGGGATTTCGAGAGGATTCAATACTCCTTCCGTCCAACTCGGACGAGGTGCGAACCAAACGAATCGAGAAATGGAAAGCCAAGCGACAAGGCGTTAAACTTTAAAAAATTATTTAACCGCGTGCCCAACGGGCCGCGAGCCACAGGCGAGCGGCAGCATTGATTATACCGGGAGAGAGGCTCCTGCCGAACCAAAGCCAAGCTCGGCAGGGGCCTCGCGCTCCCATTGAAATCCTTGGCAGGTAAATTTTAGTCTGCCGCGAGCCGTAGACAACGCGGGGCGATGCCTACGCGGTTAAACGAAGTAAATGCCATGGTCACCATTTCAGCTTGAGCCATTTCAATCCTTCGAACCAGATCACACTCAAAAAGCCGCCTGCTACACAAAGCGCAAGGTCATCCAAGTGCAGCGTCGAAAAGTGAAATACCCTTTGCAAAAACGGAATATACAGCGAGAGACCAAGGAAAAGTGTGGCGCCGCCAATGACCCACCATAAGGCAGCGTTAGGCGATCGCAGCGTCGACCAGATCGTTCGCGTCCATGATCGGTTTGCAAAGATAAGCCCAACATTGGCGACGATCAGCGTCGTGAAACTCAATGCGGTGGCATCTTCTGCGTTGAGCCAACCCCACAATGCAGATAAATAGATTGACAACACAATCAGCAGCGCACTCCCGCCTTGCAGCAGTCCGAAACCGAGTAGCCTAAGACCAAACATCGGACTCGCCGGATTTCGTGGCGGACGCCGCATCACGTCCTCGTCCTCAGGTTCCGCTTCAAAAACGACCGAGCAAGCCGGATCAATCACCAGTTCCAGAAACAAAATGTGGACAGGCATCAACGCAATAGGGCCGCCAAGGAGAACTGGGACTATCGACATGCCTGCGATAGGAACATGCACCGCGACGATGTAGGTCATGGCCTTTTGAAGATGGTCGTAAATGCGTCTGCCCATTCGAACGGAATGAACGATCGATGCAAAATCATCATTTAGCAACACTAACGAAGCAGCTTCGCGAGCTACGTCTGTCCCTCTCCCTCCCATCGCAATGCCGATGTGAGCAGCTTTCAATGCCGGAGCGTCATTCACTCCATCCCCTGTCATGGCGACGACTTCTCCGTTCGCCTTCAATGCATTCACCAAACGCAGTTTTTGTTCCGGAACCATACGAGCAAAAACATTGATAGTCCGAACACGCTGTTGCAAATCCAGGTCATCCATTTCGTCCAGTTCCGGACCCGTGATGGTCTCGTCAACTGGCTTGATTCCTGCTTGTTGAGCGATACTCTTGGCCGTAGTCGGGTGATCGCCCGTGATCATGACGACTCGAATCCCAGCCGCGTAGCACTCTTCTACAGCAGAAGGTACGGTCGGACGAACAGGGTCAGCCAGACCAACCAGCCCTAGGAATTCAAAAGTGAAGTCGTGTTGATCGCCTGGCAACGCTTGCTTGCCGAAACTGCCTTTCGCAACCCCTAAGACACGCAGTCCCTCCATAGCCATCACGGCAACTTGTTCGCCGATCTCCCTTGTTCGTTCCGGTGCTAAATGACAAAGGTCCGCGATAGCCTCGGGAGCGCCTTTGGTCGCCAGAACATAGTCTGTGCCAGTCGGTGACTTCCAAACGTGAGACATGGCCAGGAGGTTAGGCGTCAACGAATACCCTTTTTCCAGAGACCAATCGGCGTGCAAATGCTCCGTCGCCGCAAGACGCGCATTGCCTAGTTCATGAAATGCCTTTTCCATGGGATCATACGGATCGCGTTGACTTGCCAAGATCCCAAACTCGACAATCTCATGAAAGTCTTCCGGTAAAGTCGGATTCGATGGCACATCGTCTTCGCCAACATCATGAAAGGCTCCGTCCACCACCAACTTTCGAATCGACATACGATTGAGCGTTAACGTGCCTGTTTTATCAACACAAAGAACCGTAGCTGAACCAAGCGTCTCGATCACCGGCACATGTCTTGCCAATACGTTAATCTTCGATAGTCGCCAAGCACCTAAAGCCATGAAGATGGAGAGCACGACCGGAAATTCCTCCGGCAACATCGCCATGGCCAATGTGATGCCAGCCAGGAATCCTTGAAGCCAGTTGCCACGGGATACTCCGTAGAGTACGACAACGAAGACACATAAGAGCAACCCAAGAATTGCAACTCTGCGCACCAACAAATCGACCTCTTTTTGAAGCTTGGTGCCTTCCACCTTGACGGCTTGCAGAGCTTTGCCAATTCGGCCCATTTCTGTGTCTATGCCAGTGGATCTTACTTGAGCAATGCCTTGACCCTGTACGATCAGTGTTCCCGAATAAAGGAATGGCAAATCGTCCCCACCGGGACGGGTCATCGGTAGGCTGCCATCCCAAACAACCTTTCGAACCGGAACAGATTCTCCGGTGAGCAACGACTCGTCCGTCGAGAGGTTGTCACACGCAAGCACTACTGAATCGGCAGGAACGCGATCCCCTTCGGCCAAAACAATTATGTCGTCGGGTACCACTTCGCGGCCCGCAATCCGTTTGCGTTCTCCGCTTCGAATCACGAGAGCGCGTGGACTGGAGAGGTCGCGGAGGGCCTCAAGCGCTCGCTCGGTTTTCCGCTCTTGATAAAGCGTGATTCCCAAAACAACGAATACGAACCCCAACAACATCAACGCTTCTTGGACGTCTCCAAGCAATAAGTACAGCGTTCCGCATGCTAACAAGAGCAGGAACATCGGTTCGCGGACGACGTTCCAGGCTGTTCCCCAAATACTTTTAGGCTTAGATGCAGGAAGCTCGTTCTTTCCGAACTTCTCAACTCGAGCTGCGACCTCCGTGTCCGTAAGGCCACACAGCGTATTCGTAAAGGAGTTGTTATCGATCATGCGATGATTGTACACAAATGCCGACACTGCCCAAGTAGATTGGTACGTCTTTTGCTGTCAGAACTCATTCCTGCGTATGCCAGTCGTAGGTTAGAGGATCTAGGTCCTGAAGATATCAATCTCGTATGGAGCCAGCAATGGAAACGAAAACAAATTTGAGCAGAGACACGTTAACTTGGTTAAAGCAGCTTATTCAAATCAACATAGACTCCGAGAAGGGGTTCGAAGAAGCATCTCACAAAATTGAAGACAAACAAATTGCTACCATGTTCGTTGAGCTAGGCAGGCAGCGCGCGAACAATGCACTTGAATTGCAAAAGTTCGTCGAATGGAACCGTGATAGCGCAGTTACCGAGGGTTCCTATCTTGCCGCATTGCATCGGGCATGGTTAGGAGTTCGTGGCATGGTCAGCGGTGGAGACTCGCATTCCATTCTTTCCGAAGCAGAACGTGGCGAGGATGCGATTAAGCAGGCTTACGAAGAAGCGCTCGTCGCTACCGCGGGGAGTGCCATGAACGATGTGCTGACGCGTCAGTATGCAATCGTCAAGGCTGGCCATGATCGCGTACGTGATATGCGTGACCAACTCGCCGTTACATGATTGCAGTTAACGGTGTACGTTTCGGCTTATGGTCTGGTCGAGGCATGTACAAAACAAGAAACGGCCGTCTCGACGGCGGCCGTTTTTCTTTTTGCAAAAGGGGACGCCACTTTTGCTACACACTCAGCGACGTGGGACTGACTGGTTGGACTGCGTGAATGCCTTTTGCAAATTCTTCGATGGCCATTTCGCAAAAGACGGATAAGTCCGCTGGGCTACGACTAGTGACGAGTCCTTGATCGCTAACGCATGCTTGATCAACCCAGTTCGCTCCCGCATTGAGTAAATCGGTTTTCAGGCTTGGCCAAGAAGTCATGGTACGACCCTCGACGACCTTTGCTTCGATGAGCATCCAGGGACCATGACAAATTGCTGCCACGGGTTTATAGGTGTCAAAGAATGCACGAACAAATTTTACGCAATCTTCATTCAATCGAAGGGCGTCCGGGCTAAATACGCCTCCTGGCAAAACCAAGCCATGATAAAGGTCGGCGTTGGCCTCAGCAGCAACTGCATCTACCTCAAACTCATCACCAGGTTGGTCGTGATGCACTCCACGTATTTTCCCAGCCTTGGGTGAAACCAAGATCACCTCGGCGCCTGCTCCTTGCATTGCATTCCAGGGTTCTGTTAATTCAACTTGCTCGAATCCATCGGTTGCAAGGAATGCGATCGTCTTAGCGTAAAGGGACAAAGTGTTCATGTGTAGGTCCTTCT
>JANMLD010000343.1:0-3245 GCA_031372345.1 Pirellula sp.
TTCGATGCGTCGGTTGCCCGAACACACGCATCACTCGAGGCCAAGGTGACTGGCTAGGTCTTTCCTCGTACGACTCTTTCATTCGCTACCTCTCTCCGGCTTGCGCCGACGCACCCTGAACCCTTCACTCCTGAACCCTTCACTCCTGAACCCTTCACCCTGAACCCTGAACACTGAACCCTTCACCCTGAACCCTGAACCCTTCACCCTGAACCCTTCACCCTGAACCCTGAACACTGAACACTGAACACTGAACACTCACCCCTTCCTCGGTGCCGTGTGCGGTATCCGCTGACCACGCACTGGCACTAGCAGTCCAACATCGTTCCACCCACTTATTCCTCGCCGAATCGACTCCACGTTCGCTTCTTCTCCCTGCCTCAAAAGTTGATCGTACGATTCCTCCACTCGCATACGAAGCGGCACATTCTCACACGACAAGTAACCGTCCGTCCAGCGACTCGGATCGCGAGCCATCACCCGTTCAAATTGGATGGTCGCAACGAAATACCAGCTCGCGAACGCGCAAAAAGTAGCAAACGACGGAAGCGATCGATAGCAGCCGCCCACCAGCAAATCCATCCACTCAATCTCGCTGCGAAGCTGGCGATCGTACTCAACCCATCTTGACGCGGTGCATTTGTCCACCGAACCGTCCTCGACCAACAGCTCCGCAATCCGAAGCACCCCGCTCAAGGCATGCGCAATCCCTGTGCTGTGCAGCGGATCGACGAAACCATAAGCGGTCGGCAGTTGAACCCAACCCTCTCCAACCGCCCGTTGCCGACACCGACTTAGCCGATTGCTCCATCGCAACCAACTAGGACCATTTTCCACTGGTTGCGACTTCGCCAACATCCGCTGGATCGACGGGTACTTCGAAATCCATCGGCTCCAGACCAGTGTGGCATCCTCCAGCGACTGGATTTTTTTCCATCGGTCCGTCGGCTGAACCAAGCCGACACTGGTAACACCGGTATCGAAACGGAGCATCCACATCCATCCGTCGTCGGTCACATGATGCTGGGCGGAATCGTCCAAATGAAACTCAGCAATAGGGTCCATGGCGGACTCATAACCGCAATGCTTTCCAAAACCATCCACATCGGAAAAATGTCCGAAAACCGATCCCGTTTGGGTCTTCATCCAAGTATCATCGCGGCTATTCCCTAGCCATCGTTCAGAAAAATCCCCGGCTCCCCCCGCGTCGATCAACCATCTGGCTCGCAGCTCTTGCTTGTCATTTCCAAACGTGCGGTCCGCAATTCGAAGGGTCCAAGTCGTTTCTGCACGCTGTGCATCCTCGATGTCAACATTTTCAAACAATTCGCAACCGTTAGCCACGCATTGCTGAGCCAGGAACGCATCGACGTCGCTTCGTAGCCACTGTGTGTCACTCCAATAGTCCGATTGAGAGGCAGCCACCATCAGCGACCGAAAATGCTCCGGGCTATCGCGAAAGGACTGGTCAGCGGAATGGCCGAAATAAGTGAAGCCCCGTTTCTTCCCACAGGTAACGTGCGGATACGCCGCCTTCCAAGTCCCCCAGGCTGCCAATGGTCGCAACTCCGGCATGTTCCAGCGATCCGCGAGGTATGCCAGTAGGAAATCGGCGGTAGGAGTCGAGGACTCGCCAATTGCAAATCGCGGGTGTTTTGCCCGATCAACAATGGCTACACGCCAACCTGAGCGAGCAAGAATCTGACCGAGGATGCTTCCCGAAAAACCCGAACCAATGATCACGGCATCATAAACTGCATTCACAATCGAGCTTGATTTCGTTCATTGGACGGATGTTTTGAGTGCGATTGCATCGCTCGATATGATCCTTGAGTTTGGGTCGGCAACGTTCGCAGCCCCCTTTGACGTTGTCCCAATCCCAAAGGTCGAATTCAACGACCGATGAGGAAGGAATTGGAATGTCCTGTGCGTGACGAGCATCGTAAAGCGTTTTCACAAGCGAAAGGGTCGGTAGTTCGTATTGCCCCAACTGTATGAGATTGTCAATCCATCCGTTCCCCGCCCGCACTGGGATGATACTGACATGCCGGACTTTCCGTTCTAACGCGTAAGCAACACTCTTCCAAGTCCACTCCACCGATTCCGCCAATGCAATACCTGGCGGATGAAGCAAAACGAACGCTCGGACATCCACTCCCAAACTGTGGCACTTCTCAGCGGCTCGGTCGAAATCATCGAGCGTCATCCCTTTGTTCATGGCGGCCATGGCCTTAGGATGGATCGTTTCCAAGCCCATGGCCACTTCAAGTTGGCCATCGAGTTGTTCGGCAAAGGACCGCATTCGATCGTCGCAAAATCGCGGATGGTTTTCGACGATGACCCGTTCGAACTTGGAGCACAAGCGAGCGATCTCGGTGAGGTCTTCGCGAGGGATCGATCTGGGGTCAAAGAAATTGCTGGCGTTGTAGAGTTTCAGCCATCGCCGTTTGCCGGAATCCACGGAATCCACGGTTGACAAAACTTGGCTCAATTGAAATGGGATAGCTCCGACGGGAGTCCGCTCCGAAGAAGTGTACATCCACAGATCACACATCGTGCATCGGAACGGGCATTCGGCACCGGTCAAGAACACGGTAGTAGTCTCAACTTCGCCACCGTTATCGTCCGGTTCCAGCGAGTGGAGGACTCTTGGTACCGACCATGGTGAAGGTCGATTTTTTGCAGGTCGAAGTGATTCGATCAATTTGGAGTGCTCCGATTCATCGGAGCTTTAAGATGATGGGGAATGGAGTATTGGAGTATTGGAGTGGAGGAGTATTGGAGTATTGGAGTATTGGAGTATTGGAGTATTGGAGTATTGGAGTTTTGGAGTATTGGAGTTTTGGAGTTTTGGAGTTTTGGAGTGTTGGAGTGTTGGAGTGTTGGAGTGGAGGAGTGGAGGAGTGGAGGAGTGGAGGAATGTTGGAATGTTGGAATGGGAATGGAGATGATGGGAGTGGAGATGATTGGAATGGAGATGAATGGAATAACGAGCCACTTGGCGATGTCTCAGAGTTTGTTGCAGCATTTTCGTTTAACCGCGTGCCCATCGGGCCGCGTGCACTGGAAAAACGCGGGGGGATGCGCCGTTGCGTTCCGCCCCGAATGGGGCAACAACAACACAGCCCAGGGCAGAGCGTTGCGACGGCAGGTCGCAACGCGCCGCCCTGGGTGCGACGGCAGGTCGCAACGCGCCGCCCTGGGTGCGACGGCAGGTCGCAACGCGCCGCCCTGGGTGAGCACGG